>NZ_JBVOWJ010000009.1:0-109704 GCF_058139575.1 Lactobacillus sp. VURO6/B1 (VP7) | reverse complement strand
CTCCTTTTTTATGCAATAAAAAACCTATTAACAGCTTACCACATGGATAAGTCATCAACAGGATAAATTATAGAGCCGATATTCAATCGGAGTTAGTCCTTTTAGTTTGATTTTGATTCTTTGCTAATTTAATACTCAATGTAGTCTCTAATCGCATCTTCCAGTTCAGTGAGATTCTTAAACTGCTCTACAAATCCATAAAACACTTCTTGTTTGAGTATCCCGAAGTAGCCTGCCATTACCATCATCAAGCCAATTGCCCTTGCGTGACAGTGATTGACTAATGCCATGGTCTTTGCTTGAACTCTGTCATATTTGTGATTGGGATAAAACCCACTGAAGCTGCGCTTAATCAGGTCAGGTTTGATCATACCTTGAAAGCTTGCTCCTTAAAATTACTTGTATGAAATAGTAAAAGGCTGGTCTAAAATAGCTAGACCGTGATGGTCAATCAAAGTCAACAAATATAATCAATATTAGACCTGCCAACCCGATAAAGCTGACTTATTTCAGTAGAACCAATTTGATAATCATACCAAAGATGATAGATTTTAATTTTATCTTGTTTAGATAATTTAGTCATAAAAATAGCCTCCAAATTTGTCCTAAATTTGGGGGTCATTTCATAACTCTACTGCCTTTTATGAATTAATGAAATTAACCGTAATATTGATCCTGGTCTAAAGCAGTTTCATCAAAATCAACTATTATAAATTCATAGTTTGAAAAACATTCCATCCAATTGTTAAATAGTCGTTCTCTTTTTTTAGCGACTTACTGCTTTCTTCTCCTTCTATTATAAAAGGCTTTGAACGTATATTAAAATTTGCATGTATTGCACCCAGCAAGTTCAATAAACACAAGAAATCTTTTGCTGAAGCCACACTTACATGAAAAAATTTAAACGAGTTATTATTTTCGCCAAGATATCTTTTTGCTCTATTATACTCATCAGCAGATTCTGCCTTATAATTTTCAATGCTATTTACATTCTCTTCAATAATAGCTGTCGGAGCTTGTTTTTTAAAAAGATCTAGCATCTTTCTTAATTTAAAAAATTGTTCATCATTCATTTTTATCATTCCATTTAAAAGGCGGTGCGTGGAAATATTATATTTCCTAAGAAACAATCAATTTTACCGCTTATTTCTGCAGAATTTTAGGTAATAGCTGCATTTGCATTTAAGAGTATCTGCATTGACCGTATCTGCAAAAAACACTATGCCCCTAATCTAAAAGATTAGGGTTTCACAGCTTATTTAATTGGTTGATAAAAGAAGTATTATTCTATCATCCCAATTCTATTACTTGATCAAACTGCTTTTTAATTTCAGGTCGCAAGTGATGGGAAATATAGACTAAAGTGACGTTGTCCAAATCAAGCAGACTTTGTTCAATTTTCTGGCCATCTTTTTCATCTATTGCTGAAGTAATTTCATCGGCTAAGATAACTTGCGGATTACCCAGCAATTGCCGTGCCAGTGCAATTCGTTGCTTTTGTCCACCCGAAATGTTGTTACCGGCGTGTTTTAAAACAGTGTCAAGACCGTTGGCACTGTCAGCAACAAACTCTTCGAGACCAGCGCGCGTAATTACAGCATTAACTTCTTTGTCAGTTGTCTTCCGATCTAAAGTGATGTTATAGCGTAGACTGCCGTCAAAAATATAGGCAGACTGGTCAATGTAAGCAATCTGCTTGTGCAGCGAACTAAAATTAAGTTCGTTGTATTCATCATTATCCCAAGTAAGTGAACCTTGGTAATCTGTTAACAAACCACCGATTAATTTTACCAGGGTTGACTTGCCACAACCAGACGGACCAACAATGGCCACGCGTTCGCCTCGTTTAATGCTGCCGACAACATTTGTTAAAATAGGTCTGTCATTATTGGGATAGCTGAATGAAAGATTGCTAAATGCAATTTGCTGGGTCAAAGGAGCAACATCCTTGTCCCCTGTCTTCTTCTGCACATTAGCTAGTTTATTATATTTGTCAAAAATAGGCTGAACTGCCCGAATTGAAGTTAGATCAATACTGATTTCTGTCAAGCTGCCAAAGACATTCCCAGACATTGAACCAACAATTAAAATAGCACCAATTGGAATCTGATTGTGAAAGGCCAGATATCCGGATTCAACAGTTAAAATAGTTTGAGCAGATACACTAATCAGGTTAATCAGTGCATTAGAAAAGGACATTTCCGTAATGTAATTAACCCGAGCCTGTCCAGTCTTATCTGATGCCGCAAGAACTATTTTATTGAGCAATTTTTGCTGACCAAGTGTGAGCAGATTGACAAAACCCTCAAGAACATCAGTTATTTTTGCCGTTAATACTTCATTTTGCCTGCTTTGTTTTTGCGACAACTCTTCCAACTTTTTCTTAAAAAGACGGGGAAATAAAATCATAACAACAGCAAAAACCAAAGTGGTTACAAATAAGAGTGGATGGTAAGAAAACAGGATGACACTGGCAATAATGCCTAAGAGTGCACTGCTAAATGTTTGCTCTAAACTGAAAAAGCCATCTTGATTAATTTGGTTAATATCGTTAGTAAACCAAGAAACATAGTCAGCTTCCGTGTGTTTGTTGAAGTCTTCATACTCTTGACGACCAATTATATGGGCCAATGCGTTCCTAATGGAATTATCGACAGCCTTGATGATTACAGCGGAATACCGTGAACTACAAAAAAAGAAAATCAGAAAAAAGCCCCAACTTAGCAAGTTTAAACCTGTATCAATCATAAAGCCCTTTAAATTATGCTGAGTCAAAGCAGTAAGTGCATTACCTTTAAAAATGCTGGCAGCAGTTTGTGCCAAATTCCGCCCGAAATAGAAAATGGCCAGAATGACATACATACCTGAATTACGTTTAACGTAAGTCCAAAGCGAAAATTTTGTTAGAGAATTTTCCATTATCTATCTCCTAATTAAATGCCTGTTTTAAAAGCTAATACTAAAATGAATTTGGCTTAATAAATAAGATATATTTGCATTACTTCTTCAAAAAGTTCGTCACTGCTACTCACAGTACGAGTCGTACTATCTAAAGATAAAAATCTTTTCAAGATATCAGTTATGCGCTCTTATTTCCGTGATTTACTAATAATTTTATAATTTACTTGCTATCTTATATCTTTTTTAACATTAAAACAATTTATTTTTAATTTTTATTCTTAGAATTTTTCCCATCGCAACAGTATATAAATATCAACTGCAACTTTTTCGAGCCTTTAAAAAACAAAATAATTCGTTCTATAATTGCAAAATCGCTTATCATACTTAATGCAATCAAAACGAGCAATTATTGACTACTTTATTTATCACAGAATCGAAAGAATCAAAGTACAGCATAAAGGGCTTAACACCGAATAATATCGGCATCAATCCTCTGCCAAATAATTAATTAAGATTTATCAGTCAGATTTTTTGGTTTCACGTGTAACATCTAATTTTGGCATTAAATTATTTACTTGAATACTTAATTTTTTATTCTGTATTATACAAAATTACTTGACTTTTTGATTAAAATTTTAATTTACTTTTTGCTTGTATACCACTATATCTCGTATTAAACTAAATAAGAATCTATATATTGTATTTATGAAAGAACGTGATCCAAGTTATTGTTTTAAGTGGGCCAATTGGAGCCGGTAAATCCAGTTTAACTAGTATTTTAGCTGAGCACTTAGGTACACAAGCTTTTTACGAGGGAGTAGATAATAATCCTGTTCTTCCTTTATATTACCAAGACATGAAACGCTATACTTTTTTGCTTAATATCTATCTGCTTAACCATCGTTTAGCACAAATCAACCAGGCAATCCGAGAGAAAAACAGTGTTTCAGACCGTTCGATTTATGAAGACGCACTCTTTTTCAAAATGAATGCAGATAGTAAAGTGGCAGACCCTACTGAATTTAAAATATATGATAGTTTGCTAGAAAATATGATGGAAGACACGCCGGGCAATCCTAGCAAAAAACCCGATTTACTAATCTACATTCATGTTTCCCTGAATACTATGCTTAAACGCATTAAAAAACGTGGACGTTCATTTGAACAAATCAGTACTGATCCTAGTTTAAAAGACTACTATGCCAGGTTAATTAAGTATTATGAACCATGGTATGAAAATTATGATGCATCTCCTAAGATTAAAATCGACGGGGATAAATACGATTTTATCTGCGATGAAGATGCCAAAAAAGAAGTTTTACGTCAGATTGATGACAAATTGCACGCAATAGGCAATTTAGAATAGAGAAGGAACGTGATGACAGTTATTGTTTTAAGCGGGCCAATTGGAGCCGGTAAATCCAGTTTAACCAGTATATTAGCTAAGTATTTAGGAACCAAACCATTTTATGAGAGTGTCGATAACAATCCTGTTCTGCCACTTTTTTATGCCGATCCTAAAAAGTATGCATTCTTACTTCAGGTATTTTTCCTAAATACTCGTTTTCGTAGTATCAAGGATGCATTAACTGATGATAATAACGTTCTTGATCGTTCAATTTATGAAGATGCCCTTTTCTTCCAA
Organism: Lactobacillus sp. VURO6/B1 (VP7); assembly: GCF_058139575.1. Classification (NCBI taxonomy): domain Bacteria; kingdom Bacillati; phylum Bacillota; class Bacilli; order Lactobacillales; family Lactobacillaceae; genus Lactobacillus; species Lactobacillus sp. VURO6/B1 (VP7). The sequence continues at coordinate 105,158 of NZ_JBVOWJ010000009.1, read as the reverse complement.
ATGAATGCAGACATTGGTCGGGCTACCAAAGAAGAAGTTGATACATATTATGAACTGCTCAATAATATGATGGGCGAACTTAAGCACATGCCAAAGAAAAATCCTGATCTTCTGGTTCATATTAAGGTTTCATATGACACTATGATTAAAAGGATTCAAAAACGTGGTCGACCATACGAACAGCTGAGTTATGACGCGACGCTGGAAGATTATTATAAGAGACTTTTGCGTTACTACAAACCCTGGTATGAAAAATACGATTACTCTCCTAAAATGGAAATAGATGGTGACAAGCTAGACTTCATGACTGATGACCATGCTAGAGAAGTTGTACTTGATCAAATCGTTGCCAAGCTAAAAGAAATGGGTAAATTACCTAACTCTTGGGATAAACCAACAGATATTCAAATTGAGCAACCATAAACCATTTTAAAGAGCCATTAGCTACAGCTAGTGGCTTTTTTCATGTAATGTTTATCAAAATTAACTATCAGCAAGTTACAAATTTCCATATTGTTTAAATAAAATTTCGAAAACTATGTTATGATTAAAACATATATTTTTTCACATATTTTTTTAATCAATTTATATAATTTAGCTAGTATCAAAAGAGTTGCCCTATTAGCCTCTCTAATCAAATTAATTTCAGTAAAAAGGAGAAAAAATGAACTATATCCTTTCAATTATGCCCTCTTTAATTTCAGGTGCAAAGATGACATTAATTTTATTCTTTTGGACTTTGATTGTTTCTATTCCCTTGGGAATTATAGTCAGCCTAGGCTTGCTTTCGCATTTTAAGCCCTTAAGATTAATCTTAAAATTTTACATTTGGATTATGCGGGGTACTCCTCTTCTGCTGCAATTAATTTTTATTTTCTATGGTTTGCCTATAGTCGGCATCATTTTTGAGCGCTATGATGCAGCACTTTTCGCCTTTATTTTAAACTATACGGCATATTTTGCTGAGATATTCCGTGGTGGCTTTCAATCAATCCCTGTAGGTCAATACGAAAGTGCTCGCGTTTTAAGATTAAATTACTGGCAAACACTGACCCATATTATTATTCCTCAGGTCAGCAAAATAGTTATACCTTCAATTGGCAATGAAGTGATCAACTTAGTTAAAGATACTTCTTTAGTCTATGTAATTGGGTTGGGTGAACTCTTACGTGCTGGCAATGTTGCTACAGCAAGAGATGTAACGCTAATTCCTTTAGTGATAGTCGGTATAATATATCTATTAATGACAGGTATCGCATCATTTTTGCTGAAAAAAATTGAACACAATTTTGCAAAGTGGAAGTAAATTAGGGGAAATAATACTATGCTAGAACTTAAAAACATTACTAAAAAATTTGGCTCTCGTACGATTTTAAACAAGTTAAACTTAACTATTCCTGACAGACAAATTTTAGCCATTGTAGGACCATCTGGAGCAGGCAAAACTACTTTGTTGCGCTGCTTAAGTGGTTTAGAAAAAATTGATTCCGGTGATTTTTTGTGGGATGGGCAAAAGTTTGATCCGGCCGCTCCTGATAGTAAAAGTCATATTATCGGAGTCGTTTTTCAAAGCTATGAACTTTTTCCCAATTTAACTGTAATCGAAAATATTACCTTGGCACCAACACTAGTTTTAAAAGAAAGTGCAGATCAAGCACAAACCCGTGCGCGAAAGTTACTTGGACAACTAGATTTAACGGGTAAAGAACAGCTCTATCCCTATCAGCTTTCTGGAGGTCAGCAACAAAGAGTAGCTATTGTACGTGCTCTAGCAATGGAACCCCATATTCTATGTTATGACGAACCCACTTCTGCTTTAGATCCTGCTTTAAGAACAAAAGTCGGAGAAATAATTTTAAAGCTTAAAAATAATAACAACATGACGCAAATTATTGTCACTCATGACATGGAATTTGCCAGCCAAGTGGCCGATCAGGTATTCAAAGTAAAAGCATTAGATGATAAGAAGGTAATATAAGTGAAAACAAAGCGCCTCTTAACCCTCATAATAACGCTCATCTGTACTTTATTTATCTCTGCCTGCAGTGGCATATCAGTTAATAGAAAAGCTAACGCAGTTGACAACTGGTCTCATATCAAGCAACGTGGCTACGTTACAGTTGGTGTAGATGATACTTTTGTGCCCATGGACTTTAGGCAAAAAAATGGTCAGTTAATTGGTTACGACGTTGATCTCGCAAATGCTGTTTTTAAACAATATGGTATTAACGTCAGTTTTCAAACAATTGACTGGTCCATGAATACTACCGAATTAAAAAACGGCACAATTGACCTTATATGGAATGGTTTTAGCAAAAATCCCGAGCGTGAAGCTAAGGTAAGTTTTAGTAAGACTTACCTATATACTTCTCAAGTATTAGTAAGTCTTAAAAAGAACAAAATTAATGCCATTGCCGCAATGAAAAATAAGACTTTGGGCGTTCAAACCGGCTCTTCCGGCTATAATGACGTAATGATATATCCGAAAGTTTTTAAAAATCATATTAAAAATCAAGACCCGATTCTCTATGATTCCTTCACTAATGCATTTATAGACCTAAATGCAGGCCGTATCCAAGGTTTGCTGATAGACAGCACATATGCGAATTATTATATTTCTCGGCAAAAACACCCGGAAAATTTTACCGAAATTGACAGTCCATTCCCTAAAGAAGAATTTGGCGTAGGCATGAGAAAAAGCGACTTAACAATGCATAAGAAGATTAATTACGCCTTAGAAAAGCTGGCAAAAAATGGCACTTTAACAAAGATTAATCACAAATGGTTTGGCAACAAAGCCGACTCTCCTTTACTTCAAACTAAAAAAGATTAATTTAAATTGTCAAGTATTGCAGCTATTCCATCGTGATTGTTATCTAAAGTAGTTTTAAATTTCTTTTTTAAATCTTGCGGTGCATTCCCCATTATTACAGGATGGCCAACTGATTGAAGCATTTTTTCATCATTATAATTATCCCCAAAAGCCCAGCACTTTTTTAGTTCTATACCAAAGGCCTGGGCTATTACTTTTGCTCCTTGACCTTTAGAAACTCGTTTAACAACGACCTCTAATAGATTTGCAGCAGATTTTACTATATAGAGTTCTGGATAAAGCAGCCTTAGTTCTTTTTGAGTAGCATCTAATAGGCTTGGCGTTCCCATGAGCAAAATTTTATGTACATTTTTGAGTTGCTCTATTTCAGTAATCGAGCTAGGTTGAGCTTTAAATTTAACAATTTTCTCCTCATTTTCAACCAAACCATTATTATTACCTGGGAAATAATACCAGTTGTCGTTACTATAGACATTCCACACAACGCCATTATTTTTACGTTCGATATAAGAACATATTTTGGCAGCTTTTGAAGAAGACATAAAATGCGAATCAAGGATATGACCCATTTCATCTAAAACCAAAGCACCATTGTAGGCTACCATTGGACATGATTTGGTAATTTCTCCCACAACCGACATAATTGCTTTAGGCATACGTGCAGAAACTGGTACAAACACATTGCCTTTAATAATTTGTTTACGAATAGCAAGTTTAGTCTTCGGTGTTACTTCTTGCTTTGAGTTAATTAATGTGCCATCTATATCCGAAAAAATTAGTATTCCCATTTTTTCTCCTAACAGTATGCATAATCTACTACTGACCTATGTTCATTTTACCGATTAAAGCATTAGTTGGTCAATTCTTAGCCGAATGTACTTAGTTAAAAATTATAGTTATTCTATGGCTTTTTCGCTAATATAATTCGGGTTTACATTGTTTTAAATGAATGATAAACTATTGTAGGCGTTGATTTTGATATAAAACGCGAACAATAATTTTGGGAGAGGTTAGATGAACTTTATAAAGAGTTATTTTCAACTCGATAAATATAAAACCAGTGTTAAAATCGAATTTCTAGCTGGATTAACAACTTTTATCAGTATGTCATACATTTTATTCGTTAATCCTAGTGTTCTGGGAGCCAGTGGCATGAATAAAGGTGCAGTTTTTACAGCCACTGCTTTAGCTAGTGCTCTGGGTACCGCAATTATGGGAATTGTTGCCAATTACCCTATTGGAGAAGCTCCTGCCCTGGGTATCAATGCGTTTTTTGCTTATACAGTTTGCATAGGCATGCATGTTTCATGGGAAACAGCCTTAGCTGCTGTTTTCGTAGCATCTATCATCTTTATTTTAATTACTATGTTTAAGCTACGAGAGATGATAATTAACGCCATTCCTTCCGATCTAAAATTTGCCATTTCTTCCGGAATTGGTTTGTTCATCGCTTTCTTGGGAATGCAAGATGGTGGCTTGATCGTAGCAAATAAATCAACTTTAGTTGGTTTAGGATCACTTCATGATCCAGCTGTTTGGATTACTATCTTTGGCTTAATTGTTACCGTTATTTTAATGATCTTAAATGTACCAGGTGCTATCTTTATTGGAATGGTTTTAGCAGCCATTTTTGGTGTAATCACAGGGCAAATTTCTTTACCAACTAAAATAATTTCTGTTGCACCAAGTATCGCTCCATCATTTGGTCAAGCAATTTTTCATGTTAAAGACATCAATACTTTACAAATGTGGGTTGTTGTTCTTACTTTTCTTTTAGTAACATTCTTTGATACTGCAGGTACTTTAATTGGCTTAGCCCAACAAGCCGGTTTTATGAAAGACAATAAGATGCCCCGGGTAGGTAAAGCACTGGCTTCAGACTCCACGGCTATGATGGTTGGCTCAGTCTTAGGAACTTCACCAGTTGGTGCATTTGTCGAATCTAGTGCTGGTATTGCTGTTGGCGGCAGAACAGGTCTAACTGCAGTCTTTGTAGCAATTTTCTTTTTAATTTCAATGATATTCAGTCCACTCTTAGGACTATTTACTACTCACGTCACCGCTCCAGCTTTAATTATAGTCGGGGTTTTGATGGCTCAAAATACAGCTCATATTCAGTGGGATAAAATGGAAATTGCAGTTCCCGCTTTCTTAATTTTAATTGGTATGCCTTTAACTTATTCAATTTCAGACGGTTTAGCCCTAGGACTAATAACATATCCTATTTGTATGGTTGCTGCTAAGCGAATAAAAGAAGTTACACCAATGATGTGGATACTTTTCTTCGTATTCATCGTGTTCTTATGGGTATTGAATTTTTAAACTTACTAATTGTTTTAAAAGAATAATATGTTAAACTAAGCAAATATAAGGGTGTTTATTCGCCTAATATATTTGCTTTTTTATTTAGAAGGGAGTCTTTTATGAAGACGATAGATTATAAAAAATTTATATTGCCACTATTGTTTGGTCTTATTATCTGGTTTACAACCCCAATTCGTCCTGCAGGAGTATCAGTTCAAGCCTGGCATATGCTGGCAATATTTATTGGAACTATCATTGGTTGTATTACGTTACCAATAGCTATTAGCGGTGTGACTTTAATAGGCTTTACTCTTACAATTTGCCTTGGGCTTGCACCCCTTGCCGACAAAGTTGTTAACGGTAAAGTTGTTGCAAAAGGTGCCATTGACGCATTCTCTAATTCATCTGCTTGGCTAATCGTTATGGCTTTTATGATTTCACGTGGTATTGTAAAAACCGGCTTAGGTCAGAGAATTGCTTTATATTTTGTTAAATGGTTTGGTCATAAATCCTTAGGCTTAGGCTATGCTATTGGTGCTATTGACTTAATAGTTTCTCCTGCAACTCCTTCAAACGGTGCTAGAGCAGGTGGCGTAGTATATCCATTAATTCAATCATTAGCAAATACATTTGACTCTAAGCCCAATGACCCATCACGTAAAAAGATGGGGGCATATCTAACTTTTACGGAATTTCAAGTTAACATTATTACTTCATCATTATTTATGACTGCTTGCGCACCCAACTTAATCGCTGTTGCACTTGCTGGTAAAGCAGGTGTAACTCTTAGCTGGATGCCATGGCTAATGGCCAGCATTGTTCCTGCAGCAATTTGCTTACTTGTTGTACCATATTTTGTTTATAAGCTTTATCCGCCAGAAATCAAGGAAACTCCTAACGCTAAAGAGTGGGCTGATGGTGAACTGGCAAAAATGGGTAAACTTACTTTGTCTGAAAAATTAATGGCAGTTATTTTTGCAATTACTTTAGTACTCTGGATGCTTTCCAGTACTCTAGGAATAGATGCTACATTAATTGCATTTATTTCCGTTTCACTTTTACTACTCACAGGTGTATTAGCACCAAAAGACTTGCTAAGTGAAACCGGAGCTTGGAACATTCTGATCTGGTTATCTATTTTAGTATTCATGGCTGAAAAACTAACTCAATTCGGTTTAATAGGTTGGATATCAACTAGTATTTCCAGTGCAATGAAGGGTCTCAACTGGCTATTAGTTCTAGTAGTTTTAGCACTTGTTTTATTCTACACCCATTACTTGTTTGCAAGTGCCACAGCTCATAATTCAGCAATGTATCTGCCACTTTTAACCGTAGCCATCTCAGCAGGAGCACCAAAATTACTGGCAGCACAGTTTTTAGCGCTATTTTCAGCAATTATGGGTTCCACAACTCACTATTCCAGCCCTGCCGCTTCTGTTTTAGCTTCTTCAGGATATGTTAAGCAAAATGAATGGTGGAAACTTAGTTTTATATTCGGTATCTTCTATATCTTAGTTTATGGCATAATCGGATTAGCCTGGATGAAACTAATTGGTATGTGGTAAGCTGTTAAAGCAAATCTATCCAGATTTGCTTTTTTTATTACCTGGGAAATAATTTTGAATAAAATGGATTTTTATACTAAATAAGTTATATACTAGTTATATTAGTTCTTTATAATTTTAATATTTTTTGGAGGAAAAATGACGACATTAGATAAAGTCTTTCATTTAAACGATGCTCATACCACTGTTAAGCGCGAGTTAATAGCTGCATTAACCACGTTTGTCAGTCTCTCCTACATCCTTTTTGTTAACCCTAACATTTTACACGCAGCAGGTATTAATAAGGGAGCGGCTTTTACAGTAACCGCAGTTTCAATTGCAATAGGCTGTTTTATTATGGGTCTGGTTGCTAACTATCCTGTAGCCTTGGCTCCCACACTTGGCAGTGCTGCATTTTTCGCTTACAACGTTTGTGGCGGAATGCACATTAACTGGCAAACTGCCTTAGCTGCTGTTTTAGTTGCATCTGTTTTGTTTATTTTAATAACAGTTTTGAAACTTCGTGAAATAGTAGTCGATGCCATTCCACAGGATTTGAAATATGCTATTTCGGCTGGTATTGGCTTATTTATTGCCTTTATTGGCCTGCAAAACGGCAAATTAATTGTCAATAGTGATTCAAATTTAGTTACTTTGGGCAAATTTAATTCACCAGCCGTTTGGATTACCCTCTTTGGTTTAGTTTTAACTGTGATTTTAATGGCAATGAATGTGCCAGGTTCCATTTTTATCGGTATGGTAGTAACAGCTGTCTTTGGGGTTATTATTGGCCAAGTAGCTGTTCCTAAAGGAATTATCGCCAGCGCACCAAGCATTGCTCCTACCTTTGGTCAAGCCGTATTTCATTTAAAAGATATTAATACTCCCCAACTATTCATGGTAGTTTTAACCTTTTTACTGGTTACTTTCTTCGACACTGCAGGAACGCTGATTGGCATGACTGAACAAGCAGGAATGGTTGATCAAAATGGTAAAATACCACGAATTGGTAGAGCGTTCCTATCGGATTCGTTAGCCATGGTTGAAGGAGCAGTCTTAGGAACTGCACCACTTGGTACATCTGTTGAATCAAGTGCCGGTATCGCTATGGGTGGTCGCACAGGTTTAACTGCAATCTTTGTAGGAATCTTTTTCTTGATTTCAATGATTTTTAGTCCACTTTTAGCAGTTATCCCTACTACAGTTACTGCTCCAGCATTAATTATTGTTGGGGTGCTCATGGCAGGCAACCTGAAGAAAATTAACTGGGATAAGTTTGAAATTGCTTTTCCAGCGTTTTTAACGGTAGTTGGTATGCCATTAACTTATAGCATTTCAGACGGTTTAGCTTTAGGCATGATTGCTTACCCGATTACTATGATCGCTTCTAAACAGGCCAAGAAAGTTTCACCAATGATGTATGTTCTATTAGTCGTATTTGTCCTCTTTTTCCTGATCACAAATATGTAAGAATATCTGTCTAATTACAAAGGTCACTTTTTGAAGTGACCTTTTTGTTTATATTTAATTGATAAATTACACTTTATTTTTTATTTACTTGCTATTATAATTCATAAAAATATTTACATTTTATTCATGAAAGAAGGTAAATTATCATGTCCAACACTAAAGAGAAATGGTTCAGCCGCTATATTGGCACTGTTACGTTTTTTGTTGTTGCTTTACTAACCAGTCTTAATTCTGGCTTTTTCCCTTATTCAACTGCTGGAAGACTCTGCGCCATTTTGTGGTTGGCCACATTCAGCTTTTTGATATTTGCCTGCGAATATTTGATTAATCACACTAACCTTGATAATAAAAATGCTGCAAAAGCAGTGGTAAATTTTAGTATTTGGCTCCTTGCAGCCTTAATTTTAGTTATATTCATTTTAATTTTTAAAAAATGAACTTTTGCTTTTGATTTATTTTAGGTTATTTTTGCACGAATCGTCAAAATTTGTTATGTTATGTAGCAGTTAATTCATTCAATGAAGGGGAAGTTGTAAAGTAGATTAAGTAGCTCGTATTTAGTCTATTATCATGAAAGAAAAAAAGACAAAAACAATTAAAAAAGATTATAAAAAGGCACCTCTTTCAAAAGTTCATTTACGTGTAATGACTGCAATTGCTTTAGGGCAATTTACTTGTGGCTTTTCACTAGGAATTACTGGCGTAGCTATGAACAGTGCTGCCAAATACATTCAAATTAGTAACATGTGGACTGGATTAATTGGAGCCGGTGGGTTGTTAGGCTTATCCAGCAGTGCTCTGATTGGTCGCTTATCCGATAAAATTGGTCGCAGTCAATTACTGATGAGCAATATGTATGTTTTAGCCATTCTTTCTCTTTTTCATCCTCTGACAACCAGTCTTTCTTTAACCTTTCTAATCAGGATCGGCATTGGACTAATGATGGCGATTGATTATACCGCTGGAAATGCTCTATTGACTGAATGGCTGCCTAAAGGCGAAGACAGCAAAAGGCAGAGTCATTTGTTAATCTATTGGGTTTTAGGCTTCATTGCCTCATACTTAACCGGTACATATTTGGTAGGCTATGGTAGTCATACCTGGCAGATCATTTTAGCAACAGGTGCTATTCCAGCATTGATTACTGCGCTCTTTCGCAGCCTATTTCCATTGCCACCTTCACCCGGATGGCTTGCCAGCAAAGGTAAAATTAAAGCCGCTAACAGACTTATTGGTAGAATACTAGGTCATAAATGGGGCATCTCACGTCACTTTAAGCGTCCTAAAAAGGCTGGACAAACTTCATGGACAGTTCTTTTTAGTAAAAAATACTTACGCAGTACATTAGTGGGAGGAAGTTTTTACGCCTGCCAAACCTTTGCATTTTTTGGAATCAGTATTTTTTTACCAATTCTTTTGCAAGGCATGGACATTAGTAATCCTAAAGTTTCAGGAGATCTTTACAATGTCAGCATGCTAGTTGGAATATTTTTAGGCATTTATCTTTTTAATCATCTCAGTCGCCGTTTGTTTTTAATCAGTAATTTTCTATTATCCGCACTATTAATAGGAATTCTAGCATTAATGCCTCATGTTTCTTCTTTAATTAAAATAGTTATCTTTTCAATTTTTGCAGTCATTTTATCTTCAGGTCTGGTACTTGACTATCCTTATCCTACCGAATTATTTGACACCAAAGTTCAAGCAAGCGGCGTGGGAACTTGCATTACAATCAGTCGCATTGGCGCTGCTGCTGGTACATTTTTATTGCCAATTTTAACAGAACTTGGTGGACCCAACTTAGCAATGCTTATTTGTGCTTGCGTTCTCTTTCTTGCTTTTGTCATTTGTTTAATCTGGGCACCAGAAACTTCGCCTAAATATCTAAAAAAATAAAATTTAAAGCCAGTCAAAAAACATTATGAAATACCCCCAAATTTAGAGCAAATTCGGGGGTATTATTGTAACTAAGGCTTCTTTTTAGCCATCATATTTTACTCTTTGCATTTGTTTAATCTGGCCAAATACTTCTCCACGTTGGCCGGCATCTAGTGTTAAAACTAATGAATCACCAGCTTTAATTAATGTTCGTCCGTTGGGAATCAGATACTGGCCATCATGATACACTGCCTTAACCAATGTATGTTTAGGCCACTTAATCTGCATGATTTTTTTGCCTGCGAGCTGACTATCCTCATAAATTGGTACCGTTAGTTGGTCAGTTTTACCTGATATCGCGGGGGTAGGTTCCTTATTGTTTGCGACCATTGCTCGCGCCAATGTGCCATAAATTGGGTCTCCATTAAGCAATTCATCAACTAGCAGGGCAACAAAAGCTACCACAGCCAAAGGCATTAAATGCAGCAGTGACCCCACCATTTCCGTAATTAATATAATAGCAGTAAATGGAGCTCGAATTACAGCAGCAAAGAACCCGGCCATTGCAAAAATAATCAAGTTAATTACCAATTTTGCAGGTAATAAATGTAATTGAACCAAAATAAGGCCGTAGCTGGCACCAATCACAGCTCCCATTGTCAATATGGGTAAGAAAATACCACTAGGCAAGCCTGAATCATAAGAAATAATAGAAAAAATAATTCTCACAATAAAGAAAAACAGTAACATTCCAACTATTTTCCAGCTACTTTGTTTAATAATTTGTGGTAAGGCTAAAATCAATCTATTTCCCGGACCAGTAATTAAGGGCCAAAAATAGGCAATTGGTATCAATAAAATAAGAGGTATTAATCCATATAGCCAACTAGGTAAGAAAGTAATTTTAGCATATAACTTTTTTCCCTTAAATAAACCAACTTTATAAAAGTGACCTAGTAAACCTAAAATTAAGCCTAAAAGTAACAAGTAACCATAGAGCTTTACAGGAAAAGTATGACGATAAACGAGAGACAAAGATGGCTTTTGACCAAAAATATTTGATACAACAAAATCTGATACTAATGCTCCCGCCAGTGCATTCAGCCAAACGCGGGGAGAGAAATTATGAAAAACTTCTTCAAGTACAAACAACGCACCACTTAATGGTGCTCCAAAAGCTGCAGCTAATCCACTGGCCGCTCCGGTAGCTAATAGTACTCGAGCATTAGTTTTCGACTCCTTAGTGCCTTCGCCAACACCTTGACCGATAGTTGAGCCTATTTGTAAAGAAGGTCCCTCAGGGCCTAAAAACAGGCCTGTACTGATTACTAAAATACCCCCAATAACTTTACGCCATAATGTGGGCCACCATTGTAAGGTTAAATTTCCTTCAAGTTGCAATTTAACTTCCGGGATACCAGAGCCGCCAACATGGGGATATTGCTTAACAAAATAACCTGCGATTAATCCAACTAAAATAAGGCCAAATATAATTGGGATGAACCACAATGCACTTTGATGTGCCACGTGAAACAAGTTAAGCCACAGCTCCGTCATCTTTCCTATGCCAAAGCGAAAAATTCCCACGACAAAGCCACTAGCAAGCCCTACTAGTATCGCTTCTACTAAGAGTTTTATCTGTACTTTTTTACCTCTCATTTTACCTCCACTTTCTTTATTTAACACTAGCAAAAAACCAGTTAAAGTCGCGACTTAACTGGTTTTAGTTGTTACACGTGTAACATTATTTTTCTTCATACCATTCTGTGTGATAAACACCATCACGGTCGTTTCTAAAGTAAGTGTGAGCACCAAAGTAATCACGTTGACCCTGAATTAAGTTTGCAGGTAGACTAGGATTGAAAATCGATTCCAAGTAGTTCAATGATGCACTTAATGTTGGAGTTGGAATACCAGCTTTAGTTGCCAGTAAAATCACATTACGTAATGCTGGGATATTTTTATCCATTAAGTCTTTAAAGTAAGGATCTTGGAACATGTTATCGAGTTTTTTACCCTCAGCAAATGCCTTTTCAATATCTTTTAGCATTGATGAGCGAATAATGCAGCCTGCTTCCCAAGATTGAGCAATTGCAGGATAGCGTAAATCCCAGTTATATGCATCAGCAGCCATTTTTAGTTGTTGGAAGCCTTGGGCGTAAGCAACAGCTTGGCATAATTGTAGTGCTTTACCCAAATTATCAATCAAATCTTGAGGGACTTCACCATTCCACTTTATTTCTTTACCTTCACGAGTAGTGGCCTTAGACATGAAGCGACTAATAACTGCTTCTGCAATAACGCTGATTGGAGCTCCCAGATGAACACCGTCTTCCAACATCCAGTTCCCAGTACCCTTATAAGAAGCCACGTTTAAGATATGATCAATTACATGGTCAGGGGTTAGGTTATCTTTTTGCTTTAAAACCTCAGCCGTAATCTCACTTAGGTAGGCTTTAACCAGCCCCTCGTTCCAGTGAGCAAAAATAGCTGACATTTCATCATTTGTTTTGCCTGCAACTTTACGTAGGATATCATAAACTTCAGAAAATTCCTGCATAATGCCATATTCGATCCCGTTATGTACCATCTTAACATAGTGACCGCTGCCTTCAGGCCCAATAAAGCTGACGCATGGATGACCTTCAGAGTTTTTAGCTGCAATTGCTTCTAAAATCGGAGCGACTTTCTTATAAGCATCTTCATCTCCACCTGGCATCAGAGCTGGACCATTTAAAGCACCCTCTTCACCGCCTGAAACACCCATGCCAATAAAGTGAATACCATGTTGTTCCATTTCATGATAGCGCCGGTTAGTGTCATGAAAGTTTGAATTTCCACCGTCAAGTAAAATATCGCCTTTATCCAAAAGTGGTAATAATTTTTGTAAAGTTTCATCAACTGGTTTACCAGCCGCAATTTGGATTAAAATCTTACGTGGTTTTTCCAAAGAATCAACAAATTCTTCCCATGAATATGTTGGTTTCAACTTATCATCTTCATATTTAGCAAAAGCATTTACTTCTGGTTTATCAATAGAAAAACCAGAAACGGAAAAGCCATTATTTCTTACATTCAAAGCAAGGTTCTTACCCATTACTGATAAGCCTATAATTCCGAACTGTTGCATTTATAGTCCTCCATCATTTAAGTTTCATACTCTACCATTATACTTGTAAGATCGCAAAAAAGCGAAACTTTCAAAAAGTTTCGCTTTTTTCAAACCTATAAATATGGCTATTAGTGAGCTGAAGCACCTGAAGTTGTGTCAGGTTCTGGTTCTGGCTCCGGCTCCTCTTCTTCAGCTTCTGAAGCACCTGAAGCAACATCTGCTACTACACCGTACTTGTCAGCAAAGTAGCTAAATGGTTTCAATGCTTCTGCTTGATACTTCTTAACGAATTCTGGATCATCAAGAGCATTCAATTCACTTGAGTAAGGCATGTCATGAGTGAACTTGATGTCAACCAACATTGGTCCATCCATTTGCTTGAATTCCTTAACTGCGTCTTCGAATTCCTTCTTAGTACGTACAGTTACACCCTTCACGTTCATACCTTCAGCAACCTTAGCCCAGTCGTTATTAGGCATAATAACACCTGATAATGGTTGGTGTGATTCATCAACTTGCTCAGCTTCAATGTAACCTAAAGTTTCATTTGTAAAGACAACGTTTAAGATATGCATGTTGTAGCGAGCTTCAGTCAACAATTCTTGGCTCATCATGGCAAAACCACCATCACCACTCAAGTTCCAAACTTCGCGTTCTGGGTGAGCAGTTGCAGCAGCAAGTGCAGCTGGTGAACCAAAGCCCATAGTTGCGTACAAGCCTGAAGTTGCCCAAGTTTGGTCATCATGCAAGTTTACTAAACGTTGGAAGTCAATGTTGATGTTACCAACATCAATAGCAAATTGTGCATCATCATCAGCATATTTGTTGATGATGTCAAAGATTGGTTCACGGCGAATTGGCATTTCGTCTGAATCATCAAAGCTGTGCTCCCATTCTTCCCAGTTTTGACGATCTGCAATAGCAGCCTTATAAAGTGGTGACTCTTCACGAGCTTGACCAGCATCAATAATAGCTTGTAAAGTCTTAGCACCGTCAGCCAAAATTGGAACATCAACTGCGTGACGCTTACCTAATTTTTCTGAGTCAACATCAATTTGTACAACTTTAGCCTTAGGGTCAAAGAAGAACAATGAGAATGGTGAGTCATTACCTACCCAGATAACAGCATCTGCATGAGTTTGAATATCGTCACTTGGCTTAGGAGCAACACGACCAATTGAACCCATGTAAGCTGGGCATTTATCTTCAACAACACCCTTAGCCATAACTGAAGACATCAATGGAGTCTTGAATTTTTCAGCGAATTTTTCTAAGACATCGCCATGACCCTTCATACCTAAACCGAAGTAAACAACTGGGTTCTTTGCTTCTTCAAGAACTTTTACAGCTGCTTCAACTTCGTCTTTTCTTGGAGCTGCATAATTAGGAATTGCTTGCAATGCATTGTAATTTACACGGAAATTGTCATCAATCTTGTCCCAGCCAAAGTCCTTAGGAAGAATTAAGACAGCTGGACCCTTCTTAGCATATGCTTGACGGATTGCTTCATCCATCATTGAAGGAATTTGATCTGCGCGCTTGATTTGGTGATCCCAAACAGCGACTGGATCAAACCAAGGCTTTTCATCAAAAGCTTGGAAGAAATCCATATCCTGACGACCAGTTGGAACGTTAGCTACGATAGCTACCATAGGTACCTTGTCGTATTTTGCGTCATACAAACCGTTCATCAAGTGAACAGCACCAGGACCGGCTGAACCAAAACATACGCCGACCTTGCCAGTAAATTTATACTCAGCTGAAGCAGCTAAAGCACCGGCTTCTTCATGCCGAACCTCAATATACTTCATCTTACCCTTAAAGTCATGGATAGCATTCATTGTTGAGTCAAATGAGCCACCCGGAAAACCATAAATATGATCAATATGCCAGTCCAATAGAACTTGGAGCATGGCATTTGCGCCATTAATTTTTGCCATTTTAAAGTGCATCTCCTTAAATACATGTTTACTTACATATTGTATTAAAACATATAATTTCACAATTTCAAGTGACCAAAATTAACGATTATCACAAGATGTAAGCGCTTTGTAAAAATATTATCTTCACAAAGTTAAGCAATTAATTTATAACTTTTAGGTAATAGCAGTAATCATATTTGTGATTGTCTGATCATTACCATAAAATTTGTGTATTCTTTTGTGTGCATTATTTAAAGAAAAATATTTTTTATAAGTTTTAAGTTTTTACTAAATTTATTTATGAATTTTAGCGTAGCGACCATTTTGCACGTAAACGCTTAGAATTGCCATGTCTGCCGGATTAACTCCCGAAATCCGTTCAGCCTGCGCAATTGTTTCTGGCCTGATTTTGGCAAATTTTTCGCGCGCTTCCGTTGCTAAACCATCAATTGCATTATAGTCGATGTCTGCAGGAATTTTCTTTGCTTCCTGACGGTGTAATTTATTAATTTGCTGCTGTTCCTTTTTGATATAGCCAGCATACTTAACGTTGATTTCAATCTGCTCCCTGACATAGCGTTCATTCGAAATAGGCATCCCCGTCAAGCGTTCAATATCCGCTACCCTAACTTTGGGCCTTCTTAAGAAAACATCTGCTTTAACACCAGCTTTAAGCTTGTCTTCTCCGATACTTGCAAGGTAGTCTTGTACCTCTTTAGTGGGGTGAACAGTAATCTTTTTAACAGCATTAGCAGCCTGCGCAATTTGTTCTTTCTTTGCTAAAAACTGGGAATAGCGCTCTTCAGAGATTAAGCCCAGTTGAAAACCGTAATCCGTCAAACGCAAATCAGCATTGTCATGACGCAAAATCAAACGGTACTCTGCACGTGAAGTTAGTAAACGATAAGGCTCTTCTGTCCCCTTAGTTACTAAATCATCGATTAAAACACCGATATAAGCTTCATCACGGCCTAAGGTAAAGCCCGGCTGACCGGCAGCTCGCAAAGCGGCATTAATACCAGCAATCAGACCTTGTCCTGCCGCTTCTTCATAGCCTGATGTGCCATTCATTTGGCCCGCAGTGAATAAATTTTTGATATTTTTAGTTTCCAAGGTATGTTTTAACTGCCAGGGATCAATTACATCGTATTCAATGGCGTAGCCTGGCCGCATCAATTCCGCGTTTTCAAGGCCGGCAACCGAATGCAGCATTTTTAACTGAATTTCTTCCGGCATTGAGGTTGAAAAATCGCCGACATAAACTTCTTTAGTATTTTTACCTTCTGGCTCTAGAAAAATCTGATGACGCGGCTTGTCCGCAAAACGAACTACTTTGGTTTCAATTGAGGGACAATAACGTGGTCCCACTCCCTTAATTTCTCCTGAAAACATTGGGGACCGGGTCAGGTTTTGGTTGATTATTTTATGTGTAGTCTTATTAGTATATGTCATCCAGCAGGAAACCTGATTTTTGAGGTAGTCTTCATCTTTAGTTTCATAAGAAAAATGACGCGGAACTTTATCACCAGGTTCTTCCTCAGTTTTAGAGTAATCGATGGTGTTGCTGTTAACACGTGGAGGCGTGCCCGTTTTAAAACGACGCAGTTTAAAGCCTAATTTTTCCAGATTTTCTGATAATTTAATTGCTGGAACAGTATTGTTAGGTCCGGAAGAATAATTTAATTCACCAATAAAAATGCGCCCGCGAGCTGACGTACCAGTGGTTAGAACAACGCTTTTAGCGTGATATTTAGCCCCAGTATTAGTAATTAAGCCTTTGCAGACCCCATCTTCGACAATCAGTTCATCAACTGTCGCCTGCCTTAAAGTCAAATTAGGCGTTTCTTCAATCACTTTTTTCATCTGCTCATGGTATTGCCATTTATCAGCTTGTGCCCGCAAGGCCCGTACAGCTGGTCCTTTACCCGTATTTAACATGCGCATCTGAATATAGGTTGCATCAATATTTTTACCCATTTGGCCGCCTAAAGCATCAATTTCTCGCACTACCGTACCTTTGGCAGGGCCACCTACTGATGGATTGCAGGGCATAAATGCTACCATATCCAGACTAATCGTTAACAGTAGTGTTTTTTGGCCCATTCTGGCACTAGCTAAAGCAGCCTCACTGCCAGCGTGACCAGCCCCAACTACAATGACATCATAATCATTTGAGTCATAACTCTTAATCATTAACTTCCACCTATTTTCCTAAACAAAATTGACTAAATAACTCATTAACTAATTCATCCGGACTACTTTCTCCTGTAATCTGGCCTAATGTATCCCAAGCACCGTTGAAATCAATTTGGGCAATATCTAAAGGTACTTCGTCTTTTAACGCCTGAACGACATCCTGCAGCTGCTTTTTGGCCTTTTCCAGCAGGCCTACTTGTCTCTGGTTGGTTACCATTACTTGATCGTTAGAATTCTCAATACCCTGGAAAAACAGTTCCTTAATTGCATCTTCTAACTGATCAAGATTTTGTTTCTGTAAGATTGAAATAGCGATTACTGGACTCTTGGTCAACTTTTTAACCTGAGCAGCAGAAACTTTTTGTCCCAAATCCGTTTTATTCAAAATGACAATACGCTTTTTACCGTTAGTGGCATCAATTAAGGCATAATCTTCAGAGGTCAATTCCTTACTTGAATCAAACAAGAGTAGAACCAAATCAGCTCTTGCCAGTGCTTTTTTGGAACGTTCAACTCCAATTTTTTCTACCTTATTATCAGTATGTCTGATGCCGGCAGTATCAATTAATTTTAAGGGGACGCCTTTAACCGAGACATATTCTTCTAATGTGTCACGCGTCGTGCCGGCAACATCTGTCACGATTGCCGTATCACTTTGAGTCAGATAATTAAGTAAAGATGATTTCCCGACATTAGGTTGACCAATGATTGCAGTAGCTAAGCCGTTACGTAACGCCGTTCCTTCACTTGCCGTTTTGAGCAATTTATCTATTTTAGCAATAACTGCCTGGGAAACACTGGTCATCTGCTTGCCCGTGACAGTATCTGCATCATACTCAGGATAATCAATATTAACTTCGACATTGGCTAGTGTATCTAAAATTTCCTGCCGCATTGCCCTAATTTTCTCAAGTAGGCCGCCTTGCAGCTGATTTTCAGCCACTTGCCGGGCCTTATCAGTTTTAGCGCGCACAATATCCATTACGCTTTCAGCCTGAGTTAAATCAATGCGACCATTAACAAACGCCCTTTTAGTAAATTCACCAGGATCGGCCATGCGCGCACCAGTTTTTAATAATAATTGCAAAATACGATTAGTAACAACAATGCCGCCATGACAATTAATTTCAACAATATCTTCCCTGGTAAAAGTCTTAGGTGCCAGCATTACAGATACCATAACTTCGTCAATCACCTGCTCACTTGCAGGATCAACTATATGTCCATAATGAATAGTATGCGTTGGCACTTTAGTTAAATTCGCACCCTTGAAAACCTGATTGGCAATTTTAACTGCTTCTTCACCAGACATGCGGACAATAGAAATCCCACCTTCACCAATTGGCGTTGAAATCGCTGCAATTGTATCAAACTCCGTTAAAGTTTGTGCCATGATTTTCTCCTTTTCAATAAAAAAAGCGCATTATTCCACCATGAATAATCATGATGGATAAAGCACTTTGACTACTTTATCTAAATCATTAATTTAGATTAATATTATTTTCTGCGTTTTAACCGTTTATACGTTCTTCTCAGTTGCCGTTTACGTTCACGCTCCTGGCGCTCTTTTTCTTCCTGCTCACGCCGATATTTAATTGGGTTCTGCAGAATAAAAGTCTGAACTACCTGGAATAAATTAGAAATTACCCAGTAAACTACAATAGCTGACTGGAAGTAAATCCCCATTACACCAACCATAATTGACATCCCGTAAGTCATAATTTTTGATGACAAAGTCTGTGATTCCTTTGGCATTGAAAGTTGACTAATGTATGTTGACGCAAATGTCAAAATCATTGATAAAATCGGCATAATAAAGTATGGGTCAGGCTTACCTAAATCCATCCACATAAAGTGGCCAGTCATGAGCTGGGGAGTTTGCGCAATCGCTCCGTATAATGCAAGCATAACTGGCATCTGAATAATTAAAGGCAAACAGCCGGCATAGGGATTAACCCCAGCTTCTTTATAGAGCTTATTTGTTTCTTGCGAAAGTAAAGTACGCGACTCTGTATCGCTGCCAGGATATTTCTTACGCAAAGCGTCCATTTCCGGCTGAATTTTTTGCATCTTAGTAGTGCTCTTAATCTGAATTGCACTAAGCGGGTACAAAATTAGCCGTACAATGATTGTAAAGATAATAATTGCCCAGCCGTAATTGTTGCCAATCAGTTTCGACAGCCACAACAAAAACGTGGACATATAATAAATGACCCAGCGATCCCACCAGCTGCCACTTGTATGTGAAACTGGTTTTAGCGTGCCAGTGGATGCACATCCTGTTAAAACAACTGCTAATGCAACCACTGTCAGCAGTACAAGTAGACGCTTGACATTCTTTTTAGTTAAAATGTCTTTCACTCTAATTTTCCTCAACTTTATTCGGTATCTCTTCAATTATATTGGCTAAAAAGAGTGCATGCAAGAGGTTCTTACGAACATCATCCCATCTAAAATTACGCGCATACGGTCTAGCAATGACTAGAAAATCAACATGTGGCTTAATTAAAGGTTTATTTTCCGTAAGAACTGCACGAATATAACGTTTGAGGCGATTACGAACTACAGCAGTATGCCCGACTTTTTTACCAACAGAAATACCAACGCGAAAATGCTTGTTTTCTGGTTTATCCAGTTGATAAACAACAAAAGCCCGGTTTGCTACTGAATTACCTGATTTAAAAACTGTTTGAAAATCATTTTCTGTTTTAACGCGATAAGACTTTCTCAAAACGTTTCATTCCACTCTTATAAATTAAAAAAACCACTGGGATTTCAGTGGTTTAAGCAGATAAGACTTTTCTACCCTTTGCACGGCGTCTAGCCAAAACCTTACGGCCATTAGATGTACTCATCCGTTTCATAAAGCCATGAACTCTTGAACGGTGACGCTTTTTAGGTTGGTAAGTTCTTTTAGTTGTCATTAAACTACACCTCCAATTTTTTGTATGCAGACTGCACAATTTAATATCTAGAATACCATGATTAAAGTAAAAAACCAAGTAAAAAGTCAAAAAATGCGAATTTATTACCTAAATATACGGCCTCATTCTAATAGGACTTGACCTTTTTCATTAAAGCGCTTGGCTAACTTTATAATCTCCATTTTCCTTATTCAAAGATGTGACCTGATTTTAATTTTATCCCGTTCATATCTAAAGATATACCCTAGGACAAGTCACCTTGCGTAATTTCAATTGACGGATAATGTCCCAGATCTGGTAAATATTTATCTAAAGGGCAGCTATAAACCATGTAATAGTCTTCTTCTTTCTTACTGGCATTTAATTCACTTAATTTCTGTTTAGCTTTTTCAACATCCTTTGTAATGTAAACAACGCTGACGACCCCAATCTTATTATGGCCGTTATTTTCTACATTTCCTTTAAGAATCAGCTTTAAATTGCCGTCATCTTTTAAACCTTGTTCAACATAATCTTGATAATTCATATTGGTGCCTCATAAAAAGAAATATTTTCAGTTGCTTATGATTAGATTATTCGGCACTGTTAATTGTATCAAAAAAAAGCTTGCTTATAACTTTACTATCAAGTTTAATTATGAGTTTTGTTTTACCTTTCACAAATTGCTCTAAATAATATCATGGTATTGATTTTGAAACCTTTTTCAAAGAGTGCACTTACTTGCCACAATAACATTATTTTAAGATCAATTTGGTTTACTCAGTATTTCACATTCTTTACACTTTTTTAATCATTCTATTACTTATTAATGATAAAATTGACTTTGTAGACAAGCGCTTTCCATAGTGCTTTAAATAATTTTGATATAAAAAAGGAGATTTTTATGGTAAGTGGTGTTTTTAAAGGTGCTGCTCAAGGCTTTCACAGCTTATTAACCAGTAACGTTACATTAAAGGATGGTAAAATAATCAAAGTTGCAGTTGACGGTATCCAGCCATATACAGTTGGATCCTATGCAATTCCAACGATGATTAACAGAATTGAAAAAGCAGGCAATACCGATGTTGATGTTGTTACATCCGCTTCAGTAAGTACTTCAGCAGTTGTTAATGGCGTAAATAAAGCCTTGGAAGTTGCTCAGGGAAAATTAACTGCAGACGATGCAGTTAATCCTAAAGTAAAACCAAGTAAGAAGCCAAACTATCCGGTTTATGCCAAAGTAAACAGTAACAAGTATATCGCTTCTCAAGTGCAATTTAATGATACCTATGACGTGATTGTTGTTGGTTCAGGTATCTCTGGATTATCAGCTGCTATTGAAGCCAAAAAGCATGGCAACAACGTAGTTATTTTTGAAAAAACAGGTATGGTCGGCGGAACCAGTAATTATTCCGCTGGCGTTATTCAGGGTTCTGGCGATAAATATCAAAAAGAATTTACAAGCTATCAAAATGACAATCCTGAACTACATGCTCAAGAGTTAATTCAAGCCGGTGAAGGCAGAGTAAATCCTCAAATGATAAAAGAATTAGCCGAGGATGCTGCTAATAACATCGAATGGCTGGCAAGTTTAGGAATAAAATGGACCTCTGTCTATGGCCACAGAGTCATTCCTTATGAAAACAAAGATTACTTTGCGCAAAGAATTCACGTTTATGAACACGGTGGCGGTTTAGGCAGTGGCTGCGTAATGATTGACGCTGTAAGAAAAGAAGCTGACCGTTTGGGAATAAAGATTTTCTTTGATACTCCTGTAATTAATTTAGTAACTAGCAGCTATACTGACAAATCAGTTGTTGGCGTAGTAACAAATTGCAAAGGCAAAACTAGTTATTATCGCGCTAATAAAGGTGTAGTCTTGGCTACTGCAAGTATTGACTATAACGAAAAATTAGCTAAAGAATTTGCGCCTCAGCAATATCGTGATATTAAAAATCATGCCTTGACTAATTCTAAATACGATACCGGCGACGGTATTTTGATGGGATTAGCACTTAACGCTGCAACTGAAGGTTTGGGCGGCTCTATGGATGTTGATTTTAAGAGCAATGTAGGTGCAGCAGATAATTTGCCGACGCCACCAATGTTTTACGTAAATGGCAATGGAAAACGTTATGTTAACGAAGATACTACTTACGGCTATCTAACCCGTGCTACCTATCAGCAAGAATTAATTTGGAATAAGCCGACTTGGCAGATCTTCGATTCATCGACTTTCTCTGCTCCATTTACACCTTGGAAATCTGCTGCAGACACGGAGAAGGATATTAATTCCAGACAAATGTTTAAAGCAGACTCAATTGCAGAATTAGCTGCTAAAATCAACGTACCAGCTGAAAACTTAACGCAGCAACTAGAGACCTGGAATAAAAACACCGCAAATGGTGCGGACAAAGAGTTTGGTCGTAAAGAAGGCCTGCAAGAATTACATGCTCCATTCTATGCTTATGCTCACAAGGACAGCAATTTTGGTGCAATTGGCGGCTTAAAAGTAACTACTAATTATGAAGTAGTTGATCAAGATGACCGAAAGATTGCTCACCTGTATGCTGTCGGCTGCAACTCTGGTGGCTGGAATGCAAATTATTACCCATCATCAGGTACTGCCTTAGCCGAGGGAATGCATTCAGGCCGCAGAGTCGGCAGAGTCCTCTCCGGTTTAGTAGAAGAAGTCAATGTTACGCCTGCAGAAACTGATGTAACAACCGGTTCATCAGAATATTAAAAAACTAATTTTTAGAAAATTGTAAAAAGCGTTTTTACTAATTTATTTTAGTAGAGACGCTTTTTATTCATTTACAAGTTTTAATAGACTTAGAAAATCTCTTCAAAATTATTCATAAAACTATCCGCTGGTTCATAACCAAGCAAGTATAAGCTTTATATTATTAGCAGTAAGAATTTTAAAAGTCACAATTGTTAATTATATTAGATAGATATTAGCTTTTATTTTATGTTAAGACAAAAGGCAACTTTCCATTTAAACTTCGTTTTATTTGTTTAAAATAGCAGCCTTTAACTTATCCACATGTTCCTAACTCACAGCATTTTGCACAAATTTATCCACAATCTACAGCTTGTTAAAAAAGTTATGCACACTATGTGGATAATATGTTTCACGCTCCGTGAAATTTACTGCTATTAAAGCAAAAGATTTCCACAGTTAAAATTGTAAATAAGCAAAAACAGCTCAAAATTACTCACTTTTTTGTGTATTTTCCTGTAAATTATATCCACAGCTTGTTAATTCTGAATTCTTTTTGTGCACTTGTGGAAAACATTTTTAATAGATGGTAAAATAAGTTTTGCTTAACGTACGCGGAGGGAATTATTTTGTTTGACATTAATAAATTTTGGCATCATTTCAATAGCGAGATGCGTGAACATTTTAATGAAGTTGCTTATAATGCATGGTTTAAAAATACCAGACCAATTTCCTACAATAAAGATACGCACGAACTGAAAATTGCCGTGCAAAATCCTGTAACCAAAGGATATTGGGAAAAAAATTTGGCTTCACAATTAATTCAATCTGCCTACGGCTATGCTAATATTGAGGTCATGCCTGTTTTTCAAATTGAAGGTGAAAAAAGCAGTGAACGACTGGTAACACCTAAGCCAAAAAACGAGTCAATATCAGAAAATTCGCGGCCACAAATGGAAAATGCGTTTGTGCGGAATCTTAAGCTTAACGAAAAGTATACGTTCGACAATTTTGTTCAGGGTGAAGGCAATAAATTGGCCGCGGGTGCAGCCTTGGCCGTTGCAGACAGTCCGGGCAGCTTTTATAACCCACTTTTTATTTTTGGTGGCGTGGGACTAGGAAAAACACACTTGATGCAAGCTATTGGGCATCAAATGCTGGCCGAGCGGCCCAATGCCAAAGTCGTTTATATTCAAAGCGAAACTTTTGTTAATGATTTTATTAACTCAATCAAAAATAAAACTCAGGATCAATTTCGCGCAAAATATCGCACTTGCGACTTATTACTTGTAGATGATATTCAGTTTTTTGCTAAAAAAGAGGGTATTCAAGAAGAATTTTTCCATACTTTTGAGACTCTCTACAATGATCAAAAGCAAATAGTCATGACGAGTGATCGCCTGCCAACTGAAATTCCTGATCTGTCAGAACGGCTGGTATCAAGATTTACTTGGGGTTTGCAAGTTGAAATTACTCCGCCTGATTTGGAGACGCGGATTGCAATTCTACGCAAAAAAGCTGAGGCTGAAAATTTAACAATCGACGACAGCACTTTAGACTACATAGCTTCGCAAGTTGACACTAATATTCGTGAACTAGAAGGGGCTTTGGTAAAAGTACAAGCCCACGCCACAATTGAGCATGAAGATATCAATGTTAATTTGGCTCGAGAAGCTTTGGCAGACCTTAAACTAGTTCAAAAAAACCAAGGTCTGCAAATTTCAAAAATTCAAGAAGTTGTTGCTAATTATTTCCAAACTTCAACAACGGAGTTGAAAGGAAAAAAGCGGGTCAGACAAATTGTGGTTCCTAGGCAAATTGCAATGTACTTGTCTCGTGAACTGACTGACTCCAGCCTGCCTAAAATTGGTCAGGAATTTGGTGGCAAGGATCATACAACCGTGATGCATGCTTATGAAAAAATTAGCAGGGAAATTAAAACGAATTCTGATATTAAAACTGCAGTTTTTGACTTAAAGCAAATGCTTGATCGCTAAAAGTTATTAACTGTGGATAAGTAACAGACTTGTACACATTTTCTTAACCGTAATAATTACGTTATTTTAAGTGTCATTTAGCTTTTCAACAGAAATCACAGGACCTACTAATACTACTAATTAAATATATAATTAATATAAAGGAAACAGACAAAATAACAGGAGGCACCAAATGAAATTTACAGTAAATAGAAATCTTTTCTTAGACAATTTAAACAATGTAATGCATGCTATTTCTTCAAGGGCAACAATTCCAATTCTTAGCGGAATTAAGCTTAATTTAACGGAAACGGAATTGCTCTTAACTGGTAGTGATACAGATATTTCAATTGAGATAAAGATACCAGTAAGTGAAGATTTAACTGTTGACTCAACAGGTTCAATTGTTTTACCGGCTCGGTTTTTTAGCGAAATTATTAGGCGTTTGCCAGGAAAAGAATTTTCATTAGAAGTCAAAGAAAGTTTTCAAACACAAATTATCTCTGAAAACAGTGAATTTACTATCAATGGCTTAGATGCCAATAACTATCCCAGATTACCGGAAATTCCAGACGAGTCCTCTTTTGTTATTTCGGGAAAAACTTTTCGTGAAATTATTAATGAAACCCAATTTGCGGTAGCAACGCAGGAAAGTCGCCTAGTTTTGACAGGTGTCCACTTTACTTTTAGTCCTGACAAAATCCATGCTGTAGCGACAGACTCACACAGATTATCTAGTCGAGCATTGACTTTGGAAAATGGACCGCAAGCTAAAACGGATCTGATTATTCCGGGAAAGAGTTTATTGGAACTTGCGCGCATCATCGGTGAAACAGATCCAGAAATTAAAGTTTGCCCTGGTGAAAATCAAGTACTTTTTGAAATTGGCAACATTCTGTTTTATTCACGTTTACTTGAAGGTAGTTACCCTGATACTGAGCGCCTGATTCCGACTGACAGTACAACAACTGTAGAATTTGATTTGATGGAACTTTCCAGTGCGTTAGATCGGGCAAGTTTATTGACGCATGCGGGACGTAATAATGTGGTCGACTTAACATTAGATACTGAAAAACAAAGTGCTAAATTATCGGGTGAATCAGCAGAAATTGGTAATGTTGAAGAAGATGTCAGTTTTAAGAAACTTGAGGGCAACAATTTAAAGATTTCTTTCAACCCGGATTATCTACGTGATGCACTAAAAGCTTCAGTAACAGATTCTGTCATAATGGATTTCACCCAGCCGCTGCGTCCATTTACTGTGAATCCAGATAAAACTGATATTAATTTTGTTCAATTAATTACACCGGTTAGAACATTTTAATCATTGTCAAACTTAACAAAAAGAAAAAGTCATCAATTGATGGCTTTTTTTCTGGCAGAATTTTTATAATCGACCACAAAAGCTTGCTGGTTTATTTTTGAGGTCAATCACTATGAATTGTTTATTTGAAAAAAATCCGTTTATATGGCTTTATATGGGCTTTTAGTTGTTTTTTGCTTGTGAAACGAATATACTTATTATAGGTATTTAAAGGGTGAAGGTGGTTATGATCAAAGAATTTAAAGTAACGAGTGAATACATTACTCTAGGGCAGTTTTTAAAAGAAGAAAGTATTATTTCTTCAGGTGGTCAAGCTAAGTGGTATCTGCAAGAAAATCCGGTCTTAGTGAATGGAGTCAAAGAAAATAGGCGGGGTAAGAAATTACGCTCCGGTGATAAACTTGAAGTTAACCACGAATCTTACGAATTGCGGTAGGTTATGTATCTCAAGCATTTTATCGCTCAAAATTACCGCAACTTGCAGCAATTTGAAGTAGATTTTGATCCTAACGTCAATATTTTTATAGGACAAAATGCGCAAGGCAAAACTAATCTGCTTGAAGCAATTTATTTTTTGGCTTTAACACGATCCCACCGGACCAGCAACGACAAAGAACTAATTGCTTTTGGTAAAGATTATGCCAATGTTTCGGGGCACATTTATAAAAGTCAAATTGATTTATCCTTGCGGGTTTTAATTACCACTAAGGGTAAAAAAGTTTGGGTAAATCGAGTCGAACAAGCGAAATTATCCAAGTATGTGGGACAATTGAACGCTATTTTATTTTCTCCTGAAGATTTAGATCTGATTAAAGGTGCACCTAATTTAAGACGACGTTTTATGGATCAGGAATTTGGTCAAATTAGTGCGGAATACCTCTATTTTGCGGGCAAGTACAAGCAAGTTTTGCAGCAAAAAAACAATTATTTAAAACAGTTAGCCAAGGGCGAAGCCCAGGACACTATGTTTTTAGAGGTCTTATCAGATCAGCTGGCAGGTGTGGCTGCAGAAGTAATTGTTCGTCGTTTTCAATTTTTAAATTATTTAGACCAATATGCTAGAGATGCATATGCGCATATTAGTACCAGTGCAGAGAAATTGAAGGTAATTTATCGACCATCAGTAAAGGAAATTTCTGCAAAAGACAGTGTCGAAGAAGTTTACCATAAAGTATTAAATAATTTTCAAAAAAATCAAAAGCTTGAAATTTTCAAAGGTACAACATTAAGTGGTCCTCACAGGGATGACATTGAATTTGAACTTAATGGTAAAAATGCACATCTGTTTGGCTCTCAGGGCCAACAAAGAACTATCGCACTTAGCATCAAATTAGCCGAAATTCAACTTGTGCACCAGATAACTGATGAGTATCCATTATTATTGCTCGATGATGTTATGAGCGAGCTTGATCATAACCGTCAAAGTGCTCTACTTAACTACATCCACGGCAAAACGCAAACATTTATTACGACAACAGATCTTGAGGGTATTTCCTGGGAAATAATTAAAAAGCCGAAAATATACCGCATAAAATCTGGACAAATTTATTTAGAAGAGGGGAAATTGCATGGCAGATAATAACAAAGAAAATCTTAATCAAATTAAGCAATACGAAAAAGAAGCCGATAAATATAATGCCAGTCAGATTCAAGTCTTAGGCGGACTTGAAGCAGTTCGTAAACGTCCAGGAATGTATATTGGTTCAACTAGCTCTCAGGGATTGCATCATTTAGTCTGGGAAATAATTGATAATGGTATTGATGAAAGTCTAGCAGGCTTTGCCAGTAAGATTGAAGTCACTATTAATGAAGATGGCAGTGTCACCGTTCAAGATGATGGGCGTGGTATTCCGGTGGATATTGAAAAGAAAACTGGCCGACCAGCACTTGAAACGGTTTTTACTGTTTTACATGCAGGCGGTAAATTTGGCGGTGGCGGCTACAAAGTATCTGGCGGTTTGCACGGGGTTGGTGCTTCTGTCGTTAACGCTTTGTCAACTAAGCTTGACGTTACAACAATGCGTGACGGGAAAAAGTATTTTATTGACTTCAGTCGTGGTCGCGTAGTTGATGAAATGAAAATGATTGGAAACGTGCCCTTATCTGAACATGGTACAATAGTACACTTTTTCCCAGATCCTGATATTTTTACTGAAACTACTTCTTTTGATGACAAGATCCTTAAAAATCGTATTCGTGAACTGGCCTTTTTAAACAAAGGCTTAAAATTAACTTTTACCGACAAGCGCAAAGATAGTGCAGAAACCGATGTTTACCACTATGAAGGTGGTATTCAGGAGTATGTTTCTTTCTTAAACCGTGATACAGAAGTATTATTCGATGAACCAATCTATGTCGAAGGTAACGACAACGATATTAACGTTGAAGTATCTTTGCAATATACAAAAGGCTATAAAACAACGTTAATGACCTTTGCCAACAACATTCATACTTATGAAGGCGGAATGCATGAGGCTGGATTTAAGACGGCTTTAACGCGGGTAGTTAATGACTATGCTCATAAAACTAAACTGCTAAAAGACAGTGATGATAATCTTTCTGGCGAAGATATTCGTGAAGGAATGACAGCTGTAGTTTCTGTCAAACACCCTAACCCCCAATTTGAAGGTCAGACTAAGACTAAATTAGGCAACTCTGATGCTCGAACAGCCGTAGATCGGGCTTTTTCTGAAACCTTTAACCGTTTCTTAATGGAAAATCCGCAAGTTGGCCGCAAAATTGTTGAAAAGGCTCAATTAGCTGAACGGGCTCGGACAGCTGCTAAACGTGCTCGTGAGGTTACACGTAAAAAGTCAGGACTGGAAATTGCTAACCTGCCTGGTAAATTGGCTGACAACACTAGTAATGATCCTAGCATTTCTGAATTATTCATAGTTGAGGGTAATTCTGCTGGTGGTTCTGCTAAACAAGGACGTTCAAGATTAACTCAGGCAATTTTGCCAATCCGTGGTAAAATTTTGAACGTTGAAAAAGCCTCAATGGACCGCATTTTGGCTAACCAAGAAATTCGGTCACTGTTTACAGCTTTAGGAACCGGTTTTGGAGCAGACTTTGATGTTTCTAAAGCTCGTTACCACAAATTAATCATTATGACTGATGCCGATGTTGATGGGGCTCATATTCGGACGTTGCTTTTAACCCTCTTTTATAACTACATGCGTCCGATGATTGAAAAAGGCTACGTTTATATTGCACGTCCGCCTCTATATCAAGTGCGTCAGGGCAAAGTCGTCAGATATTTAGATACCGATGAAGAATTGCATGACTATTTAGGTAGTTTACAACCGAGTCCCAAGCCGCTGGTACAGCGCTATAAGGGACTAGGTGAAATGGATCCGGAACAATTATGGGATACAACCATGAATCCTGAAAATAGGAGGCTTGACCGTGTTAGCCCGGAATATGCTAAAAATGCTGATGAAGTATTTGAATTGCTAATGGGCAATGAAGTAGGACCACGGCGCAATTTTATTGAAACTAACGCTAAATACG
Organism: Lactobacillus sp. VURO6/B1 (VP7); assembly: GCF_058139575.1. NCBI lineage: Bacteria > Bacillati > Bacillota > Bacilli > Lactobacillales > Lactobacillaceae > Lactobacillus > Lactobacillus sp. VURO6/B1 (VP7). The sequence goes on along the minus strand of NZ_JBVOWJ010000009.1, from coordinate 75,458 downwards.
TTGAAAACTTGGATGCATAGGAGGTTTAAATGGATAACGACAATCAAGGTCAGGATCATAGAATAAGAAACGTTGATCTGACCAGCGTAATGAATAGTTCGTTTTTGGATTATGCCATGTCCGTTATCGTAGCACGGGCTTTACCCGATGTGCGTGATGGCTTGAAGCCAGTTCAACGCCGGATTCTTTATGGCATGAGTGAACTAGGAGTTACACCAGATAAACCATACAAAAAATCAGCCAGAATCGTGGGAGAAGTTATGGGTAAGTTTCATCCTCACGGTGATTCCTCAATTTATTTGGCTATGGCACATATGGCACAAGATTTCAGTTACCGCTATATGCTCGTTGACGGCCACGGTAACTTTGGCTCAGTTGATGGCGATGAACCGGCCGCAATGCGTTATACTGAGGCGCGCATGAGCAAAATTGCCGTTGAAATGTTGCGCGATATCAATAAAAATACTGTTGATTGGCAGCGTAATTACGATGATTCTGAAAATGAACCAGTTGTATTGCCAGCTAGAATACCAAACTTATTAGTTAATGGTACCAGCGGTATTGCTGTCGGTATGACTACCAACATACCGCCGCATAACTTATCAGAAGTGATTAAGGGGTTGCACATGTTGATGAACAACCCTGATGTCACTACTAAAGAATTGATGAAGGCAATTCCGGGCCCAGATTTTCCTACCGGTGGCACTATCATGGGTCGCGGCGGTATTTATCGTGCCTATGAAACTGGTCGCGGGAATATTGTCGTTCGTGCCAACACTAGTATTGAAACTGAAAAAAGTGGTCGCGAAAGAATAGTTGTTTCTGAAATACCTTACTTAGTTAATAAGGCTGAACTGGTTAAGAAAATCGCCGACTTAGCGCGGGCAAAAACAATTGATGGTATTACCGGTGTGCGTGATGAATCAGATCAGACAGGGATGAGAATAACTATTGATATCCGCCGAGATGCCAGTGCCAGTGTGGTTTTAAATAATTTGTTTAAACTGACCCAAATGCAGGCCAACTTCGGGATGAACATGGTGGCAATCGTCGATGGCGCACCGCACTTTCTCAGCCTCAAGCAAATGCTCCAGTATTACTTGGAACACCAAGAAGATGTTGTTACCCGCAGAACTAAATTTGAGTTGGAAAAGGCTGAGGCCCGAGCTCATATTCTTGAAGGTCTGCAAATTGCTCTTGATCATATTGACGAAATTGTTCATATAATCCGTCAGAGTCATTCAAGTGATATTGCAAAAGCTGCCTTAATCAGTCGTTTTGGTCTTGATGACAAGCAGTCACAAGCGATCTTAGACATGCGGCTGGTACGGTTAACCGGACTGGAACGTGATAAGGTTGAGGCTGAATACAAAGATTTGCAAGCTAAGATTGCCGATTATAAAGATATTTTGGCAAAACCAGAGCGCATTAATGAGATCATTTACAATGAATTGCTGGATACTCAAAAGCGTTTTGGTGATGAGCGACGGACTAAAATTGGTGCCAGTGAAGTAGTTTCAATTGAAGATGAAGATTTAATTGAAAAACAAGATGTTTTACTGACTTTAACCCATAGTGGCTACATTAAGCGGATGCCAATTACTGAATTTAAGACCCAAAATCGCGGTGGTAAAGGTATTAAGGGCATGGGCGTTAAGGACGGAGACTTTATTGAGAACCTAATTTACTCCAGTACCCACGATATGTTGCTGTTTTTCACCAACAAGGGCAAGGTTTATTCCAAGAAAGCCTATGAAATTCCAGAATTTGGTCGTACTGCCAAAGGATTGCCAATAGTCAACTTGTTGCAACTGGAAAAAGGCGAAAAGATCCAAACAATTGTCAATATTCCTGAAGATGCTGATGACCAGTACCTGTTCTTTATTACGAAGATGGGAACGGTCAAACGTACTCATGTCAGTGAATTTGGTAACATCCGCAATAGTGGTCTAATTGCATTAACTTTGCGTGATGGCGATGAGTTGAATAATGTCTTGGCTACAGATGGCAAGCAGGATATTTTAATCGGTACTCACTTAGGTTATGCAGTGCGTTTTAATGAAAAAAATGTTAGATCAATGGGTCGAACAGCCGCCGGTGTTCGCGGAATTAATTTACGCGAAAACGACTATGTTGTTGGTTCCGGTGTCATTAAGAATAGTGATGAAGTCTTGGTCATTTCTGAAAAAGGCTATGGCAAGAGAACAGCCGCTGCCGAATATCCGACAAAGGGTCGTGGCGGTAAAGGTATTAAAACCGCAAATATTACTGAGAAAAATGGTCCCTTGTCAGGAGTAACAGTGATTGATGGCAGTCAGGATATTATGGTTATCACTGATGATGGCATCATGATTCGCTTTAAGACCAACGATGTTTCTCAAACAGGTCGTAGCACTCTCGGTGTGCGCTTGATTAAAGTCAATGACAACAATAAAGTTGCCAGTCTGGCAATTGTTCCTGCTGAAGAAGACCAAGAAGTAGCAACTTCTGCAGAAACTGATGAAGAGCAAGATTAATTACTGAACTAAAACTTTTAAAAATTATCAGATTATTTTACGTACTTACTAGTAAGAACTAAAAATTTCTTATTGGATCACGTGAAGATAGTTTGGTAATTTTTTGTTTATGTGCTAGAATTAGAGATTGCGAGTAATAAAATTACTCCTTGTTCTTGATTTTTAGCAAGAACCATTTAGTCCAGAAGGAGGTGCACTAGTATGACAACTACTAAGTACGAAATAACTTATATTATTAAGCCTGATATTGATGAAGAATCAAAAAAGGCATTAGTTGAAAACTATGATAAGGTTATTACCGATAACGGTGGTACGATGGTTGAGTCAAAAGACTGGGAAAAGCGTCATTTCGCATATGAAATTAATAAATATCGTGAGGGATTATATCACGTTATGACTTTCACTGCTGATAACGCTGACGCAGTTAATGAATTTGACCGTTTGTCCAAGATTGATACTGCCGTTTTACGTTCAATGACCGTTAAAGTTGGCTAATTAATAACAAAAACTTTATCGTTTTCGTGATTTAGGAAAGGAAGGACCTGAAGTATGATTAATCGAGTTGTACTTGTTGGCCGTTTAACACGTGATCCTGAATTACGTACTACTGGGAGTGGAATCTCGGTTGCTACGTTTACTCTTGCTGTAGATCGTCAATATACTAACGCTCAAGGTGAGAGAGGTGCAGATTTTATCAGTTGTGTCATTTGGCGCAAATCTGCAGAAAATTTCTGTAATTTTACGTCTAAAGGTTCACTTGTTGGTATAGATGGCCGAATTCAAACCAGAAGTTACGATAATAAAGATGGGCAAAGAGTATATGTAACAGAAGTTGTCGTTGACAACTTTGCATTGCTTGAATCACGTAAAGATCGTGAATCCCGTGGACAAAATGGTGGTTACGCACCAAATAATAATGGCAATTTTGGCAATCAGAATACTAATAATACCCCTAACATGGGAGCATCTAACCAGAATAACTCCGTTAATAATGGACCAGACAATACTCAGGATCCATTTGCAGGTTCAGGTGATACCATTGATATTTCTGATGATGATTTACCATTCTAAATTAACAGAAAGGACCTAGGATATGGCTCAACAAAGAAGAGGCGGCGGCGCTCATCGTCGTCGTAAGGTTGACTACATTGCTGCCAACCATATTGATTACGTTGACTACAAGGACGTTGATTTGTTGAAACGTTTTATCTCCGAAAGAGGTAAAATCTTACCACGTCGTGTCACTGGCACCAGCGCTAAGAATCAACGTAAGGTAGCTAAGGCAATTGAAAGAGCTCGCATTATGGGCTTGTTGCCATTTGTTAGTGAAGACTAGTAACTAAATAAAAAATAGCTTTGCACTAATATTGGTTGTAAAGTGAAAAAGATAAAAGCATCAAGCTGATAATGGCTTGGTGCTTTTTGCTTAGTAAGATTTAAAATGAAATATCATAGCAACAGTATTTAAAGAGTGTAATTTTTGCAGGTAAGAGGATAGTTAAAACCTGAATATTGCCTAGTTTCTTATCCAGAGAATACAATGTATAATAATAATGATGTATTGTACATTATTTTAGGAAGGACCTTACATGAAAGATTTTTTACGTAAGCTTGAATTTCCTGCTTTTATTAAAGATTCCAGGCTCACGGCCTCAGTCATTATTATTTTAGCGTTATCGCTTTTGGGTAGCATCGTGGCAATGATCATGAACCCATTATTTGGCTTGGCCATGGTTTTGATCTTTATTTTGACTGTAGCATGCGTCGTTTACGGTGCGTATATCTTAGCTGGCAATGCGAATAATTTCGCTGTTAGTTTGTCTTACCGGATTAAGCGCAGCGAGCAAGAGGCAATGATTAAAATGCCACTCGGCATTTTACTTTATGATAAGGATCGGCAAATTCAGTGGGCTAATCCTTACCTGCAGCTTTATTTAAAAAATGAAGATTTGATTGGCCATACAATTGCTTCTGTCGATCCTGAACTAGATAAATTGATTGATGAATCATTGAAGGCTAAAACAGCTGAGAATCATGTGGTAAATTGGGATGGTCATCAATTTGAGATGGTTATCCAGGACAATCTCGGTGTTGTTTATTTACTTGATATTACGCGTTATGCCAAAATCGAGGAAAAGTATAATAATGAACTATTGGCTATTGGCCAGATTTTTATCGATAATTACGATGAATTAAGCGAAACCATGCATGACCAGGAGCTAACGACAACTAGTGCATATGTTCAGAATACTTTGAGTGATTATGCTAAAAATTTTAACGCCTATCTTAAGCGCATTGATGAAGATCACTTTTTGTTGTTACTGCACATGCAAGATTTGGCTAAAATGGAAAAAGACAAGTTTTCTGTTTTGGATAAAATGCGTTTGGAAACCAGTCGTAATAATACGCCTCTAACTTTGTCAATTGGTATTGCTTTTGGCAGCAGCTTAATTACCGAGTTAGCTGATCAAGCGCAGTCAAACCTTGACCTCGCGTTAGGCAGGGGCGGCGATCAAGTTGTTCTCAGTCAACCAGGCAAGGCTGCTCGTTTCTTTGGTGGTAAATCGAATCCGATGGAGAAAAGAACCAGAGTTAGAGCCAGAATGGTTTCACAGGCGATTAGTGAGCTGTTTAAAGAGGCAGACCGCGTTTTTGTAGTTGGCCATGCCAGCCCTGACATGGACTCAATCGGCAGTGGCATTGGTGTCGTTAAAATCGCTCGTCTGCACCATGTGAAGGCAAATTTTGTCTTAGATGTTAATAAAACCAATTATGATGTCAGCCGTTTAGTTGCTAAAATGGCAAAGGTAAAGGGAGATAATGATATTTTTATTGCTCCTGGGGATGCCTTGGAAGCAGTGACTGACAAGTCCATGCTGGTCATGGTTGATCACTCGAAATACTCTATTACTTATGCAAAAGAATTATATGACCGGTTGAGAGATAGGATAATTGTCATTGATCATCATCGTCGCGGCGAAGAATTTCCTGAAAATCCAATGCTGACGTATGTTGAACCTTATGCTTCATCGGCCTGTGAGCTGGTAACTGAAATGGTGGAATATCAGCAACCAAGTTCCGGCAAGCGCGTGTTAACTGACCTTGATGCTACGGCAATGCTGGCGGGAATTACGGTTGATTCCAAAGAATTCTCTTTGCGTACTGGTACTCGGACGTTTGATGCTGCCAGTTACTTGCGTTCGATTGGTGCAAGCACAATGGGTGTCAGTGAACTGCTGAAGGAAGATATTGACAGTTTCTTGCAGCGTGCTCGTTTGGTCAGCAGCTTAAAGATGATCAAGCCCAAAATGGCTGTTTTATGCGGGCCAGATGACAAGGAAATTGATCCTATTATCACGGCTCAAGCAGCAGATACGGCTCTTGATTTAGAAAATGTCGAAGCCAGCTTTGCAATCACCAGGCGGAATAAGGATACAATTGGTATATCTGCCCGTTCAATGGGTGATATTAATGTCCAGGTAATTATGGAGAAACTTGGCGGCGGTGGCCATTTGTCTAATGCAGCTACCCAAATTAAAGGGATATCTGTTAAAGAGGCACTTGCCAAATTGATGGATGCGGTGGATACTTATGAACAAGAAAATGAATAAAAGGAGAGCACAATGAAAGTTATTTTTACTAAAGATGTTAACGGCCGTGGTAAGCGCGGTGAAGTTAAAAATGTTCCTGATGGTTATGCCCAAAACTTTTTATTTAAGAGGGGCTTAGCCAAAGCTGCTACTAAAGCAAATATGCATACTTTGGAAAGAGTTGCTGCTAACGAAAAGGCAACTTATGAAGCTGAAAAAGCTGAGGCTGAAAAAATCAAGGCTGAACTAGATAAAGATGAAACAGTAGTTAACTTTAAATCTAAAGCCGGTTCAGACTCTAGACTGTTTGGTTCGATTTCTGGTAAAAAAATTGTCGAAGGCTTAGAAAAGCAATTTGGTATTAAGATTGATAAACGCAAATTAAGCCTGCCTGAACCAATTAAATCATTAGGCTACACCAATGTACCGGTTAAGTTGTTTAAGGGTGTAGAAGGCAAAATCCGCGTTCATGTTACCGAACAGGATTAGCCTTTAGTTGAATTCTGAAAAAAGTGGGCGTAATTAATGGATAATATTGTCTCACAGCAGATACCGCATGACGATGAAGCTGAAAAAGCGGTTCTAGGCGCGATTTTTATAGATCCTGCTGCAATAGCTGATGCCAGTGCCGAGGTTCAGCCGGATGATTTTTATAAGAGAGCAAATCAGTTGGTTTTCCAGGCTATGCTTGATTTATCTGACCGTGAGGATGCAATTGATCCGTTAACTCTGCAGGATGAATTAACCAAAAAAAACCAGCTTGATGATATTGGCGGCATTGCTTATGTTTCTGAGCTGGCCCTGGCGACTCCGACGGCTGCTCACGTCACTTATTATGCCAAAATCGTTCACCGCAAAGCATTATTGCGGCGGCTTATTTCTGCCAGTCAAAAAATTATTACGAATGCAATGCAGGACTCCGATGATGTTACTGACATTTTAGATAACGCCGAAAGCGAGATTATGAATGTCTCATCGGAAAATAACGCCAATGGCTTTCGCAGTATCAAGGATATTGTTAATTCCACGATTGATGAAATTAACAACATTCCTGAAGATGGCAATATGGTTACGGGTCTACCAACCGGATTTGTGGAACTGGATAAAATGACTACGGGTTTTCATGATGATGAACTGGTAATTGTGGCTGCTCGTCCCGGAGTGGGCAAGACTTCCTTTGCCCTTAATGTTGCCCAGTATGTCGGTTTGCATACTGATAAAACTGTGGCAATGTTTTCTTTGGAAATGAGTGGCGAACAGTTAGTGCAGAGAATGCTGGCATCAGAAGGCTTGATTAATTCGCAGCACTTGCGGACTGGCCAGCTGGACGAAGATGAGTGGCCTAAGCTGGTTGCGGCATCGGGTTCTTTAGCAACAGCTAATATTTATATTGATGACACTCCAGGTATTAAGATGAGTGAAATCAGAGCGCAGTCTCGCCGCTTAGCTAAAGAAAAAGGCAATTTAGGCTTGATTGTCATTGACTACTTGCAGTTAATTGAAGGTCCGCACAGTGAATCACGCCAGCAGGAGGTTTCAGCTATTTCACGGCAACTAAAGAAATTGGCCAAGGAGCTGCACGTGCCTGTGATTGCCTTGTCACAATTATCGCGTTCAGTTGAACAGAGACAGGATAAAAGACCAGTTTTGTCCGATATTCGTGAGTCCGGCTCAATTGAGCAGGATGCGGATATTGTCTCCTTTCTTTATCGTGATGATTATTACCGTGATGAAGAAGAGGGCGAAGAAAATAAAGAAGTATCGGCTGAAGATGATAATGGTGAAGTGGAAGTTATCATTGAAAAGAACCGTTCTGGTAGCAGGGGCACAGTGAAATTAATGTTTTCTAAACCCTATAATCGCTTTTCGAACCTCGATTATAGTCATGATCAGCCTAACGAATAGAAATTAATAAAAGCCATGGTTCTTTGAAGATAAATACCATGGCTTTTTGATTTGTTGTTTCTTTTAACAAAAAATAAGGCGTTTTTAATGACAATAATTATACAAAATTGTACTATTAAGGTGTGAATAGCAAAATTTCGCTAATTTTTTGGGAAAGGACCGATTAAAATGGCTGATAAAGGTTTTAAAGACAAGGTAGCTGGTAAAGCTAAAGAAGTCAAAGGCAAAGTTCAACAAGCTGCCGGTGATGTCAAAGACAAAGCTCAAGAAGCTACTGAAAACGTCAAAGACAAAGTTGATGACGTTAAGGATAAAATGAAAAAATAATTGTTTAATTAACAAAAAAAGAGGCTGGAAAACTAAATGTTTTCTCAGCCTCTTTTTTGGGTTACACATGAAACAATTTACCGTAATTTACGCTGGATGCTTTTTGGCAACTTGATATTGGGACGTTCCGGATCGTAAAATTCATAAAAGACTGGAGCCTTATTAGAATCATTACTTTTAGGATAAAGTTCATAGTTGCTGTTCATCAATGGTAGAGTCATGTTCTTTTTATATGAATTCCAGATGTTGCTTAGTACCTGCGTCAGCAATTTTCTTTCTTCGGATTCCAAGGATAAAAAGGCGCGGCCAAAGCGATAAGTTCCTACTATTTTATTACTGGTTAACTGGTGTAATTCATCAATATCGTAATTTTCAAATGCCTCGAAAAGATCAGAAAAAGCATCGCTTCTTTCTTGATCAGGGATTGAATTATTAAAATTAATAAGAGCATGTCTGATAACACGACTGCCTGATGATAACCCGTCAGCTAGGGTAAAACTGTCGCGCCCTACTGACCAGCGGCGCGGATCATGTTGGTTGCGCATAGGCACAGTACTTTTTACAACCAATACTTGTTCAGGATGATCCAGCATTGCACCAAAGATTGAGCCTTGAGGGATGTAGGTTTTCATTTTAGGCATAGAAGCAGTGAAGCCAGGACTCGTATACACTTTATGGAAAAAGCCCGGTCCATCAAAGCTAATCGCCTTTATTACCCGTTTTTGTATTTCAGGGCTAACTGCACTTAAAGCAAATTGAGCAAAATTGCCTCCTTTTGAATGACCTAAGAGGTAAATTTGCTGGTCATTAAACTTATGTGCAATTTCGGTAAGATATTTAGCGGCCACTTCTTGACCATAAATTTCCGGTAAATAATTCATGCCCATATCTTCATTTAGACCGATCATGGTGCCGTCGGTTCCCCGAAAGGCAATGGCTATGGTATTTGAATCAATAAAAAAGGTGACAGCAGTAAATTGCAAGGGATGCGGTTCTTTTTCCAGTCTGTCAGTCCAATCCAGAATTTTAATGTTGCCAATTCTAGGACTTTCTGGTAATAACATGACTTCAGTTGCTGTTTCAGCATACATTTGATGTTGAAAAGAGGGCAGCTTATACAGTTTTTCAGCTACCTCTCCTAAAGTATGACCAGTGGCAGAACTGTCAGCTGGTAAATAAGCAATAGATGATAGCAGTGATGCATCAACACTGTTAAATGGTTTTTCAGAAAAAGTTAAATCACCACGCCAGCGTAAATAATCAAGTGGTCCAGCCATATAAATTCTCCTTTCACAAAAAAGTTTATATCAATATTGTAGTGAGTTTGCTCAGTTAAGATAAAAATTATGCAAAAAAAACAATAGAATTAACTATTGCTTAAAAAGTAACTTGCTTTATTTACCTACACTGGCATAACTGATGCGCTTGATGTCAGGATACTTGCGTAAGGCCATAATAATATCGTTTTCATCAATATTATTGTTAATAATGCCGTCTACGAAAAAGATGATTCTTTCATCGCTGACAAAAAGTATCTTAACGGAAACATTTTCAACATGATTTATTTCCAGTTCCTGCTCAATTGTATTCAGGATATCAGGCTTATTGATGGCCTCTATCTGGATATTGAACCTGATATGCATGATGATTTTATCAATGATAGTATCATCATGAAACATCATCTGGATAACAAAGAGCAGGGCAGTTGCTAGAATGCCAATAAAGTATAACCCAGAACCAATTGCCATCCCGATAGCTGCTGTTGCCCAGATACCAGCAGCAGTTGTTAAACCGGAAATCTGTTGCTTTTTAATTAAAATAGTGCCGGCACCAATAAATGAAATACCTGAAACTATTTGCGCAGCAATTCTGGATGGGTCCAAAGCAACGTCTGACATTTTTAATAAATCGCCAAAACCATACTTTGAAACTATCATAAATAGCGCGGAAGAAAAGGCAACTACAATATGTGTCCGCACTCCGGCACTTTTTCTTTGAATCGCACGTTCATAACCGATCAACGCTCCGCACAAAGAAGCTACTACAATTCTCAATAGCCATGGCAGTTCTGCGCTAATCGATGCTAAATTTGCCATTACATCCACTCCATTTCTAAATCTATTCTTATATTATACTCTTAAAAAAGCGCGCTAAATATTAGTTATCACAAAAACTGGGAAAAAGTCAAAAAATGCTTGCGTAAACTAATAGAATATGTTTTAATTAATATCGTTGTCGAGATATGACAATGCTGACTTAGCTCAGTTGGCAGAGCACGTCATTAGTAATGATGAGGTCGGAGGTTCGAATCCTCTAGTCAGCATTCGGAAGAGTAAAATTAGTAAAATAACCTTGATATATCAATGTTTTCTGTTGGTAAGTTAAGGTTATTTTTTGTTTATTAAAGATAATTATGCACACAATACGGAACACGTTTTTAGCTGTGTTCCATGCAAAAACTTTTAGGTAGGCACTATGGCTGATATAACGGTATTTATAACCCCTTTTTTGTGTAAAATAAAAAACATGTTAACAGCCTATCACATGGATAAGTCATCAACAGGAAAAGTTATAGAACCATTTTTTTGTGTGCATATTTGTTGTAAAATGGATTTATGGATATTTATGAGGTGGATTAATGGCAAATCAAAATTTGACCAACGCTAAAAAAGATAAAAAAGATGAATTTTATACCAGATGGGAAGAAATAGAAAAAGAAGTTAGTGCCTATATTGAGTACAATTGGGATGCTTTTAAAGGAAAGACTATTTTATTACCAGCAGATGATCCATTTGAAAGTAACTTTTTTAAATATTTTGCGGTTCATTTTAATGATTACAGGCTAAAAAAGCTTATTGCTACAAGCTATGATTCTAGTCCTATTGTTAACCAACAACTTTCTTTATTTGGAGACAATGATAAAGAAATGAGAACAGGTAAGGCTTATAAAATAGAGTTAACTCATGTAGATGACTTTGATAATGATGGCGTTTTTAATATTGAAGATGTAGAAAAAGCTCTTCAAGCTGAAAAATTAAATTTAAATAGTTCTAAAGGATCAAAAATACTTAGCTATTTACATGGTGATAAGGATTATGTTCCTGGAGATTTCAGAAGTAGAGAAGTAACAAAACTTCGTGATGAAGCTGATATTATAATTACTAATCCACCTTTTTCATTGTTCAGAGAATTTGTTAAGTGGATCAATCCAAAGGAAAAGCAGTTCCTGATTATTGGTAATGTAAATGCCATTACATACAAAGAAATTTTCCCATTAATTAAAAATAATAATTTATGGCTTGGGGCTACAAATTTTAATACTGGAATTTATTTTAATGTTCCTAATAATTTTGAATATAAAAAGTCTTATCATTTCTTAAAAGAAATAGATGGTCAGAAGGTTAATCGTGTTCCTGGTGTTTGCTGGTTTACAAATCTTGATCATGGAAGAAGACACGAACCTTTATCACTGATGTCTATGGCAGACAATATAAAATTTAGTAAACATAAGCAGGTTAAGGATCATCAATATCAAGAATATGATAATTATAATGCTATTGAAGTACCGTTTACTGATTCTATTCCAGCTGATTATAATGGCATCATGGGTGTTCCTATAACTTTTTTAGATAAATATAATCCTGATCAATTTAAAGTTGAAGGATTGGCTGCTGGTAATTCTCGTAAAACTGGTCTTTATGGAGATGTTGAATATACACCACATAGATTAGATCGTGGTGGCTGTGGAGTAGTGGACAATAAAAGAAAGTATGCCAGAATTTTGATTAAAAATAAAGCTGTAATGAAAGGAAGATAACTTATGAAGACAACTTTAAAACAATATGAAATTAGCAAAATAGTAGATGGGTTCGTTTACAATGAATATGAAGGAAAAGGATTGTTTGGCTTATCTGGTAAATTAACAATTCAACCGGAATATCAACGAAATTATATTTATGCTGAAAAAAATCGTGAAGAAGCGGTTATTGATTCGCTTTTAAAAGGTTATCCGTTGGGACTGATTTATTTTAATAAAGTTGGAGAAGACAAGTTTGAAGTTTTAGATGGTCAGCAGCGTATAACCTCAATTGGTAGATTCACGAAAGGCAAGTTTGCTATCAATATCAATGGTAATGAAACTTATTTTTCAGGTTTAAGTCAAGATCAAAAAAATAAGATTATGAATTCTAAATTATTAGTTTATATTTGTGAGGGTTCAGAGAGTGAGATGAAAGAATGGTTTAAAACTGTCAATATTGTAGGTGTTCCACTTAATTCTCAAGAATTATTAAATGCTATTTACTCAGGACCGTTTGTCACTATGGCTAAAAAAGAGTTTTCTAATAGTCAAAATTCAAACATTCAAAAATGGAGTGCATATATTAAAGGTGTAGCTAATAGACAAGATTACCTTAGAGCAGCATTAGACTGGGTTAGTCAGGATCATATTGATGAATATATGTCTAAGCATCGTTATGATAATGATATAAATGAATTAAAATCTTACTTTAATACTGTTATTGATTGGATTTCAGAAACATTTATTACAGTAGAAAAACCTATGAATCAGCCTAATTGGGGTGAACTATATGAAGAGTATCATGATAATTCGTATGACCCTAATAAAATAAATAAACTTGTACAAAAGTTAATGGCAGATTCGGATGTTACAAAAAAAGCCGGAATTTTTGAGTACGTATTAGGTGGAGAAAAAGATCCTAAATTGTTAAGTATTAGACAATTTTCGGATAATGATAAAAAGTCAAAATATAAGTCTCAAACAAATCGAGCTAGAAAAGAAGGAACTTCTAATTGTCCAATTTGTAATACTGATAAAAAGTATAAGCATACAGATTATATTTGGAAGTACAAGGAAATGGAAGGAGATCATATAAAAGCCTGGTCTGATGGTGGAAGAACTGAACTTTCAAATCTTCAAATGTTATGTAAACATCATAATAGTATGAAATCTAATTATTGATTTACAAAAAATTAGTTTTTTACTGAATTTGAGTAAAGAAAACTTCTTTAATAATATATTGTATTATCCCTACATCATTCATGAAAGATTTTACTGGTGGTTTGAAAGCAAGTACTAAAGGCTATTCTCACATAATAATAGTAGTACTTCAGCGTTATAAAAATAAACTATTAATTTTATTTTGTTGATTTAAGACCTGTTTAATGCTATTATTAAATAAATATAAATTTATAAATAATAGTTGGTACAAATTTTATAACTAGTAACGTGTTATATGGGTTAATACTGCTAATGGGCTTTCTTTTTATTTATTTTAGGATTTTTGTACCGAAAGCTTATGGTAGTGTGATGAAAGTATATTTTTTAGCTTATAGCAAGTGTGATAGTTCTTTTGACATTGCTTATAGCAAAAATCAGATTACTGTACACTAACAGTCTTTTTATTAATTATTTTAATCTTTGTTTTAAAAAAGGGATGTGAAAAATCATGAATTATTATAAAGCCTTTGATGCTGGAAGTAGTATATATCTGGTTGCATTTATGATTGATTATATTATAGAGCTGTTTAGTATTAACAGTTCAGGTATCAAGACTACCGCATTAGGACTAAAAATAATTACGAATATGAATGAGCATTCCTTAAACATTAATTTTTCATTAACATGGGGAATATTAATTTCGTATTTGGTATTTATCTTATTTTTTATGTCTGCCTTTCATTTCTTTAAAAAGATAAAAACCAGATGACTATATGGCAATGTGAGCTTGAATAATTGTCTTATTCAGAAGAATCATTTGATCTGATTAGCCTTGACTTATTAGCATTTTACGCAGATAAGTTAAGGCTGATTTTTTGTGTAGTAATAAATATTTTTCGGTGCAATAAACAAATTTACGGTGTAAAATAATTAAATTTTGCACCGATAATCTTTTAAATGCACTGATACTTGGTATAAAATATGTAAGAAGAAACTAGTTTATAAAGGAGACGTAATACTTTGAAAGTTTTTGATTACCAAACTTTAAATGGTTTGAAAGTAACCACGAAGATGATTGAAAAACTCAATCTGATCTATGAGTTCAAAGGTAAAACGGATCATATCTCCTTAAAGTCAAAAGACACAATGGATAAGTTATTAATGGTAGCAAAGATTGAGAGTACAGACTCATCAAATCGAATTGAAGGAATTGCAACAAGTGACGTACGGCTTAAGAAATTAATGGATAAAAAAACGACTCCGAAAAATCGCAGTGAAGAAGAAATTTCTGGCTATCGTGATGTTTTAGCTATAATCCATGATAATTATAAATATATCAAGATTACGCCCAATAATATATTGGCATTCCATAAGCAATTGTTTGGTTTTACTGAAAGCAATTGGGGTGGTAAATTTAAGGACATTGATAATGCAATTATTACTACCTTTGCAGATGGTCATAAAGAAACTCGCTTTACTCCACCACCAGCTTGGATGACACCCAAATTAGTCCAAAGTTTATGTGAAACTTATAATAATGCAATTTGTGATAATTCCCTCCCACCATTAATACTAGCGGCAGCATTTATGTTGGACTTTGTATCAATTCACCCATTTAGAGATGGCAATGGCAGAATGTCACGCTTGTTAATGCTACTTGAATTACAACAATTAGGTTTCGGAGTTGGTAAGTATATTAGTTTGGAACGTTTAATTGAAAAAACCAAGGCGCAATATTATCGGACTTTGCTAGAAAGTTCAGGTAAAGCATGGATTAATAATGAAAACGATTATGAACCATATGTTGACTACTTTTTAAGTATCGTTTTGCAAGCTTACCGTGAATTAGATTCACGAATTGACATCACTAGTAATACGGAAAAGGATCCGGAATCATTGCTATTGAGTAAAATTATTAATAGTTTAAAGCCGTTATCTAGACAGGAACTAATGAATTTAGTGCCTCAATATGGTGAAAGTACCATTAAGCATGCTTTAGCCAAGTTGCGCAAAGAAAGAAAAATAGATTTAGTAGGCAAAGGAAAGGCAAGTCGCTATATTGCCAATGACTAAAGCAGTGTAATAAATAAATTATCGGTGCAAAATTTAATTAAATTTTGGCTCTTTGCCAAACATCCTAAATAGGAAGCAGATAGAAGTATGACAATATTTTTATCTGCTTTTTTATACTTAAAGTTGAAGTTGAGGTCGCCAACAGGATAAATTATAGAGTCGTAGAAGAGATAGGGCAACGTTGTCTCTATCTCCTCTTTTTTCGAACCTGTATAGAACTACAAAGTATAATATTTGCTAGTTGCTACTGATTAGTAGTAGATGCTATAATAATGTAGAAATGATATTTGGAGGTTTGTAATGGAAGTTGCTGAGGCATTGGCGAGGCTAAAATTCTTGGTGAAGCATGATCATTTTCAAATGGTCCGAAGAAGAGACAAAATGGCAATGCCAGTTTCAGTAACTTTGGCGAAAGAAATAGTTAAACAGTTATCGATCAGTGATTTTGTTAAACATGAACCGAATAGAAGTAATCCATTACAATTTGTCTGGGTATTTAAAACAAGCGATGGACAAGTTTACTACATTAAATTCGTATTTACTGAAGACAATCAAAAAGTAGTATTTATTAGTTTCCATCTTGATTATTAAAGGAGGG
This sequence comes from Lactobacillus sp. VURO6/B1 (VP7), assembly GCF_058139575.1. Classification (NCBI taxonomy): domain Bacteria; kingdom Bacillati; phylum Bacillota; class Bacilli; order Lactobacillales; family Lactobacillaceae; genus Lactobacillus; species Lactobacillus sp. VURO6/B1 (VP7). The sequence continues at coordinate 59,489 of NZ_JBVOWJ010000009.1, read as the reverse complement.
GTTTATATGGCTTACCAAAAGGACTTCACTACTATTTATACTATTAATGGACATAAGTATACAGTAAAAGCACCAGCTCTTTTTGACAGTAAAACCAATGAACTGATTCCAGATAAGGCATTAGATGATCAAGCTGCTGAAATTGCCCGTCAAAAATATCGTGACGAAATGGGTTTATTGTCACCAAAAGAAATAAAACAATATAGAGCTAAAGTTGGTTTAACACAACGTAATTTAGCAGAGTTAACCGGATTGAGTCCAAATACGATTGCTCTTTACGAAGCGGGTGCATTTCCAACAAAGGCTAATAATAGGTTGTTAAAAGCTCTCATAAAAAGCGATAATGTACTTAAACAATATATTTCTGATGAGAAGAATAAATATTCTGATGAATTGATAGCAAAGGTTAATTCTTATTTGAACCATAGTGATAGTGTTGTGGAATCACAACCTGAGCAACCTAGATTCACTGCTGTGCAGTTAGCCAATTGGTTTCGAGTTGAGAATTACTTTGAGCGGGATAATGATTTGAACATTGATCCATTAACGCAAATGAAAGTCGATAAGCTTCTCTATTTTGCATATGGTAGATTTTTAGCTAAAACTAGAAGTAGACTGTTTTCTTCTCCTATTATTCATTTACAATATGGTCCAGTAATAACTGAAGTACATAAAAAGTTTAATGGTAAGCGTGTTTTAGATATTGGTAAACCAGACAAAGAGGCCATGGATGACTATAACCTGGTTTCTAAAAATGGTGAGATTGCAAATTTACTAGATAAAGTTAATGAGGATTACATTAATTACAATGCTGCTGGATTAAGTAAGAAGACTCATCGACCTGGATCACCATGGGATTTAACTCCTGATCGAGAGATAATTAAAGACCAGTTGATTTTTGATTCGTTTAAACGAGGAGTAGAAGAATAGTTTAATAAAAAATAAATAATAAGTGTCCTAATTTGGGGCTCAATACATTTACTGAGTTGTAGTATCAGTCTTTTGCTTAACATATAACTGAGCTAACCGCCTTAAAAGCGGTTGCTTGAAATTCAGAGAAGAGGTCTTGTTTACAAGGCTTCTTTTTCTTTATATCTAGGCAATAACATGAATAAATTAGTCTTGTGCAAGAAATTGTTGTAGAAAGCAGAAGAGCTTTAAGCAATGTAAAAAAACGGATTTTTTGGTCTTGAAAAGTTGTTAAACAGCCAGTAGCTACAGCTGCAGTTCATAGGAAATAATGCCGCCAAAAACGATTTAGAAAAAATTAAACTCTCAAACATGCTTAATAGTGAAAATATAATATCATTCATTTAAACTCTATATTTTTTTGCGAGCCATAATTATTCAATTTTTAGAGCCTTTTTTGAAACATGTTTCATAAAAAGTTGACTTTTTGAAACAAAATGATTATATTTATATGTAAGCGATTGCATAGTTGCTTTTAAATTAGTAGTAGGAGTGAGGAAAATGTCTGAGAAAAAAGAAAATAATTTTCTTAACCAAAAATTGATTCCTTTTTTTAACAAAATATCTAGTGCCAGACACATGGTAGCGTTGCGTGATGGGATGACAGCTGCTGTACCAATGATCATTATTGGCTCAATTTTTATGATTATTGGTCAGTTTCCCGTTAAAGGCTATTTAGACTTTATGGCCAGTATTTTCGGCCCAAATTGGTCTAATGTAGTACAGTATATTACCAATGCGTCATTTCATATTATGGGGTTAGTGGCTGTAGCCGGTATTTCATACAGTTTGGCCAGAAGCTATAAAAATATTGATCCATTTTCAGCAATGATTGTAGCGATAGGAGCTTTTATCTTAACAATTCCAATGCAAGTTGGAAAAGACGGCGGATTGCTAATCCCTCTGAATCAATTTGATTCATCAGGGTTATTTACCGCATTGTTAGTTGGGTTATTTGTTACTGACTTGTATGTTTGGATGATGCATAAAAATTTGGTCTTTAAAATGCCAGATTCTGTCCCGCCAGCCGTGAGCAATTCGTTTGCTGCACTATTTCCGGGAGCAATCTCATTATTTGTAGTTTGGTTAATCAGACTTGGAGTTGAAGCTACCCCAATGAAGAGCATCCCAAATGTAATTACTTTCTTCTTACAAGCACCAATGAGTAAAGTTACCAATACTTTAGGCGGTGCGATCGTAATTGAATTAGTAGTATGTATACTATGGTTCTTTGGTATTCATGGTGCTAACGCAATTTCTGGTGTTATTGATCCAGTATTATATGCTGCATTAAGCGTAAACTACACTGCTTTTAAGGCCAACAAGCCTCTTCCTAATATTATTACCAAAACTTTTTTTGATAATTTTGTCCGAATAGGTGGTTGTGGTGCTACACTCGGTTTTGTTATTTTAATGGTTTTTGTTGCTAAAGACCAGGAAATGAAGGCACTGGGGAAAATTTCAATCGGTCCAGCTATTTTTAACATTAACGAGCCGGTGGTCTTTGGTACACCTATTGTATTAAATTACCGTATCATTATTCCGTTTATCTTAGCGCCAATGGCCAATATCATTGCAACTTACACTGCAATGAAAATGGGCTGGGTAGCTAAAACGATTGGAATATATCCACCTTGGACAACACCGCCAATTTTATCCGGAATTCTTTCCACGGGACATATTTCCGGCGGAGTGATGCAATTGTTTAACATCGTAATGGATACATTGATATATTATGGCTTCTTTAAGAGTATGAATAATGCTAAACTAAAAGCTGAAAAAGAAATGGAGCAGGCAAAGGCTTAAATTAAAAATCTAAATTGAGGTATAAAAATGCATACAAAGCAGAAACTGACAGCAACACAATTGCAAGTATACAATTATATTGTAGCTAATAAAAGGAAAGTAAAAGATATTACTTTACGTGAACTTGCTGGTATTCTGTCCGTTTCACCTGCTTCTGTAGTACGAACCTTAAAAGCTTTGGGCTATAAACATTATTACGATTTACAAAATGAAATTAAAGAAGAGTTGAACAGAAATAAAGTAGTTGATGATATTACTTATCAGGCACAATATTATTTTTCGCAAGATTTTTTAACCGATTATGACCAAAAGATTGCTGATTTTAAAAAAATTGCCAGCAAGACAAAAGATTTTATCTTTTTTGGAATAGGATCTTCTGGTGACTTGTGTGAATATGGTGCCCGTCAGTTTGTTAATAATGGACGAAATGCATTTGCAATTGGTGATCCCTATTATCCAGTGGAGCTAAGCCGGGATTTATTTCATGGTAAAACTGTTATTGTGCTCTCAGTAAGTGGTGAGGGTCAGCCGACTATTGATCAGGTAAAAAATTTTCGGCAATTAGGTGCAACAATTGTCAGTATTACTAATAATGAAGATAATACGATTGCGCATTTGTCGGATTTAAACTTTGCTTATCATCTAGAATTTAAAATTATCGGTCAAACTATTAATTTAACTACTCAGGTTCCAGTTGTATATTTGCTTGAACGATTATCGCGGGCGCTAAACACTATAGAACAATAAATTTTATATTGAGCATAATAAAACAGTTAGAAATAATAACACAGGAATTACTTCTAACTGTTTTTTGTTAGTAGTTTTAAATCATCAATCTAAATTATAGACGATTTTAAAGTCAAAGTCTTTATAGTGAGTTTTCTTGAACTTTTTAGCTAATTTAGGGCTGCGATACCAATGAACGTCTTCACTTTCAAAAGTGTCTCCATGTGCGATAGCATATCCCAATACCGAATTTCCTTTTAACTTGGCTACACTGTAGTATTCACCTGTTGAATCTGGACGCATGGTTATTCTGTTTATGCCGTACCATGTATGACCTTTAACTTTTGTGGTTTCAGAACGATAAATCCAATCTTTATTCTTTTTACTAGGTTCAGGAAAAACCTTAGGTTGTTTGTGTAAGTAGCGTATGTGTTTGCCCTTTGTATCGTAACTGATTTCCTTATTTTTAGTAAAAGTCTTTTTCAAGATCTTCTTCTTATTGAAATAAGCGTACCAGGTTCCCCGCATCTTTTTGGGAAAAGTGGTTATATTGGTTTTTGCCTGCACATTACTTACAGAACTATGTGCAATGCCAAAACCGGCAGCCACACTAATTAGTGCTAATAATGTAATGATTTTTTTCTTAAATTTCATTTTTACCTCCCAATTATTACTACTACTGCCCATTATATACTGACAATTAATAATAAAAAATAGTACTGATATTTTTTTAGCTTTGACCAGCTCATTTATGTGCGTAATGGATCATTCTGTTAGCAAGTTGAATATAGATTTAGGCAAACAAGCAAAAATTTATATACTATAAATTAAGTATTTTTTAAGAAAATTAACTCTTGCTTTGTGCTAAAACAGATATAAGTCCAGTACGTGATGCTAGAAAATAGTCAAAATAATTTTTTAGACAGGAGAAAATAATAATGAAAAATATTCAAAGACTAACTATGGTGTTAGCAATTGTTTTGTGGCTTGTCGTGATTGGTATTTTTGCGGTAGCCATCGCTAAAAATCAGTTGTGGAGTATGGGACCGATTATTACCTATAACAGACCGCGAAATGCCCTTGGCTGGTTGATTGTAGCAGCTATTGCAGCCTCAGCCGTCAGTGCAATTCTTAAGTTAACGCAAGATAAATAAAATTAAAAAAGATTATGGCATCATTAAATAAGGTCAAATTATATATGTAGTTACTAATAGTCTTTTTAAAAATCTTGCACACATTTCTAAAAAAGTGCCACTGCAATTAATAAATCTAACAGAAAATATACAAGAGAAAATACCTGACAAGATTTAAATATTGTCAGGCTTTTTTGATGAAAGACAAATACTAAAGTATAATTAACATTAACGTGAAAATTCAATTTAAAGCTTTATAGATAATGATCAATCTAGAGAAAAAAGCTTACAAACTAAGGGAGGGTTAGAATATGAGTAACATAAAAGTTTTAGTAACAGGAAGAATGCCAGAAGCTGGTTTAACGGAGTTAAGAAAAAACTTTGTTGTGACCCGTAAACCAGAAAAAGAAGGTAGAGCTTGGGTTTTAGCACATCTATCTGAATATGAAGGTCTGATACTCATGGGGACACAAGCTGACCGTGAATTAATTGATGCCGGCACTAACTTGAAAATTATTTCTGCTAGTGGCGTTGGCTATGACAAAATTGACATTGACTATGCAAAGCAAAAAGGAATCGTTGTTGCCAATTGTCCTAAAAGCGTTATTATTCCCACCGCTGAAATGACATTTGCCCTAATTCTAGCAACTATGAGACGTTTGCATTTTTATGATAAAACCATTCGCACTGAAAAATGGGTTGATGTTTCTCAACCGGAAAATATGGGGACGGGACTCCAGGGAAAAACGCTTGGTATTTACGGTATGGGGCGTATCGGCTCTGAAGTAGCCAAGTACGCTCAAGTCTTTGGCATGAAAGTTATCTATCATAACAGACATCAGTTAAGTTCTCAAGAAGAAGCAAAAAAGAATGTTCATTATGTAGATTTTGATACTCTTGTTAAAACAGCAGATGTGATTACCTTGCACGCCCCGGCAACTCCTTCTACAACAGGCGTTTTCGATGCTCAAATATTTAAGCAGATGAAAAAGACAGCTTATATTATCAATGTTGCTCGAGGTAAGCTGATTAAACAAAATGATTTAATTGCCGCATTGCAGAACGGTGACATTGCCGGAGCAGGTTTAGACGTATATGAAACTGAACCAGAAGTGCCACAAGCTTTATGTGAACTAGATAATGTGATTTTGTCACCTCATGCAGGTTCAGGAACACTGTCTGCCCGCACGAATATTGCTGCTGAGGCTTCACAAAATCTCATTTCATATTTACGGGATCATAAGCCATTAAATCAAGTTAATAAGTGATCTTTTAATTAGTAAAAATAATCATGAATAAAAACCAAGTTTTTACTTGGCTTTTTTCTTTTACCGTAATATAATATGAAGCTAACTACATGAAGTATACTTCACATTATTAAGAAGGTGAGATTATCACAAATTTAGTTAAGGAAAATAGAAAAAAGCTGCACTTAACGCAACGTGAACTTGCCGCTAAAGTGGGCGTCACCGAACGAACGATTATCTCAGTAGAAAAGGGTAAATACAAGCCCTCACTCATCTTGGCGTATAAACTAGCGCAAGTTTTTAGGACCGATATTGAAACCTTATTTTGTTTACAGGAATATATAGAAAATGAAGAAGAATAAGAAAAGAAAGATCAAATATTATTTCGCAGCATGCTTTTTTACATTTTTAGCGCTTCTTGAGTTGGTGCTGATCAGTTTAGAGGTTCTGCAGCACCGCAGGGAAACCGATATACCGAAAAATATTATTTATGCAGTTTTTGCTATTAGTTTTGCTTTTTATCTTTATTATAAAGCCAAAACTGTGGGCACAGATAAAGATGATGAAGACGAGCGTGATGAGTTCATTGCAGTAAAAACTGATCACCAAATGTATAAAATAGCTAACTGGTTAATTTATATTCTGAGCCTGGTCTTTATGACTGGGGCGGCGTTCATGTATGAATCTCAAGGCTTTACGATACTGGTCATAATATTGACAACCATTGCCGCTACTTTAAGCGTCTTATGGAACTTATTATTATTAATCGAAATGATTATAGGTATTAGCAATGAACTTAGAAACTAGTAAGGCCTAAATATTTATAAGGATATAAAACTGGTTCTGTATTTTAGTATAAAATTTGTCCCAATTACTTTCCTGATAGTGACCTCTTAGTTAAATAGTATTGTAATCATGGCTTTTCTCAAGTTTAATTAATTTATCATCTTTAATGAATGAAAAAATTATTAACAAAACTGAGGGAGAAAAATAATGATTTACCATAACTATTCACATTTAAAATTCTTTTGGCTCAATGTTTTCGGTTTGATATACAGTACTTTAAATATCTTTGCTGCTTATATGCTTAGCAATTTGATCAATATGGCAACTAAGAGACAATTTTCAGCTTTACCTTCTTTAATACTGCAGATCATAGTAGCGCTAACTATAATCTTAATTTCAGGCTTACTATTTAATTACTTAAAAACCGATGCCGTTAAGCAAATTAACACTAAGTTGAGATCTAAAGTGTTAAAGGGAATGCTGCTAAATAAAGAAGAAGATAGTGCTAATTTAGGTTTTTTAACTAACGACTTTAAGTTATTAGAAACTAATCGTTATGAAGCTGAAATTGAAATTCTGATCTATACTTATACCGTTATTTTGGCGCTGGGTTATGCTTTATATTTAAATTGGTTTGTTACCTTGATTTATTTCGTGGGCTCAGCAATCCCTACAGTTGTGTCCAACTTTTTCCAAAAACCAATTCAAAAGGCTTCAGGTGATTGGACTAAGGCTAACGACAAGTATGTCAGCCAAACCAAAAATATTTTAGCTGGTACTGGAACTTTTAATTTATACGGCAAGCAAGACAATGCTGTTAAGCAAAATAAGCGTGCCGTTGAACGTCTTGAAGAAAAACTGGCTAAAATGAATGTGCTGAATAATAATACTAATACCTACCTTAATATTATCGCGATTGCCAGTGCCTTTTTATTACCATTTGCTTTTGGAACATTACTAGTAGTCAATGGTCAAATAACATTGGGAGCATTATTTGCCATCACTCAGCTTTCTAATTCTTTTGTTAATCCTATCCTGCAAATTTTAAATGAACGAAACAATTTATCTACCACTAAAGGTATCGTTAACAAGATCAATCAGTTTATTGCTAAAGGTGAGCAAAAACCGCAAAACGGTGTTGCTACTGATGACTTTAAACAATTAGAAGTGAAAAATCTGACTTTAAAACGGCAGGATAAAGAATTAGCTAGTCAAATTAGTTTTGCAGTTGCAAAAGGACAAAAGGTTGCGGTAATTGGACCATCTGGCTCTGGTAAATCCACCATGCTCCAATATTTAATCTATGGTGATTATGGTCAGGCACAAGAAGAGTTGCTTAATCAAAAGGCCGTTAAACCTGGTACTTTTACTAATTTGTTTGCATATTCAAGCCAAAGCGCGGTCATCTTTGCCGACTCATTGTGGTTTAATCTTACTTTGGGTGCAGACCTCCCCTTAGAAGAAGTCACGGAAGTTTGTGATCATTTAGAACTGGGACAGCTGGTTAAAGAAAAAGGTTTTGACTATCAATTAGGTGATAATGCGGACCAATTATCCGGTGGTCAGTTAGCACGAATTGAACTGGCAAGGGCTATCTTAGCCAAACGACCAATTTTATTACTGGACGAAGTCAATGCCTCATTAGATAAGGCAACTTCTCAGGCGATTCATGATTACTTGTTTGATTCAGACTTCACTTTTATTGAGGTTATTCACCACTATGAGCCGGCTGAGTTAAAGCGTTATGATGCTGTAATTGACTTTAATAATTATATTTAAAACATGGTTTCAAATAAATGTATGGTAAATAAAAAGCTTACTTTTTGTAAAAATAAAGTAAGCTTTTTTGTATGTATATAAAATCATTAAATGAACTTTTTGGCAGCATCTTTATTTAATTTCCTCAATAATCAGACCACTCCGGAAATTAAAAATTAATTCAATAAACAAAAAGATTAAAAAGATAATAATTGCTGAAACATTTTGTGAAAAAGGGACATAGCTTTTAATCATAGGCGGAATTAATAATAAAGCAGCAATCATGACAGCTATTAAGCCTGCTGATTTTGGATTCGGAATAACTTTATAATGAGCGTCAGTATTATTAATAATCATTTTGGCTGAGCGATTTAGTAGGCCTTGAGTTAGTTGCAGCGTGTCCCCTTTTTTTAAATTTAATTTTAAAGCATAGCCAGCCGCAATACCTCCTACTCTTAAACCGTTAACTATTACAGTTGTGGGTTTGCCCATTGAAATATTACTTTTTGATCGTTGAACTGTAATCATACCGTTACACTTTCTTTAATAATAGATGTTTAAGATTAGCTTATTAATAAAACAGGTTAATGTCAATCTTGTTTACTAAAAAAAATTATGTTTACAAAACAAAATATATAAACTATAATTTTGGTATAAGTAAATGTAAGCGATAACAAGAAGGAGGTAATGAATTGTGCAGTTAGTTAATGTAAGAGTTGATAGCCGTTTGATTCATGGTCAAGTGGCTCGTGTATGGACTGGGCAATTAGGTGCAGAACGCTTAATGGTCGTTGGCGATAAAGTATCTAAGGATGACTTGGAAAAAACAGCTTTAAAATTAGCTCGTCCCACTCAAGCAGCTTTAAGTATTTTGCCACCAGATCGTGCAAGTAACAATATTGTTCAAGGACGCTATGCTGACCAAAAAATATTTATTATTACTCGTGAACCAGAGGCTCTGGTTAAGATGGTCGATGCAGGTGTACCAATTAAAGAAGTTAATGTTGGTAACTTGCCAAGTGGTGAAGGCAGACTGCAATTGTTCAAGAGTGTGGGAGTTAATGACGAAGAAATAAAGGCTTTTAAGGAACTTGATGCTCGGGGAGTAAAGCTTTATCACCAGATGGTACCAAACGATCCTAGAGAAGACTTTATGTCTGAATTAAATAAACGGATGGAGAAATAATAATGAATTCATTGAGTGTAGTTCAAATAATTTTGCTGTCTTTGTTTGCTTTCTTCCAAATCAATGAAATTATCACAGTTGGTATTGGTTTTGGTAACCCAGTTAACGCTGGATTAATTGCAGGACTAATTGTTGGTGATATGAAATTAGGTTTGGCCGTAGGAGCAACATTGCAGTTAATGATATTAGGTGTCGGTACCTTTGGTGGTGCTTCGATTCCTGATTATGCCACCGGAGCAATCATAGGTACTGCAATTGCGCATATTTCAGGAAAAGGCATTAACTATGGTATTGGTGTTGCTATTCCAGTGGGTCTATTGATGGTGCAACTTGATATTTTGGCTCGTTTTGCTAATACCTATTTTGCACACAGAATAGATAAGGCAATCGATCGTAACGATGATAAAGCTGTTGTACGAAATAGTCTTTATGGGGCTATTCCGTGGGGGCTTTCAAGATCGGTTCCTGTACTGTTAGTGTTGATTTTTGGTGAAGCATTTGTCAAAAATGTACTGAACTATATGCCACAGTGGCTAATGGGTGGATTAAAATCTGCCGGAACTATGTTACCAGCAGTTGGTATTGCTATCTTAATGCATTACTTGCCTATTAAGAAATTTGGTGCATACATGATTTTTGGCTTTGTAGCCGCTGCTTATTTAAACGTACCGATGCTTGGTGTTGCACTTGTCGGAGTCGGCTTTGCCATTAATCATTATAATTCTATCATTCATGACAAAAACCAGTCTGGTAGCGGTAGCAATGGCTTAGATACAGAAAAAGCTGCTGAAATGGGTGTTGATGATAAAGGAGTAATTACCGGTGATGAAGAATAATACTACTGAAAAAACTACGACAACACAGAGTCATAAGTTAACTAAAAAAGATATTCGTAGCGCTAACTTACGCTGGATTTTTACCTCCGCACTAAGCTGGAACTACGAAACTATGATGGCTCCAGGCTATGTTGGTTCACAAATGCCAATTTTACGTAAGTTATATGGTGATAAGCCTGAAGATATGAAGAAAATGATGCGTGTGCAGTCTGAGTACTTTAATACCAGTCCGCATATGGGCTCCATTATCCAAGGTGTCGACATTGCTCTGGAAGAAAAAGAGGGAATTGATTCAGTTGATGGTGTAAGAGGTATTAAAACTGGACTTATGGGACCATTTGCTGCTGTAGGTGACACCTTATTAGGTACCGTTCAATCCACTATTTTTGGTGCGATTGCATCATACATGGCTCTTAAAGGCAACCCGTTTGGTGCTATTTTATGGATGGTTGCATTAGGCGTTATCTACATTTGGGCTTATACTTGGATGCCATTTGCCTATAAACAAGGGGTCAACCTGGTTACTTCAATGAGCTCTAAGCTTAACGCATTGACTGATTCAGCAACCCTGCTAGGAGTGACGGTTGTAGGAGCTTTGATTCCAACTGTTATTACTTTAAAAATCCCGTTTATCTTTAGAGCTGGAAAAGTTTCGATGAAGCTGCAGGATATTTTTAATCAAATTATGCCATCCCTATTGCCAGTTTTACTAGTTGCCTTTATTTATTGGCTGCTTGATCGTAAACATATGAACTCTACTAGAGCAACTTGGTTTGTTCTAATATTGGCTATTATTTTATTCAATTTAAAAGTTGTTGCATAAAACATAGAAATTTAAAAATAATCAGATTATCTGCTGAAAAAAGCCTGTTGCAAAATTAAGCGGGTAAATTGAGAAAACGCGGATGTATTGACAATAATGATACAACCGTATTTTCTTTGATTTACAAAAAATATTTGATAGCATAATTGCAAAAATGCTGTAATAGCAGATTGTGTTTAGATTATCAGGTTCTAAAGTTTATATTTTTAAAACGAATTTTAATAGCACCTGTTATAATAACCAAATATGAAAGATGAGAAAATAAAATGGCTAATATCAGACAGGTAGCTCAGTTAGCAGGTGTTTCGGCTGGTACAGTTTCACGAATCTTAAATAATGACGCTTCCCTAAGTGTAACTGATCAAACGCGTTTAAAAGTTTTGGCAGCTACTAAAAAGTTAAATTATCATACAAAAAATAAAAGTAAAAAGAGTCCCGTCATTGGCGTGCTGACAACTATGAATTTAGACCAAGTAGCAGAATATACGTATTATCAGCAAGTAAAGCAGGGGATTATTGAAGAACTTAAAAAAGAGAAAATGACGTTAAGTTCGATCTACTATTTGAATAAATCTTTAGATAATTCATTTTGGGATGGACTGTATTATTGGGACGGCGTGATTGTTATCGGCGGCTTGTCCGAATCAGCCATTAGCGAACTAAAAAAATTAAACTCTAATATCGTCATTATTGAAGCAAGATATAAAAATAATTCCGTCAAGCTGGTTAATGCTAATTTAACTGCCGGAGTAAAAGAAGCTTTAACACAACTAGAAAAATTTGCTCAAACCAATATTGTATATGTTGGTGGTCCCCGTTATATGACTAATTTGCAAGGAGAAAAAACTCAAGCAAAAGGTGAGGTTCGTTTAAATTGCTATCGGGAGTGGATGAAACTGCATGATCAAGATGAATGTTCAATTCTTACTCCGGGTTGGAGCATTGAAGATGGCGTCCAGGCGGGTAAAGAAATTGCACAATCACCTACTTTACCCAAAGGAATTTTAGCTGGAAATGATCAATTGGCAATTGGAATAATGCAGGAATTGCATACAAAAGGTTTTCATGCTCCTGCCGATTACCATATTATTGGGTTCGATAATATTCAAATGGCGCAATATTATATTCCCAGATTGTCATCAGTTTCTGTTCCGGAAAAAGACCTAGGTATAACTGCTGTCCATTTAATTAGAGAAGACATAATAGAAAAAAAGACGCGCGCCGCTACAACGTTATTAGAAGTTAAACTAATTTTGCGAGAAAGTACTGGTAATTAGTTTGGGAGGAAAAAATGGAAAATTATTATCCTAAGCAGTTAAGTGGAGATCAAACGAAGATTTTACTCACAAACCCTGATCGTGGTTTTCGCTTTGAAGTTTATTTGGATGTAAAAACGGGTAAGAGCATATATGAATATGCGGATGAAGATGCTATTGCAGCGTTAAAAAGAGAAGCATCACTGTATACAGACGATCAGCCACGAATAGTGCAGGTTTATTTTTACTTAACAGGTTACCAGCATGATCCACTGGATGCACAAGCTTTTAACCATATGAGTGCATTTTTTGAGGAACTGGCTAAATTAAATTTAAAAGCATTGCTTCGTTTTGCTTATGTTTCTGAAGATAAAAGGCCTTATAGACAGGCTCCTAGTGTGAAGAGAGTAGAGCAGCACTTGGAACAGTTATCTGGCTGGCTCCACGAACATCGCAAGCAAATTCATGCCTTACAGGCAGGCATTATTGGACCTTGGGGAGAATGGTCTGCCCATGCTCGTGAGACAACTGATGAATCAGCAATTTTACATAGTTTGCTGTTAAATTCTCCTCAAGATCTAACTGTACAAGTACGTTATTTAAATATAAAAAATCGTAATATAGATGTTGCTGAAAAAGAGAATGAACAACGAATTGGTTTTCACGATGACTTTTTAATTGGTATTGGACATGAGTGGAATACAGCGGGTAAAAATCATGAGTCGAATGAGTATCAACAATTAATAAGAGATTCAAAAACGACAATCGTTGATGGCGAAAGTATCTGGCTATTTGCCAATCCTATGTATTTAAAAACAAAATACGTAGATCCTGAATTGACCACACAAAGAATGGTTGAAAATCATTTTACTACCTTAAGTATTGCGCATAATTACCATGAGATAAAAACTAATTCATATTATAATGTGACCTTAGAAAATGAATTAAAAAGAACTGGCAAACCAGAGGGGCTTAAATTTCCTCAAATGGGCTCATTTGAATATTGGAAGCATGTTCCTGTTACGCCTGATTTATTAGATAAAAAGCATTGGCCGTATCAAAAATCATGGTTTTTGAATCAAAAGAATCAGACAATTGAACGTAATTATTTTGAATATTTGCGAGATTATTTAGGCTACCGTTTAGAAGTTAAACAAATTAGTTATAACTCCGCTTTAAATGCTGCCGTTTATCTCACACTGAAGAATACCGGCTTCGCCGCTCCTCTGGCTTTGAAACAAATAGAGTTATTTGCTGTAGATCAACAGCAGAATATTATTGGTAAGGCTTTCGTTGAAAAAAGTGCTTTACAAACTAACCGAGAAATAAATACGGTTATCCCGTTAATAAAACATAATCAACCTGATAAAGTCGGAGTTAGGCTGCAGGCTACTAATAATAGCACAGCACGTCTTGCCAATGTTTGTCAGTGGGCAGATGGTATTAATTGGTTTAAATTGTAACTGGGGAATAACTCATGAAAAAAATATTTAAAAAGCTAACTTTAATAACTGCATTTTTAGGGTTACTTTTATTTCAAAATCAGCAAAATTTGTGTTCAGTTAAGGCTGCAACTATTTCTGAATATGACGAAAAGCCTCTAACAGAGCAGCAAAATCAAGAAATGGCTAACAATAGCGATCGTGGCTTTCGCTTAGAGTTAAATTTAAATGTTAAAACCGGCATGGGACTATGGGGTAATGCGGATAAAACAGGAATAGCGCAAATGCAAAATGCGATAGCTACATTTGCTGATGATAATCCGCGACTTGCACAAGTATACTTTTATCTGACTGATTATAAAGATAAGCCACTAGATCAAACTGCCTTTAATAATATGGATCAATATTTCCAAAAGTTGAAGCAAAACCATTTACAGGCTGTACTACGTTTTGCCTATATTTGGGATGATGCTCATCCCAAATCTCAGGAACCTACAACTGAGCAAGTGGTTGCACATATTAAGCAACTAGCTCCCTGGATTGCTCAGCATCGTGATCAAATAGCTAATTTACAAGCTGGATTTATTGGAGCTTGGGGAGAATGGGACAGCGGAGCCCGTAGCCGTATGAATGAAAAAGCAATTCTGCAGGCATTATTAGCCAATACTCCTAAAGATTTATTTATCCAAGTCAGATATTACAATATCAAGTCACGAAATGTTGATCCCCAGAGTTCTGACTGGCAAAGAGTTGGATTTCATGATGATTACTTGATTGGTCGCCCTCATGTGTGGAATACTGCAGGTGCAGACCCTAATTCTGCTGAATGGAAGGCGATGGCAGAACAATCTCAGACTGTACCGGTTGACGGTGAAATGATTTGGGGTTCTGCCAATGCATCAGACAATAACGGTCAGTTAATTTCTGCACCACTGATTGCTCACCGTCTTGCAGTTCATCATTTTACTTCATTGAGTATAGCTCATAATTACAAAGAAGATGGCAAAGACTATTCTTTGAGTGCTTGGAAACGGCAACTAGTAACGCCTGCACTTTTAGACCAATATAAATTACCATATCAAAAATCATGGTTTAAAGATACTAATGATAATGAAATAAGTCGTTCTTGGTATGAATATATTAGGGATTATCTGGGTTACCGCTTAGCAGTTAAAGATATTAGCTATCAAGCAGATGGGCAGAATATTGACTATCAAGTTAATCTAACTAATTATGGTCTGGCTGCTCCAGTTTTAATTAATAACGCAGAACTGGTATTGCTGGATGAATCTAAAAATGTAGTGGCTGCTAAGGACGTAACTGATATTGCTCATTTGCAGTCTTTGCAAATTTTACCAATCAAATGGCAGATAGATAAAACCTTAGTCAGTCAGGCAAAATATTTAGCCTTTAAATTTACTGGTTACAGTAATACGGGAAACCGCCTGGCAAACAATATAGCTTTTGATGATGGGTATAATTATTTGCTGACGCTTAAATAAATAGTTGTAAAAAGACAAAAACCAATAAATTACGCTTTAAACGATGATTTATCGGTTTTTTTATTTATGATAAAAATTAAAGGCTAAATTCACCTGTTTTCTTAATTCCAATTATCATAGATGCAATTGTGCTGAGTTTATGATAAATATTATAGTATTTATAAATTTATGTTTATAAATAACGTATAATAAAATAGCTTTATTTTTAGCTATAATAAAGCTGAATAAAATATGATAAAATCATTGTTAATTACTTTTCATTTTTGTAAATCAGGTAGGCATTTCCATGAAGAGAACTTATTTTAAGGCAAATTTTAATATTGCACGCAAATCAAAGAAAAATATTCTGTTAATGGGCGCTTTGATTTTATTCATGGTTCTCTTTGTACTGGTGGTTGAAGTTCAGAATTTGGGAGATAACTATCGTCAGTGGCGGTCATACTATGATTCACTTGAGATTAATATCAGTTATTTTGACAGCAGTCTATTACGTAAACAAGAATATAAAGAGACTTATGACAATTTAAATGCCCAGGAAGGTTGTATTTTCAGTTTACAAAATGGGGAAGTTTTAAGTGATCCCCAAACTTATTTAGACGGATCGATCACTTTATTTCAAACCATGTTAGACGGCTACCGGAATAATTATTTGGGAGCCAGTACATTGAACGTTCCGCCCAAATATCAATTGCATCAAAGATTAGTTACGTATAAATATCTATATCGTCATCATATACCTGCAGTTATGAATTCAAAGGCATCAGCAACTTATTTAATCTATATTCTCAATTTTGTGGCTATTTTTATTTTCTTTTATATTTTGCTTATTTCTAATGATGTGTGGATGGTTAAGTTGGATCATAAGACGGTTTTACGCAATATCCCTTATCGTGTAGAAGATGAGGTTAAAGGCAAAACCATGATCAATTTGGCTTTAACCTTGGGCCCTTTACTTATTGGACTAGTTGGTGCATATCTTTTTGCCGGCTTACGAAATGGCTTTCGCAGTTTAAATTATCCTAATGTTTTTTACTTTAATAAAATAATAGCAATCCCTGTCTGGCTGGATTGTTTACTCTTTTTACTTTATACCGCAGTATTGGTAGTATTTGTGACCAGTTTAACTTTACTTCTTAACCAGATAACAAAAAATGTATATCTCACTACCTTTATTGGCATTGCTCTATATGTATTAACGTATTTGCCTGCCAAAATGCTTAAATTTATTGCTTGGCTGCCATCTGCATATTTAAATGTTAATGATGTGCTTAATGGCACTGTGGCAAGTAAAACAGGATTTGCAGGACTAAACCTAGTCACCAGCGGCTGTATCCTATTAGTTTGGTCATTTATTTTGATCATCTGGTTTAGACACCTGGTTAATAAAGGAGGTATTGCACGATGAAATGGCGTTATTTCCTCTTTCAGTTGAAGGCTTTTTTGGTTAATCCCAAAAATATTGGACTGTTTATTGCTACTGTGATTATGTCTTTATATTTTAGTCTGGTCAGTGTGCCTAACCGTCAGGTAATTGAACAGGTTGATGCCAAGCCTATCAGAAAGGAATATATTGATGATACAGCCTTTCAGAAAGTGGCTATGCAAGAGATTGCTTATTCCAAGAAGCCAGGTTATGATTATATTCCTAGCAAAGGGGCAGTGGACGCTGTCAGTACTTACCCACAGGTCCTATCTTATGATAAAAAAATATTGCTTGCTATAAAGAAAAAAGACTGGGATGCTTATGCTAAATACGCCAGTGCTCGTTATCAATATATTGACGAGTTAATCTTTGTAGAAGGTAACCAAAACTTTTTGTATCCAGCTGCGTATAATCAAAATGATAATTTTAAGCAAGATGGTCATTTTGGCTATCAACGGACGTATCACTTGTATAACGCACTTTTAGCCGGTAAAAAGGATAAGCAAACAGGGTTGAATAAAAACATTTTGGAAGAGCGCACAGCATTACAAGTAATTCAAAACTCACTTTCTGGCTGGGCAGTCTTAATCATGGTAGTGATAGTTTGTTTCTTTGCTGCAGACATTGTGACTAATGACAGGAAATATTATACGGTCTTGGAAAATATTCCTTTAAGTAAACGTACCATTTTATGGTTAAAAACTGGAGTCGTTGAAGTAGGGGTTTTGCTTGACTTTGTAGCAGCTGGGATAATTGCTCTTCTTTGTATAGCACCTAGATATGGTTTGGGATCATTAAGACTAAATACTGTTGCTTATTTAGGCAAAATAAACTTCAAAGCAACCTTTAGGACTGAAACACTAGGTATGTATTATTTGCAGTTTATCATTTTTGCAATCATTATTTCGTTTATCTTTATCAGGTTGACAATTCTGCTATCAATCGTTTTGCGTAACGAATATGTTGCCGGCATGCTTAGCAGTTTGTTTGCTATCAGTGCGAAGATGCTTTACTTCTCGTTGGGCATGGGCTTTGTTTACCCGTTTTTGGAAAAATGGCCTATGACTTACTTTTCTATCGGTGACAGTATTACTGGCAACTTGGCTTATTTGATGGATGCACCCGGATGGGGCTTTACTGCTGGCTTAGGGCCACTCATTTGTCTGGCACTTGTCATTGAAATTTTACTGTTTTTGTTCACGCAAATTAAAAGCATCCCTTTAGTTAGACGAGGTGATTAAAATGTTAAAAATAAAAGATGTCACATTGGCATTTGGTAAGAACGTTGTTTTAGACGACGTTAACTTGGAATTTAAGCAGGGCGAGATCGTTGGTCTCGTAGCGCCTAATGGTACGGGGAAGTCGACCTTGATCAACGTTATTTTGCATAATCTGACACCGCAAAAAGGGTTTGTTGAATATGAAAATACACGTTATCAAACACAAAAAGATACGATTAAATTACACCAGGAAATCTGCTCGTTTCCTGAACAAAGCGACCTGTTTCCCTTTATGACTGGACGAGATCATCTTAATTTATACGCTGATCTTTGGCACAATTCTGTCAAATCAGTCGGGCAGGTTATTAATGACTTGCAAATGGGAAATTATGTGGATAAGAAGGTGCAGACTTATTCTTTGGGGATGAAACAGCGACTTTGTTTTGCAATGGTAGTAGCAGCTGATTCTCCTGTAATGTTGTTAGATGAAGTAATGAATGGACTTGATCCACAGAACGTAGCTTTAATTTCACAGATGCTTCTTAAACTAAAGGATGAAAACAAGTTGATCATTATGGCTTCACACCTTTTGTCTAACTTGCAGCAGTATGCTGACAGGGTCTTGTTTATGGGCAAAGGACACATTATTGAAGATCTAGACAATAAAAAGCAAAATAAACGGTATTTAAAGATGCAGTCTACCCCTGAAACGACTAAGTTGCTAGCTAATTATGATTACGAAACTTTGCCTAATAACCTGATATTAGTTCCTCTAGAAAAAATTGAGCAGGATAAGCTGACGCAACTTATAGCCAGCTTAGTTAGAGCTGATATTCAATACGCAGTTGAAAGAATTGATATCGAAGACTTATTTAATAAATTTTATGATTAGTTTAAAGCTTTAACCTGATTTAATATTTGCAGAAAATAAGCAGCCGTAGTTTGCATGTCCATATTAGTTAAAAAATGAATGATTGAGACAGCTGCTTCATCATTGGCAGTATTGTGGAATGTAAGAATTGCATTTAAAAATTTGCGCCCAACAATTAACAACATTTCGTTATCTGGTAAGTCAATCTGGTTTATTCGTGTTAGCAGTTTATCTGCAAATTTAAACTGACTATCTGTAATTAAACCAATTACAGCTTCAAATAGAGCTGCTATACCAAAATGAAATGTACCTTCTCCTGCTTTTTTAATAAAAGAAATATTACTGATAACCTGAACAGAGATTTGGTAAATGATTCTGGGACTAATAATAGGGATAACATTGGCAAAAAGTGAGAGAAATTCATGACCCCAAACAGTTATCTTACTTAATTGGTGGTTTAATTCATTTTGCTGGGCTATAGGAAAAATATTATGCTGTGAAGTTTTATAATACAAACTACAGGCGATTGCTGCATAATCGAGGTCAAAAGGATCTTGACTTGACTCGTATTTATTTAATGCCGCTTGAGCCAGTTTTTTCAAATAGTTTTTGTCGTGGTTATTCCAAGATTCTTCTAAAATAAGCGCAATATGATCCTGCGGGTCGAGTTTAGCAAGCGCAATATATTCAGTTGCGGATAAACTAAGCTTTTCACACAATTTTAATACCCGGTTAAAATCCATGTGTCCTTGATTATTTTCCCAGCGAGAAAGCATTTGAATGGAACAAATGCCTTTAGCTGCTTCTTTAAGCGTAATATGCTGTTTTTTCCTTAATTGTTTAAATTCAATTCCTGACTGCATGTTATTTCGTCCTTTTTAAGATATTATGCACTTTTTTCTCATATATGAGAAATAAAAAAGCCAGAAAAATAATTCATGCTTTAATTTAATATGTTTAATCAAAAAAATATCTTAACCGTTTTAATAATAAAGAAGGAGTAGAAAAATGCAATCTTCATTAAAATTTGCACCTAAATGGAAACTCGTTGCCTACACACTTTTAGCAATAGTAATGGCATTTGGCAATGTGGTAATTGCATATGTCACTAAGATCATGTTAAATGCAGCGCAATATCGTCAAGGCGATAGTGGCAATTTAATTAGAATTGCCGGCATTGGTGCCGCAACAATCTTAATTATTATGTTGTCTAATTTTGTGTACCGTTATATCAAGTACGCTATTATTCAAGATGTCAATGTTTATCTTAAAGACAAAACGATGAGCTATCTGATTGAACAGCGCAGTGATTCACAAAAGGATGGTTTAAGTCTGATGACGAACGATCTTAAACAGATTGAGACATCTAAGACTACAAATGAATTAATGATCATTGCAGAATTAGTATCTTTTTTGCTATCAGTAGTAGTTGGTTTAATCAATTCCTGGATTTTGACATTAATTTTTATGGTAACTACTTTAATTCCTGGACTAGTGCAAAGGGCTTTTACCAAAACAATTCAAACAAAAGCAAAAGTTTGGGAGACAAATAACGTCGCATACACTCAGAGTGTAAATGACGGGTTAAACGGAGCACAGACTGTCGGCTTATACGATGCCCAAAGTTCGACTATTAGTAAAGTGGTTAATAGTGCCAAAAGAATGGAAGAAGCATTAAAGAACTTAAACTTCACACAAGCTGCAGCAGGAGAAGTCATTATGGCTTTTGCAGATATTTTTAGCTTTATACTGCCGTTTCTAGTAGGTGCCATCTTAATGCTGCAAGGACAGATTGGCGTTGGTACCTTAATTATGATAGTGCAACTATCCAATCAATTTATTAACCCGATAGTTAATATTTTTCAGCAATTGAATGCAATCAAGTCTACTAAACCAATGTGGGATAAAGTAGAGCAGGCTCTGTCTTTTTCAGCTGACAGTACTAAAAATGCAAAAACTGGTAAATTTACTGGTTTGAAAGTTGAAGATGCAACTTACAGTCAAGGTGGCAGAGAGATTTTCACTCATCTTAATCTTACCGTAGCACCTAATGAAAAAATCTTGCTCATGGCACCAAGTGGTTGGGGAAAGACTACGTTGTTAAATTTAATATTAGGTAAAATTAAACCTAGTGAAGGTCATGTTTATATTGATGGTGAAGATGTCACGGGTAATTGGGCCGCAGCTCACGATAATTTCAGTTACGTTAACCAAAAGCCGTTTATCTTTGATGATACAATCAAATTTAATATTTTACTGGGGCGGAAGGCTTCTCCAGAAAGTTTGGCTAAAGCAGTTGAATCGGCGGGACTAACTGAACTCGTGGATGAAAAAGGCTGGGATTATCAGGTTGGTGAAAAGGGGGCAAATTTATCCGGAGGACAAATCCAAAGAATTGAAATTGCACGTGCTTTTCTCTCTGAACGGCCAGTATTGCTCGCTGATGAAGCTACTAGTGCCCTCGATCCGGAACTGTCACTTGCAATTCATAAAACGTTATTAAAAAAGCCTAATTTGGCAGTAATTGAAGTGGCTCATAAAATTTCTGCCGCTGAAAAATCATTATTTGATCGGATAATTAATTTAAATGGAGAAAATGAAGAATAAAGAAGTATTAATGCGCTATGTTGATAATGATGGAGTTGTTAAAGTTTGGCCTGGTAAGGCTAAAAACCGGCTGTTGATTTTACAATATTTGGCAACTAAATTTGAACCAGCTAAAAAATATTCTGAGCAGGAAGTAAATTTAATTTTAATGCGTTATGTGGCTGATTATGTTACCAGAAGGCGAGATTTAATTGAAAATCATCTTTTAAAGAGAACGGATGACGGTAGATTTTACTGGCTAAATGAAGAAAATTAAAAAGCAAATAATGTATGTCAGCAATTGAAGGATAAATTTTGGGATATTATTGTAGCTAAACCACCTGAAAGTTAGTCAGTAAGAGTGCTTAATGCTTTTGCAATCTATTTAAATGAAAGAGCAGGTGATCTATTAAATATGTTACAATCCAAAGAATATAAACTTGATATTAACGGTGAAAAACAAACTATCCAGGGTGTTTATGTTTCTGATAAGTCTATGTATCTTAATCTAAAAGGAGTTATTGAATAGAGGCTTAGAACCCAATCAAAAAGACGTAGAGAGCGTATTAGATGTGGTGCTTAATTCCGACCCAGAAGAGGTTAAAGATATTATTAAAATTTGAGAGGGCAACGATGAGTGACTAGATTAAAATCATACTATATGACAATGATGTAATGAAAAATAAGCAAAATTATATTTAGCGGTATATACGATTTGGCAGGTAAATATTGTGCGGTTAACTTTCAAAAAATGGCTATGAATTTCACAATCCCTCACGCTTTGATTATGCAGAGAAAATATCAACGATATTATTTACGGACAACCCAAAAAAGCAGGCTTAGTAGCAACAAACCATGCCAAATTACTAGATGAAATAAACTTCATGCACCCATTTAGAGAATATAATAGTCGTAGTTGTAAAGTGCTTCTACTTGCTAGTTAATATCAAAATAACCACTTTACTTTTATTTGAAGCAAAAGTGGTTATTTTTAGAATTTATAAAGAAATTATATTATTTAATTTTTGCTAATGCGTCATCTACAGCACTTTTAACAGCTTTCGAGGTCAGCGAAGCACCAGAAAATGCGTCAACATTGGTTGAATTAGATTCAATAATGTTGTGAAGCAAAGGTTTAATGATTTTTTGGCCAATTTCCTTAGTTTCACTTTGTTTGATGACATTGATGTCTTCGATATTTTGATTATTTTTATCCATGGTTACTTTGACCACAAACTCATTTCCCATACCTTGATCACTTTTACCAAGGAACTGATTGGTACCAAGCTGGTAGTTTTCTGTTTGTTCGTCGCTAGCTAGAATTTTAGAGTCAAGTGGAGCAACATTTTCTACTTTTTCTACTGGTTCTTGAGCAACATTTTCTCCAGCAATTTTACCGAATATCAACAACTCTGCAACATCTTGACCAGCTTGATATTGATTAGTGGTTATACTACCGGCTTCGCCAGCACTATATAAGCCCTTGATTGCCGAACCATCTGGCTTTAAAACTTCAGCTTTTTCGTTTCTGCGTGGACCTCCCTGAGTGTTTAAAGCTGCAGGCTGCAACTTAATTGCGTATATTTGTCCATCAGCAAGTGGGGTCATTGTTTGGCCGCTTCTGCTAAATGAATAATCCTTACCTAATTTTGCAAGTTCGTTAAAGTCCTTAACTGTGTTACTAAAAATGGTTGAATCAAAATTAAGTTTTGCGGCAAGTTCACTAATAGAGGAGGTTGCAATTGCTTTATTTAAAGCAGATTGTAATGCACTATCCTGTATTTTTTCCAATTTGGCTTTTTGCTTTTGATCAAAAATAATCCAAGATTGTGTAGTCAAATATGGGTGTCTGCTAAAACCATGAATAAACAGATAGCCGGATTTAGAATGCTGGTCTTCTGCAAAGTAACGTGTACCATCATTACCTACAACAAAAATGCTGCCTGTGTATAGTTCCGGCCAAGTGTATGCTAAAAGGCCACGCTGGCCATTTGCAACTGCATAAGTCAAACCGTGATATAAGCCACCGCCATTGTAAACACTGGTATGCCATTGATCAGCACCAGCTTCAATACTTAAATTGACAGAATCTCCCTTATTATATAGAGTACCCATTGGCACCATTTTAGGAACACCTAAGTAATCCTGAATTCGTTTAGGATCGTTTTCAAAACCCCCGGCTGTGAGAACAACTCCTTTTTTGGCGTGGACATATACTTCTTGTCCATGTCTGTGGATTACTGCTCCTACGACTTTGCCGGTTGAGTCTTGCACTAAGTGAATAGCCGGAGATTCGTACCAAATAGTAATATGATCCAGGCGTTTCATGACCTCATTTCTGAGTACTTTCCACAAAGCTCCGTCTTCAATTTGTTGCCCATCATGTACAGTGTATAAGTCATAGTCGGAAGCTCCCGGATAGTCAGGATAATCAGGGAAATCTCCTTTGACCGATTGAACTGCTGGTCTGTCTGGATGTGCTAAAAAGCTGAAAGGTTCAACATGAAGGTATTTTTTTAAGTAATTAGGCATATCAGCTACGCCATCAACAAAAGTATCTATGATTTTTTGATTAAGATCAAAGGGTGCTGTCATTTTGGAATAGTATTTTTGATAAGAAGATTTGCTTTTAGTACCTGCAATCATTTGTCCACAATAACGAGTATTACCACCTTCATGGCCAACGGGTGCAACATCTGTTAAAAGCACTTTGCAATTATTGTCAGCAGCAAACCTTGCGGCAGTAGCGCCTGCTCCTCCAAAACCAATGACTATAACATCGAAATCAGCCTGCCATTTAAAATTGTTAATTTGTGTTGTTAGCATTTTTTAAAATCCTTTATTCTAAACCTAAAACTGACTTTGCTGCACGTCTGCCTTGATGAACGATGCCACCGATAGCTGTACCAGACCCAGGGTAGTATGAGCCAAGCCAGCCGCCAGCATTGAGTCCTGCTGCGTACAAACCCGTAATAGGCTGATTATAAACATCAAGTACGTTGCATTTCTTATTAATCTTTAGTCCACCTAAAGCGCCTAAATTGCCTGGAGTATTGCGGTATGCGTAGTAAGGTCCGGAAAATGGTCTTACACCATTTGTTCTATTGTATTCTGGATCCGCGCCATTAGCGGCATTTTTATTCCAAGTATTAACGCTGTTAACAAGGTTTGCTTTAGGAACATTAATTTTGTCTGCTAATTCTTCAAGTGAATCGGCTTTAACTACCAAACCGCTTTTGACGTCGCTCTCTAATGATTCTGGGTTCCATGGACTAGTTTTTTCATTAATAGAATCTGCACCAAAAATCTGATAAGTTGGTTTGTCTAGTTGCTTTTCCTGGTTGAAAATTGCCCGGAATTCATAAGCATAAGTTGCATCTTCGTTAACAAATCTTAAGCCATTGCCATTAACAAAAATTGAAGGGATTGTAGGAACACGGTCATCAGTACCGTTGCCAGTTCTGGCATCAAAATCAATTGTTCCGCCAAAGCCGGTAACCGCTGCGCCAATTGCCATGCCCATCACAATGCCATCACCTTGATCTGTTAAGACAGACCAGCAATGATGAGCTTTAACATCTTCATAATGTTGAGGACTCAAGTCCTTAGCTAATGCTACATTTTGGTCAATCGAGGCTGTTGCCAGAATAACTCCACGGCGTGCTTTTAAATATTTAAGCTGATGGTCTTTTCCCTCAGTAACAACACCAATCACCTTGCGCTCGGTACCATCGCCAGCTGTAATTAATCCTATCACAGCAGTATTATAAGTAATTTCTGCTCCTTGTTTTAAAGCATATTTGAGGAGATGTTGGGTTAAAATAATACCGTTGCCACTGGCACCACCGTTTTTGTAAACATGAATCCGATCCGCAAAATGATTTTTAGCATAAGGAATCTCAGTGTGGCCGTAGACATTTGTCCATTTAATGCCCATATTGGCCAGCCACTCAATATTTTTCGGTGAATTTTGGGTAAAATCATGTACTAAATCTTGGTAAACACGACCTTCACCTGCCTTTAAATATTCCTGCTCATGATTTTCAGGGGTATCGTTTTGATATTTAGTAGATTCTTTTTGTAATTTCGTACCTGCTGCTTGAATGACACCTCCGGAATAGTTGGTTGTACCACCAGCGATGCCTTGTTTTTCAATTACCATCATAGAAGCGTGATTTTCTGCGGCTGTAGCAGCAGCGGCTAGACCGGCACCACCGGAGCCTACGACAATTAAATCATATTCACCGTCATATTCGTCTACATCATAATCGGTAACTGTTTCTTTAAGTAACGGATAATTTGCAATCTCGGGAATACCGTTTTCTTTTGTGTGAGAATCAGGTTGCGAGGCACCCGATACAGCATCTACATCGGCTTTTGTCTTTATTCCTGCTTCATTAGCAGCCTTGATAGCAGCCTTTCTTAAAGCACCGGTTGAAATTGAAGCACCTGAAATTGCGTCAACTTCAACGGAATTTTCTTCATTGGCTTTTTCCAGCCAAGTTGCAATTCCCGCTGCTCCTACCGTATTGGGTGTAACATTTTCAGCCCAAATCTGCTTAATTTTGCCTTTATTTTCATCGACATCAATCACAGCTTTAATTATGCCGTGAAAGCCTTTTTCTTCTGCGCTATATTGACTCATAGTTTTACCTCTAAAATATTTAATTTTATTGTTATCGCTTTCGAAATTAGTATATTTTATTTATACTTATAAGTGAAATCAATATCAGTTATTAATAATAGAAATTATTTATAAGAAAAAATGGATATAAAAAAATTAGAGACTTTTATTAATTTAGTTGAAACTCGCAATTATACTAGAACAGCAAAAGCACTTCATGTGACTCAACCGACGGTTTCTCATGATATTAAGGCAATTGAAAATGAAATTGGTGTGAAACTATTTAATCGTAATAAACGTTATGTAAATGTTACTCAAGATGGCAAAGCCTTTTACCAAAAAATCAGGCCTATAATTAATAACTATTATTCAGCTGTACAAGATATCCAAAAGAAAGACTTGGCTGATAACTATAAAATAGCAATAGGCTATTCATATACACCTTTTAACGACTTGTACATTCCAATCTGGATTAAAAATTTTCAGCAAATGTATCCCCAAGCTAAGTTTTCAATTATTAGTTTGAATCACAACGAATTGAAGCAACAAGTCTTATCGGGAGAAATAGATGTTATTATCACTACGGGACGGGATGCAGCAGATTTGAATAATATAAAAAGTTACCATATCGAGACTGAATCATTTAAGGCAATTGTTCCTGAAAAGAATCCTTTATGTCAGAAGGATAAACTTGAATTAGAGGACTTTCAAAATGAAAAAATGCTTTTTCTTGATAACAATTGGGCAGCAGAGGATCTAATTAATTTACAAAATAAAGTAATGCATATAAATAATCAAATGCATATTACATATGTTAATGATCTATCTGCTCTTAACATTTTAATTAAAGCTGAACAAGGCATTGCTTTCGGACTGTATTGCCTTTATCCTCATTTGAATGAAAATTCTGTTTATGTTCCGCTTGATTGGGAGCCGCAAGTTGATTTAGTAGCCATTACGCAGAAAAATAATGAAAAAAGAGTTGTTTATCAGTTTATCAAATTTATTCAAGATTTCGAATTTGATTTTAACTAGTACAGAAAATATAAAAAGAAAGGCTGACAGGTCAGTCTTTCTTTTTGCATTAAGCTATATTAATAAAGCCAGTGCTTCATATGGTTGTAAAGCTAAAGTTTTAGGCACCTCTTGTAAATTTTTATCGTAGTTGCTAATTAAAGTTTGCGCTTTTTGCCCTTGATAAGAAGCAGGTAAGCCGTACATCACTTTTTGTCCATAAAAATTGTTAATTACTAGTAAGGTTTGTCCCTGGTAAAGTCGGCAATAAGCAAAAATTTGTGGATGGTCCAAGTCAATGGGTTCATAGCTTCCCTTAGCAATAATGGGGTAATGTTTTCTTAAGTAAATCAGCTTTTGATAATATGGGAAAATTTCACCATGATCAAGTTCAGCCGCAACGTTAATTTGCTCTTGATCTTTTGGCTTTAGCCACGGAGTTCCAGTAGTAAAGCCTGCGTTAACGGTGTTATCCCAATGCATTGGCGTTCTGCTATTATCGCGAGACTTTGCCTGAATAATTGCCAGTGCTTCAGGGTCACTTAAGCCTTGCTTTTTAAGTTCATCATAAGCATTGAGTGTTTCGACATCGACATAATCCGTGATCTTCTGATAATTGGGATTGATCATGCCGATTTCTTCGCCCTGATAAATATAAGGGGTACCGCGTAACAAGTGCATTACGGTAGCCAGCATTTCAGCGGATTTTTCCCGAAAATGAATGGGATCACCAAAACGGCTCAGTGCCCAGGGCTGGTCGTGATTATTCCAAAACAGGGCATTCCAGCCGCCACCTTGACTCATTCCAATCTGCCATTTATTAAGAGCATCTTTTAAAGCGGAAAAGTCAAAAGGTATTTTGGTCCATTTCTGACCATTTTGATAATCAACTTTTAGATGATGAAATGTGAAAACCATTGATAATTCGTGATTATCTTTTCTAGTGTAAGCAACGGAATTGGCAACAGTTGTTGAGGACATTTCTCCCACAGTAATCGCATCTGGCTCCTGACCAAAAGTTTTTTGATTTAATTCTTTTAGATATTGGTGCACTATCGGCTGGTCTGTATACATTAACTTGCTAGCAGTGTTTTTAGGCGCATCAGTGAGTTTTTCATCTTTGCCAATAACATTAATCACGTCAAAACGAAAGCCTTTGACCCCTTTGTCACGCCAAAAATTAACGACCTTAAATAGTTCTTTTCTAACTGCAGGATTATGCCAGTCGAGGTCAGCTTGAGTTTTGTCATATAAATGAAGGTAATACTTGCCGGTTTTGCCAAATGGGGCCCAGGCTGGCCCACCAAACTTAGATGTCCAATTGTTAGGTAAACTGCCATCTGCTTTAGGCTCTCTAATGTAGAAAAATTTTTGATAATATTCGTCTCCAGCTAACGCCTTTTTAAACCAAATGTGATCGGTGGAACAATGATTTAAAACCATGTCGAGCATCACACCAATGTGGTTTTGCGCAAGCTTAGCGACTAATTCTTCGAAATCGGCCATTGTGCCAAATAATGGATCGATTTCGTAATAATTTGCGATGTCATAGCCATTATCGTTTTGAGGAGACACAAAAAAGGGATTAAACCAGATCATATCGATATTTAGTTTTTTTAAGTAGGGGATTTTCTCGATAATTCCCCTTAAATCTCCGATACCATCACCGTCACTGTCGTAAAAAGATTTAGGATAAATTTGATAAATTACTTTGTCAGCTAAACTCATAATATAAGTCCTCCATTTTGTGCTTTTCTATGGGCAAAGTCTACAAATTTAAATTTGTCGGGCCGGTGTTGCGAAATAGTGTACTGAAAAAAAGATGTATCTTTCAAATAAGTTAAACTACGCACAACCACCACTAAGTTAGTATCGGTAAGGTGCAACTGCGCCATTACATTTTTACTTGCCGGTTCTACAGTAATAGTTTTAGTGGCATAATCGATTTCAAGTCCTAAATCATGTTCAAAATAGTGGTATAAAGAACTTTTTGCCTGGCTAGCTGATATGTCAGGTACATATTTTTTTAAAATATAATCTTCGTCAACTACTATTGGCTCCTGATTAATTAACCGTAAACGGGCTACATATGTTGCGGCAGTTTCTGTTAAGGATAAATGTTTACGGATTATAAAAGGCATCTGGGCATCTTCTAAGGCCAATATTTTCGTTGCAGCATGCATTTGCTTTTGCTTGTTCAGTTCGTCAAAAGATTCAATATCAGAAATAGGGAAGGCAATCCTTGCTGCATTAATAACTACTGAGCCCTTTCCTTTTATTTTTTGAATTATGCCAGCATCTAAGAGTTCGTTTAAAGCTTTTCTAATTGTTTCACGTGAAACATTATAAAGCTCTGACAGAGCAGGCTCACTCGGTAAAAAATCACCGACAACATATTGTTTGTGCTTTATTTTATTTGTTAGATCCGCTGCTATTTGTAAATATTTAGCTCTCATTATTAGTTATCCACCTTTTAACACTAATCATACCACCTTACGTTTATTTTTTACCTGTCTAGACCAATAAAAAATAAAAAAATTTTTGTTACAACAACATAATAAGCAATTTATTGACACCTGTCTATACAAGAACTATAATTTTAAGGAAAGCGTTATCAGTATATGTGACTGACCTTTTATGTTGTAATTTTCTGGAGGCTAAAATATGAGTAGTACGATTAAAATACTGGCACCTGTTGCCGGTGAGGTCATTAACCTGGAGGATGTTAATGATCCGGTTTTTTCTCAGAAGAAGCTAGGTGAAGGTTTTGCTGTTAAACCTAGTTCTGGGAAAATAGTTTCGCCTGTAACTGGGAAGGTGGTAATGGTTGCCGAAACAAAGCACGCACTTGGTTTGCAAACTGCGGATGGTGTGGAAGTGATGATTCACCTAGGTATAGATACCGTTGAACTTGATGGCAAGCCGTTTGATTTGCAAGTGGCAGCCGGCTCTGAAGTAAAAGCTGGCCAGCAACTGGGGACAATGGATCTGCAAGCGATTAAAGATGCCCAAAAAGATGATACAGTGATTTTGGCAATTACTAATACCGCTGATGTTTTAGCTGGTATCGATCTTGCTCTGGGCACTAAAGCTGCTGGTGAAATTGCAGCCACTATCACGTTGAAACAAACCAAGACTTCACCTGTAGCTAGTAAAGATGAAAATAAATATCAGACTACAGCACGTGAAATTGTTAAGGCAGTTGGTGGTGCTGGCAATGTTAAAAACGTTATGCACTGTTTTACTCGTCTGCGGTTTACTTTAAACGATAATAGTATCCCGAATGATGATGAAGTTAACAACATTAAAGGAGTAATAGACGTTACTCGTGCTAATAACCAATATCAAATAGTAATTGGGCAAACGGTAGAGGACGTTTATGACGAGCTAATTAAACTACTCGGACCTGAATATGCTGGGCAAGGAGAAGCTGCACCTGCAACTCCGGCTCCAGAGGCTAACCAATCTCTTGGTAGCAAGATTAAAAATGGCTTCTTCCAGTTAATAGGCGTAATTACCGGCTCTATGATGCCTGTGATTGGTTTGTTGGCCGCCAGTGGTATGTTAAAAGGTATTCTTAACATTTTAACTAACTTTTGTCACATGTCTACGGCTTCTCCAACTTACACTATTATCAATGCGATGGGGGATGCGTCGTTTTACTTCCTACCATTAATTGTTGGCTTTACTGCTGCTCAAAGATTAGGTTCTAACCCGGTAGTTGTTTCTATTATCGGCGGCTTTCTGATTTATCCTGATTTAGTAAAGATTTATGCCAGTGGTAAATTCAGTTACTTTCTAGCTGGTGTTGGTATTAATGCCAATTTCTTTGGTATTCCAATTCATATTCCGCAATATACTTATTCAATTTTCCCAATGATTTTTGCGGCTTGGATGGCTGCTAAGATTGAACCGTGGATTAAAAAGTGGATGCCAGTCACATTAAGACAAATTTTTACTCCGCTAGTAGAAATCTTTCTAGTAGGGATGACGGTCTTAATTATTGTGGGTCCTGTAATTTCATTTATTTCTACGGGAATTGCCAAAGTATTGCAATGGCTACTGACAGTCAACACTGCACTTTCTGGTTTAATCATCGGTGGTCTTTACCAGATACTCGTTATCTTCGGACTGCACTGGGCAGTAGTGCCAATTATTGCGAATGATATAGCAGCTACTGGACACAGTATCTTAAACGGTATCGTTTCAGTAACGATGATTGCCCAAGGTGCCGGTGCCCTTGCAGTTTGGTTTAAGACTAAGCACAATCCTGACCTAAAGGGCCTCTCCCTTAGTGCAGCTATTTCCGCCGCTGTCGGTATTACTGAGCCGGCAATGTACGGTGTTAACTTAAAGTACGGTCGTGTATTTATGACTTCAAGTCTTGGTGCTGCCATTGGCGGATTGGTAAACGGTTTGCTTAAAGTTGATATGTACGGCTTTACTGGTAGCTTGATTGGTTTTCCATCCTTTGTGCCTAAAGCCGGACAAGGCAATCCTAATAACCTGTTGAACTTCTGGATTGCTTCTATTGTGACTATTGTTGCTGCTTTTGCTTTGACCTACTTCTTTGGTTATAAGGAAAACGATGCTGATAGTCCTAAAGATGCACCCAAGAAGAAGAATTTAGCTAATGTATAATGATATGATTATTTAATAAAACATTTGAATTTTATAAAAGGGTTCTAAAACTGATAGTGATTAGTCAAGAGCCCTTTTATAATGCATTTTTGAAATACTCGGTTAAACTATAATAAAATGAATAATAGTGGATGGAGTGATTACAAATTGAAAGTTCTGATAATTGGTGCTCACGGACAGATTGGGCAATTATTGGTAAAAATTCTACAAGAAAGTACGAATTGCCAGGTCATTGCAGGCTTGCGCTCCCATGAGCAGGAAAAAGCCTATCAAGAAAAGGGAATTGCTACTGCTTTTATTGATCTAGCAGGACCGCAACGGCAATTGGCAAAAGCCATGCAAACAGTCGATACAGTAGTGTTTGCGGCTGGTTCAGGTGACAAAACAGGTGCTGATGCAACAATGATGATTGATCTTGACGGTGCGGTCAAAGCAATTAATGCGGCAAAAGAAACTGACATTCAGCGTTTTATCATGATTAGTGCGATTAAATCTGACGATCGCAGTTTTTGGTCGGATAATGCACCAGCAGCAGGACCGCAAAATTATTACTATGCGGCAAAATATTATGCTGATCAATGGTTGTTACACAGTTCACTGGACTACACAATTTTACGACCAGTTGCACTGACTAATCAAAAGGCAACAGGGAAAATAAAAATAGCACAGCATTTTACTGATTCTATTGCAGATATGACAATTACACGTCAAGATGTGGCCCAAACGATTGCTGATATTATTTTAACGGGAAAATTACACCAAAAGGAATTTGATATTGCTAATGGGTTAGTACCTATTAAACAGGCAATAACAAACTTCCACTAAAAATATATGAACATCAACTTTAACAGGCTAATAAATTAATGTTTCGTTAACATGATTTATTAGCCTGTTATTTTGGGCTAAAGACCAGTAAAAGATGAATGACAGAGTACGGCAATTATTGCTGCTTTTAGTTTGATTAAATTAAAAAAGTATTGCTTTTACATGAATGCATATAGTAAAATCAACTTATGTTATTATTAGAATAAAGGAGGAAGCTATGCTAAAAGTAGAGCATTTAAGTAAGCGCTTTGGTGATTTTCGGGCTCTTAAAGACGTTAACTTTACCATTCAGCCTGGTGAAATCATGGGTTTGATTGGTCAAAATGGCGCAGGGAAAACTACGACTTTCCATAGTATTTTAAACTTTCTGCACTATGAAGGAAAAATTACTTGGGAAGATCGGCCCATTACTGAGAAAACTTTCGATACTATCGGCTACTTACCAGAAGAACGCAGCTTATTACCGAAAATGACTATTGAACAACAAATTGTTTATTTGGCGGAGCTAAAAAGTCGCCCGGCAAAAGAGATAAAACCGCAAATTGATAACTGGTTAAAACGCTTTGATGTCCAGGGCAAGAAAAGCGACAAAATAAAAACACTTTCGAAGGGTAATCAGCAGAAAGTGCAGTTAATTTGTACCTTAATTCATCAACCCCAATTAATTATTTTGGATGAACCATTTAGTGGGTTAGACCCGGTAAATGCAGATTTGC
This sequence comes from Lactobacillus sp. VURO6/B1 (VP7), assembly GCF_058139575.1. Taxonomy (NCBI): domain Bacteria; kingdom Bacillati; phylum Bacillota; class Bacilli; order Lactobacillales; family Lactobacillaceae; genus Lactobacillus; species Lactobacillus sp. VURO6/B1 (VP7). The sequence goes on along the minus strand of NZ_JBVOWJ010000009.1, from coordinate 26,099 downwards.
TCAAAAACGCAGTTTTGGATGCTAAAAAGCATAATGCGGCAATTATTTTTTCCAGTCACGATATGTCAAATGTCGAAGAAATTTGCGATAGTTTAATCATGTTGAAAAAAGGACAAGTTGTTTTAAGTGGTACAGTTGACGCTGTTCGTGACTCATTTGGTAAAACAGAAATTTACTGCAAAACTACTAAGTCGCTAGCAGAATTGCAGCAGCTCCCTCATGTTAAAAAAGTAGAAAAGAAAGCGCATGGCCAATATCTTTTGCGAATTGACAATGAAAATAGTGGTGCGGAAGTCTTTGACGCATTGACAAATGGCGAATATGTTGAAGAGTTCCGGCAACAACCACCAACGCTTGACGAAATATTTAGAATGGAAGCTGGTGAACAACATGAATAAATTATGGACCGTAACGCTGCAAACCTATTGGCATCAGGTTAAATCTTGGTCTTTTCTGCTTTTGATTTTGGGTCCATTTCTCATAATTGGTTGTGGTGCTTTAGGAGGAGCTATCGGTGCTAGTTCTGATCCAGACAGTCAGATTGCAGTTATCAGTTCCAATGAGCAAGTTCGCCAAAACTTTATTAAAAACAATGGCAAATATGTTGATTCTAAAATTAAAACTGCTGAATCTGCTAAAAAGGCTGTCAAAAAAGAAAAAGTTGATGGCTACTTGGTATTTGAAACGCAAAAAAACCAGGTTAAGGCCATTTATCATGGAGCGTCACCTATTGATGATGAGTTGAAGCCCAAAGTAAAAAGCTATTTACAAGTCTTGCAGAGTCAGCTTAATTTGCAGCAAGCGCAATTAGCGCCACGTCAATTTAAAGCCTTACAGCAACAGCCAAAATATCGCGAAGTACTCCAGAAAAATCATCAGGGAGATAAATTGGTTAAAATGGTGTCTTTAATTATTGTGATTATGGTCGTTTATATGGTTTTGATGTCCTACAGTAGTATTACAGCTCAAGAAATAGCCTCTGAAAAGGGCACGAAGATTATGGAAATCATTTTTTCCAGTACAACTGCTGCAAAATATTTTTTAGGCAAAATTTTGGGTATTTTCGGCGTAATTTTTACTCAGCTCATCATTTATATTGTTGGCGGCTGGGCAACTTACCGTTGGGCATTGCATGCAAAAATTACGGCTTCTTTTATGCATAACAATCAAGTAGTAATAAATAAAATTTTGGGTAATTTGTTAAATGTCAATCTCATTTTTCTGATTCTTGGTGTAATTATTTATACGATATTAGCAGCCTTTTCAGGAGCTTTAGTAGCTAAGCCGGAAGATTCTTCGAAGGCTGCTCAAGGTACTACGATGCTTTCCCTCATTGCATTTTTCCTGTCGTTTGCGCTTATTACTAACCCAGAACAGATTCTGCCACAAGTATTATCTTACGTGCCATTCTTTTCCTCATTCATGATGCCGATTCGTATAATTAATGGCCACGTTGGTAATATGGAAGTTATTTTGTCGCTGGTAATTTTAATAGTAAGTATTGTTGCTTTAACAGTATACATTAGTAAAATTTATCAAGGCGTAATTTTACAAACAGAAGATACCAGTTTTTGGAAGAGACTAAAACGAGGGCTGGCATATAGTAAAGCATAAATAATATAAAAAAGACTAGGACGGAAAAATCCTAGTCTTTTTTGAATTTTAAACTTGGTGTATAATAAAATACTATTCAAACCAAATAATGTGTTTTTTATGATTAGTCTTAAGTGAACATCATTTGAATACATTTAAACTTTGTATGTCCAATGGCTGGATTTTAGTAACTGAACAATGTCTAGTTACTGGTAATAACTATTTCTCTGACTTTTTAATTGTGGCTGCAAAGACCAAAATATTAGTAATAGTTTTAAACAAAATTTGTCATTCGGAGGAACCATGATTATCAGTAATATTTGGTTGATTATTTTTGCCACTATTTCTTCATTTTCCAGGGGAATAATATCAGTTATTGACCGTTATCAAATGGGGTATCGGAAACAAAGTTCAATCGATGTGAACTTTTTAAATAATATTTGTAGTTCGGTTTTAGTAACTTTCTTTCTAATTTACGTCCTGCACAGTTTTCCCAGTCCTAGGATAACCAATAACTATCTTATTAAAGTCCTTTTATATGCTTTTTTGGCTCAGGTCGTCGCTTATGGCTACAGTTATGTGTTCAAAAAAGTTTCAATTATGCAGTCTGTGCTTTTGAGCAAGGTAACCGATCTTTTTATTCCTTGGGCCATTTTGCTGACTATGGGTTACTTTAGCAAATCTTCATATTTAGTTTCTATTATTTCCACTGTAATCGTGGTTATTTATATTGTTTTCGAGCAGCGCCACAATAATTTAAATTTGAAAAACCTGTTGACGACTTTTGCCGTAATTGCGCCCTTATTGATTATTCAAGCTGCACTTTCGCCGTTATTAACCAAAGGCCTTATCAAACCGATTGATCTGGTCTTTTTTACTATCATGACAATTTATGTGCGCTGTTTAATTACCCTAATTACTTTTATTTATAAAAATAGAACTCTTAAAATCAGCGCTGAAAATCTCAAAGGCAAGGTTTATCTGATTTATGGTTCTCGGGCGGTTTTGACTCTTTTAGCGCAAGTAACTTATACTTTGGCAACGTCTTCACCCAACTCAAGCATTGCCTGGATCTTTTTAAACATGACCTCTTTATACAGCGTCATCTTTGGCGATATTTTCCTTAAAGAAAAGATGAAATTTGCAGATATCTTGGTAATTGTGGCCATTTTTATCTTGGCTTTGTTTTCAAAGTAACTGCAGGAGTTTGGAAAAATAAGAATTAAGCGCTATAATGGCGCTATGATTTGGAAACGCCGGTTCAAGGTGAGTGCTGGTTTCTATATTGGGGAAGAAATCTGCACTCTGAATTAAGTATTGGGGAATAATTAATGATAATTGAAACCAAGAACCTGGCGAAACGGTATCGTAAGGTGAAAGCAGTTAAGCTGTTTCACAAAGAATATCGCATTTTTGACGCAGTAAAAAATGTTTCTATAGAGATTCATCAAGGAGATCATGTTGGCTTAGTGGGGTTAAATGGTTCCGGCAAGTCAACCTTGATCAAAATGATTTTAGGTATTTTGCAGCCTGATGGCGGCAGTATCAAGACTTTTGGTAGAGATCCGCTTAATAACAGACAAAAAAATGCGGCTAAAATAGGAGTAGTATTCGGGCAAAGAAGCCAATTACGCTGGGACTTGCCCGCAACAGACACCTTCAAACTCAACCGTGAAATATATCAAGTACCGAAGGATATTTTTACCAAACGGGTAACAAAGTTAGCGCGGATGTTGCAGGCTACCGAGTTTTTAACGCAACCGGTGCGCACCCTTAGTTTGGGTCAAAGGATGAAGGCTGAATTTATTGCAGCTCTTATTCACGATCCTGAACTAATTATTTTAGATGAACCTACAATCGGTCTTGACGTTCTTACAAAAAATAGCATCACGCAATTTTTACAACAATTAACTGATAAAACGATCATTTTCACTTCGCACGATCTCGATGAAGTAGCCAAAGTATGCTCACGCATTTTAATTTTGAATAAAGGTCAGTTGGTATTAGATCAAAGTAGTCTACAACTAGCAGAATTAGATGTGCCCACAACGGTCACGTTTACCAGTGCAGATAAATTAAGTGCTGATTTAATTAAGCAATGGCCCAACATGATGCAGCTTAAAAACGGTTCATATCAGATTGCAGGCATTAAGCAAGAAAATCTGAAAGAAGTGTTAAGTACAATTACTGCCCGCATCCCAGTTGCCAATATTGAAGTTAAGAGCAATAAATTGGCATATTTATTGGCGCACCTCAAACAGCAGGAGGTGCAGCAATGAAATATAGGCTAATGCTCATTAAAATAGGAATAAAAAAAGGTCTAGCCTCAAAATATGCTTTGATTTTCTGGCTGTTTTCATCTTTAATTTCGCTTACCGTACAGTATTTTTTGTGGCAAGCTGTTCTAACTGGCAAGCCAAACGGTGAATTTAAACAAACAATTAGTTATTTGGTATTAATGCAGCTTTTGACCGTGCTTTTTCCTAAAACCAGCTACGATGTGAATGATAAAGTTCGTTCTGGTGATATTGCACTTGACCTGTTAAAACCAGTAGCATTTGCAACGCAGTTACTGTGGGAAAGTATTGGCTATTCAGTTGTCAAATTTGCAGTGATTGGTACAGTGGATTTATTAGTTTTTTTATGGATTCTGAATTTTCAAATTGCAGTGAGCACAATTTTCATGGTCTTAGTAGCAACCACTTTGGCGTATTTATTGTATTTTGAACTGGAGCTATTCCTAGGAACATTTTCTTTTTATACCTATAGTATTTGGGGCATCTCCACTTTTAAAGAAGCAATACTGCTGGTATTAGCCGGCAACATGTTTCCTGCCAATTTTTATCCTGCAATAATTAAAAAGCTGGCATCTTTTTTATCATTTCAGTATTCATTTGGTGCAGTAGGAATGCTGGCACAAAAGCCATCGTGGAGTTTATTTATTCAAGTAGTTTTGATCCAGCTTTTCTACATTATCCTGTTCAACGTGCTCTTTAAAATCTTGTTTAAGCGCTCCGTTGTTTCAACTGTGATTCAAGGGGGATAAAATGAGATATTTAAAATTATTAAGTACTTATTTAAAAGTAAATTTAAAATCACTTGCTGTTTATGACCTGGACTTTTATTTTGCGCTAGCAGGTATGATCATTCAAAACGTGCTTAATATTGTGGCTTTGAGATTTATTTTCAATATAGTGCCCCGCATTAAAGGCTATAGTTTTGCACAATTGCTTTTAACTTACGCCTTGGCAACTTTAGCTTTTGCTATTTTTCGTTGCTTTTTTATCAATGCGCTTAATATTTCAGACTATATTCATGACGGTCGTTTAGATACGATCTTAATTAAACCCGTCAATCCTTTATTTCAGCTTGTTAATGAACGAGTCGATGAAGATGCGTGGGGCGATTTAATTGTTGCGCTTTTGTTGTTGATAATTGTGGATATGCAGTTGCATAATCCGTGGTATATCACGGCCATGTTTATTTTTATTTCACTTTTTACGTCGCTCATTTTTTTGGGATTGGCCGTATTAGGTAACATCGTTGCACTACTTTCTAATGGTTTAGCCAACTTGGCAGAAACGACATTTGACTTTTTTGATATGAGTAAATATCCGTTAGCGATCTATTCGTCAGCTTTAAGGATAATTATGACCTTTATCTTGCCAATCGGTTGGGTTGCCTCAATTCCACAAGAAAAAATTGCAGTCGAACATGAGTGGATATGGTTGCTATTAATTCCTGGCGCCTGTGTATTCTTTTTTATCGTAATTTATCAGTTATGGCGAGTATTTTTACAAAAATACCAAAGTACTGGCAGTTAACACTAAAAAAGCTCTGTAGCTTATGGCTACAGGGCTTTTTAAGTCTCTGGAATACTTTTTCTTTTCATTTTATTGCATTAAATCCTATTACTCAAAAATTGATTCCTGCATTAATTTTAAAAATAATTCTGCGACTGGTGATAAGTTAACTTCACGCTTCCAAACCACCCTGATAGCTTGCTGTAGCTCTGGCTGTAATTTTCTAAATGTAATGCCTGAGTTTTTCGAAGTATTGGCTAATTTATCTAAAGTAAGCATTAATGCGGTATGATTCTTAACCATTAAAGTGCCGTTGAAGTTTAAGTTATAGCTGCCAATAAAATTCACGGTGTCATAGTAATTACCTAGCCAATTTTGAAAAAGCTGCAATTTTTGCGCTTGCTGTGAATTTAATAAAGAACGTCCTTGTAAATCTGCTGGTCTGATCACCGCTTTTTGCGCTAAAGGATCATTAGCAGGCATTAAAATACCCCAAGTATCTTTTTCGGGTAAGGTCAAAGAAGCATAATTAGCTAAAGGAACGTTCCCGATAATGACTGCAAAGTCAACCGTTCCGTTGTCCAGCTTGCGTTCGGCATAGCTGTAGTCCCCACTTAGCAGGTGAATTTTAACGGAAGGATGTTCTTTAATAATTGCACTAACCACATTTATAATTCGCTGCATTCCCATGCTTTCTCCTGCAGCAATTGTCAAATCGCCACTAATAAAAGAAGCTTTTGCCAGGTTTCTTTTCGTTTTAGCAGATAAATCTAAAATTTCTTGTGCTTGTTCTAATAAATAATTGCCTGCAGATGTCAGAGTCAAATGTCGTGACTTGCGACTAAATAATTTAACGCCGAGTTCAGCTTCCAGATCAGCAATTTGCCTTGATAACGCTGGCTGAGAAATAAGCAGCTTTTTGGCGGCACGGGTCATATTGCCTTCTTGGGCCACGGCTACAAAGTAATTTAAAACCCTTAGTTCCATGTTAGTTTCCTTTTTGACTAATGCTTTTAGTATAACGGAAAGTTTTAATGCAAACAGGTTATACTACATCATGTTTAATAAGTATTTTACATAAAAACTGATATGACTAAAATTTTAATTGTTAAGTAAGATTGCGGTATTTTAATTTATATAAAATGAATAATATATAAAAAGCACCTATAATGATTGATTATAGGTCACTTTTTTAATCTATGGTTGGCAAAATAAGTAAGATTACTATTCTTACATTAATATATTTTTTTAGATAAGACTTAAACTTAGATCTAAGTTTAATTATCGGAAAGAGGAACAATAATGAAAATATCAGAAGTAGCTGAAAAAGTAGAATTAACGCCTGTAACACTCAGGTATTATGAAAAAATGGGTCTGATACCTGAAGTCAAAAAAGAGCACGGGGTTAGAAACTATGAAGAAAAAGATCTTACCTGGATTAGTTTTATTAAGTGCATGCGGCAGGTGAAAATTCCCGTGAAAGACTTGCTTGAGTATACAGAATTATTGCAACAGGGGAGTGATACCAAGAAATCCAGACGGCAAATTTTAGTCAAAGAATTGCATAGGTTAGAAAAGCAAGATCAGAACATTCAGGCTACTATTGTTCGTTTGAAAAATAAGATTAGTTTATACGACCAAGGTAAAATACAATAAGCTAATTACCAGAGAAAGTTAACTAATAAACGGTCAACCTTAGTATTTTCGTGTAGTTTACTGTGTTGAGCGCGAGAACCTCTAATTTCTTTTTCCTGATATGAACGGGCGCGTTTACTGACTAAGTAACGGTAAGAACGGGCAGAGTTAACGGTAACGTCACCATCACTGCCAGACCCCATATCACCATAGATATTCAAGACGTCAGCATTTTGAGGAAATTTTTTTCTCAAACTTAGAAGTCCGCGGTAGCCTGCACTCATTTTTTGCGGTTTGCCAGCGCGATTTAAGACGGTTTTATTTGGTGCCCCTTGTTCTCCAATATAACCGTTATAATGACCGGCAATCGAAACCTGTTTATTTAGGTGAGGCATGTGCGAATTAGTGGCATTATTGCGCAAGTAATAGGCAATTTGCAAATTACCCATTGAATGTCCTACTAAATTGATGCGGTTAAAACGGTACCTTTTTTGCAGTGCATTAATTACGTCTTTAATATAATTGCTGCTTTTGTTCATGGCAGCAATTTGATTCTTTGTTCCAGCAAAAATGCTCTTATTATTTTGGAGGTTGACTTCAACTACCGGGTTTTTGGCCCGTTTTTTTATTGTTCCAAATAGAGTAACTTTACCGTTAGGATTAACATCGGCACGAATAACAGAATTAGTAACATGCTGTTTTTGCGCATAAGCGACCATACTTTCTTCAGCATGGTAACTGCTGCCCCAGCCATGTACAAAAAGTGTTGGCGTATCGATGCGAATGCTGGCACCATTTTCTTTTTGGTAGTTGTTTTTGAAGATGTAAACCGCAAGTAGCAATAACACTAATAGCAATGTGCCTGCTATGATAGTTTTATGTTTTTTAGTCATTATTAATCAACTCCTTGCAGCCATAGTTTGCAATTATAAAAGCTGCTGTAAATCCGCCACAATTTGAGCAGTAGTTAAATGATTTTGCTGGTAAATTTCTGTAACTGGAGTTTGATCGGTATAAACGCGCTTTTGGCCGTAATTGAGCACTTTAACTTTTTCTTTACCCAGATAAGAAGCCACTTTTTGCCCAAAACCGCCATCTAGAGAGTTATCTTCAAGAGTAACAATTAATTGGTGATTAGCTGCTAACTGGTCCAGTGCTTGTTTGTCCAAAATATTGGCAGAGAGCGGATTGACCAGGGTAGCTCCTAACTTAGTTGCTACGTCTTTACCTAATTGATAAAAATCTCCTAGTGCCAAAACTGCCACATCTTTACCTGGTTTAACTTGATACTTAATTTCTGAATAATCAGTCGCTACTGTTTGTTCGTCTGAGTCTGGCACATTAGCCGGCATTTTAATAGCAACGGGGTATTTTCTTTGGTTAATTGCCCACTTAATCATTGCTTTTTCTTCTTCTAGCGTAGTAGGAGCTAAGTAAATCCAATTAGGTAAATTAGAAATCATTACTTGGTCAAAGATGCCCAAGTGTGTCTTAGATTGATTAGAAATTCGTCCTCCCGCAACTAACATTACGACAGGCAGGTCATTGGCAGCCGTATCGTGAGAAAGTTGGTCAAAAGCACGCTGTAGGAAAGTAGAATTTTCCATTAGAACTGGAATGCCACCTTCTTTAGCAAAACCAGTAGCAAAAGCAACTGACTCTTGTTCAGCAATACCAACGTCAGTGTAATGATCGGGATATTCTTTTTTGAACTCTTTCAGATCAAAGACACCCGGAATGGCCGCATCTATAGCCATGACATTTTTTCCTGCTTTAATTTCATTTTTAATCACATCGAGAGCAACTGAATTGGGAGTAGAACCCTGACTTTCTGGAGCAAGTGGCTGATCATCTTGCAAATTAAAGGGTGATACCCAGTGGTGAGCTTCTTCATCATTGATTGCAGGCTCATAGCCTTTGCCTTTAAGAGTATTAATGTGTAATAAAATTGGGTGGTCAACATCTTTGACAGCTTTAAAAGCGGCAATCATATCAGCAAGGTTATTACCGTCTGCGACATAGCGGTAATCAAAGCCCATTGCCGTAAACGGATTTTCGGCAGTCTGGCCATTTGAATCGCGTAATTTCTTCAGAGCAGTCACTAAGCCGCCAACATTTTCATCAATTGACCATTGATTATCATTAACTACAACTACCAAGTTGTGCTTTTCAATTGCGGCATTGTTTAAACCTTCAAAGGCCAGTCCACCGGTCATTGAGCCGTCACCAATCAGTGCCATAATGTTCTCATGGTTGCCCATTAAGTCACGCGCCTTAGCCATACCTGTTGCTAGGGCAATAGAAGTTGAAGTGTGACCAATTGAGTAATAATCATAAGGACTTTCGTCTGGATCAGAATATGGGGTAACGTCTTCATAGTGGTCAGGATCAAGCCAAGCCTGTGCCCGTCCTGTTAACATTTTATGGGGGTATGTTTGGTGGGAAACGTCCCAAATAATTTTATCTTGTGGAGCATTAAAGACGTAATGATAGGCAATTGTAGCCTCCACAATTCCTAAATCGGGACCAAGGTGTCCGCCTTCAGCTGCATCTTTTTCTAAAATTAAAGTTCTGATTTCCTGGGCTAATTTTTCCATTTCAGAGATACTTAATTTTTTAAGATCCTGGGGTCCGGCAATTTGGTTTAATAAGAAATCTTCATGTTTGTTCATTTTCAAGTGCCTCCCTGCACTAATTTGTTTCATATTTATTAATTATAATTATAAAATACTTTATTGTGGTAGCGAGCTAGCAATTGTGTGAATTGCTCTCACCTGCAACATAAAATTTTATAATTATTAAAATTGTAGTACTTAATGTTAAGGTTAAGTCAAATAGCAAACTAAAATTTTTATTTAAAAAGAGCTTGATACCATTTAAACTATAATTATTGAGTAAGTCGCAAAACGCGAAAACTAGTTAAGGAATCAAAATGACAATCGGAGAACTACTAAAAGAATTTCGCATTAAAAATTTAAAAACGCAGAAAGAATGGGCGTCTGGCATAGTTAGTCCTTCATACTATGCCAAGGTAGAAAAAGGGCTTCACCGCATTACTGCAGAAGATTTGCTGGCAATTCTAACTGCTAATCAGATTAAGCCGTGGGATTTTTTTAGTAAATTAAGTCCAGATCAAGCTCAGGATAATGCGGCTAGTTTTATAGAAGATGAAGTAAACAGGGCGTATTATCAAAATGACATTCAGAAAATTAGACAAATCAGGCAGTATGTAGCAGAGAGTGATTTCAAAGATCAAGAAAAAATGCTCTTGCTGATTGACTTTGAATTAGCTGATGCGGAAAATAAGCTGGCAGATTTAAGTGAAGTTAAAAAGAATAAATTAAAAAGCTGGCTCTTTGATCAAAATGATTTTGACGAAAAAGCATTGCGGATCTATATTAATTTGATTCCTATTTATGATTTGAAAAGCAATTTGCTAATAGGTAAAAAGGTAGTTGAAAAATTAAAGAACGTTTCAAAGTTGCGCCAGCAAGAAGAACTATTAGGAGTGATTTGTAATCTCTTAATGATCTGCATTGAACAACAGGCTTATAATGAAGCGCGTTATTTTGTTAAAGCTGCTAAAAACGTTAAGACGAGGCCTGAATTGTTTTTTTTGAAAAATGTATTAGTATTGCTGGAAAATATGATCAGCTATCATTTTGAGCATAAGTCAGAATATTTATCTAAGTGCAAATGGGCTGTTAAAAATTTTACATTGCTGGGGATGCCGGAATATGGTGAACAAATAAAAATATTTTTTAATGAAAACCTAAATAAATAAAAAACTTGCTTATTAAAGATAAGTTAGTGGTATGATTAAGTTGTCGAGAAAACGCTTTTATAAGGGAGATGTTGATGATGAAAATAGGTTTTATTGGCACTGGCGTAATGGGCAATGCAATTTGTCTTAATTTGTTGAAAGCCGGTCATCAGTTATGGGTCTATAACCGGACAAAAAGCAAGACGGATAATTTAGTTGCTCAAGGTGCTACTTGGTGTGAAAATCCTAAAGCTGTTGTTGAACATGCAGACACGATTTTTACAATTGTAGGTTTTCCGAAAGATGTTGAACAAGTTTATTTCGGCGATAACGGCATTTTGCAGGCTGATGTCAAAGGCAAAAACCTGGTTGATATGACAACCTCAAAACCAGCTTTAGCACAAAAAATATTTGCTGCAGGTGAAGAGCAGGGCGCTAAAGTACTGGATGCTCCTGTTTCCGGTGGTGACCTGGGCGCTAAAAATGGTACTTTAACCATCATGGTAGGTGGAGATGCATCTGCTTATCAAAACTTGGAACCTGTTTTTAAGGATTTCGGCAAGCAAGTTCACTTTTTTGGACCAGCTGGTGCGGGTCAGAATACCAAAATGGCAAACCAGATTATGATTGCAGGGACGATGACTGGTATGACAGAAATGCTTGTTTATGCCAAAAAGGCCGGCCTTAACCTAGAAGCAGTTCTCAAAACCGTCGGTGCGGGTAGTGCTGCTAACTGGAGTCTAAGTAATTACGGTCCGAGAGTTTTAAAGGGTGACTATACCCCAGGATTTTTCAGTAAACATTTTTTGAAAGACTTACGCATTGCTTTGGAGACAGCTAAAGAAATGAAAATTGAATTGCCTGCTACTGAAGAAGCTAAAAGATTGTATGAGACTTTGGTTGATGAAAAGCATTTAGGTGACCTGGGTACACAGGGATTGATCAAACTATGGTGGCAGTAAAGTATTAATTTTGAATAAACTAAAAACGGAGTAGTTTCGTAATTGAAACTACTCCGCTTTTTTAATATGAGTAAGATTATTTGATTTTACTTTTGACTTCTGGCACACCATCTAAGACGTTGGCGTAGCGCGCTAAGATAAATAGATAATCTGACAGGCGATTGATATATTTTAAACAAGCAGGAGCAAGTTTTTGCTCCTCAGCGTTCAACTTAGCCATTGAACGTTCTGCTCGTCTGGCCACTGTACGTGCATAATGCAGATGTGTGGCAGTAACCGAACCGCCAGGTAGAATGAAATGGGTTGTTTTAGGAATTTGTTCATTGAGGTTGTCGATTTCTTTTTCTAAATTCTCCACTTTTTCTGTCGTAATTTCTTCATGCCTTTTGACAACAATGTCACTTTCAAGCTCATATAAGTCACGTTGCAAATCTTGTAAAGGATCATGCAATTTTTGACATTTAGCAGACAAGTTGGCAATTACAACACCTAGATAAGAATCAAGTTCATCAATATCACCAACGGCAACAATTTGTAGGTCATATTTAGGTACCATTTTACCGGTAACCTGTTTGGTGAAACCTTGATCGCCCAACTTAGTATAGATTTTAATTGTCATAACAGCCTCCGTTTGTAATGATCAAGTGCAATGTTTAGTGGTTTGTATAAAATGGGATAAAATACTAAATCACCAACTGCATGATAAGTGTCAAAGACTAGACTGCCGGCCCAGTATGCTAAAAAGGCATTAAAACCGCCGAAAATAGACATACCGAAGTCGACAAAGCAGCCATATTCCCAGCCAAGAAAAACGGCGAGAATTAATTGTAAAGTAAAGTGCTTTTTAAGCGGTGTAAATTTACCTAGCAAAGCAACGGTTAAAACGCAACCGCCGTAAGCTAAAACCTGTGATACAGTCCAGATGCCAAAGCCTAAGTAAATGTTGGAGACGACCATGGTTAAAAGAGCTAAGGCAAAGCCAAAACCAAAACCAATATTTAAAGTCACAATCATTAAGATATCAGTCACTGGCTGGACATTAGGTACAGGTATAATCTTAAAAATTCTTAGTGCCACGCACATGGCAGTTAAAATGGCTAATAATGCTAACTTCTTGGTTGAATTACGTACCATAGCAAACTTTAAAAGCTAGTTTTTGCTAAAGTAAATTTAATCTTGTCTTTGTTTGCCAATTTTTGAATTGCGGCACCTTTTTGAGCAAACTTACCATTAATTCTGTAGGTCCAATAGATTTTTTTACTTGGTTTTTGGCTCTTGCCAGCAATAGAAGTAATAAAACCATTCGTACTCTTTACTTTCCAGCACTTTTTTAAACCACGCATTACTGTTGAGTGCTTAGGCAATTTAACAGTCTTCTTTTTATAAGTCTTGTTGTGTACTTTCAGAGTATAAGTGACTTTAATCTTGCTGCTGGCATCAACCTGCTGGACGTTTTGGGTTGTTTCATAACCTGCAAACGTAAAGGTAAAAATAGTGGCTATTCCGGTTAAAACAGATAATTTGCTTTTTTTCATATAAAAACTCCCAATCTATAAATTTTTTGTGCAAGCACTAAAATATTTCGTACTTAGTCGCTTGCACGGATTTTTTATTTCATTTTGGCTAAAGTAAACTTTACTTTATCGTTGCTTGCGACTTTTTGCTGGTTAGCACCTTTGGTAGCGTATTTTCCGTTAACGGTGTAAGTCCAGTATATTTTCTTTTTGGCATTTTGCTTTTTACCATCAATTGCAGTAATGAACCCTTTATTGCTGTCTACCTTCCAGGCCTTTTTCAAACCAGTCATAACAGTAGACTTTTTAGGCACTTTGACTGTCTTTTTTTCTGTATCTTTTTTCGTAGTTAAAACATAGCTAACAGAAATATTATTATTTGCTTTAGGTTTTTGCTGGGTCTGATTGTTCTGACAACCGGATAAAGTAAAGGCAAAAATGGCTGCAACACTAGCAATAATTGGTAACTTGCTTTTTTTCATGATTAAAATTTCGCCTACTTAAATTATTTAAATAATTTATTTAACAGGACATGCACCGGATTCACAGTCAGTTTGGTCAACTAACTCCAAGTCTTTTTGATCATCATTTTGCTCGGCAAAGACTTGAGCAACATCACCGGTAATCTGGGCTTTTCTTTCTTCGTATTTTTCTTTATCGATTGGTTCTTTTGGCGCTTGTTTGAGTGAACCGCCATAGTATGGCAACAGTGAAGTTGACTTAATTACATAACGGTATTGTTTAAAGAGTGACGTAATCTTGTCTCCTTCGTCGCTCTGGAAAGTAACGGTACAACTGACTGCATTATCTGACCAGTAAGTTTGCAGGAATGCTTGCGTTGCAAACTGTTCTTCAATTGAAACCGTGCCGGCTGAAGCAAAGTTCTTGCTGTCGGCGTGAGCAGCACGCAATGGAAACTCAACACATGTTGTGTTGGGTGAATAAATATCAGGTTCTGAGTAGTAACCACAGGCGTCCAGTGCTTTAAGCAGAGGATCAGAAGCTTGGAACCTGATTCTTTGAATGAGATAACCGGCATAGTGGAAGTGCATTCCCTCAGAAGCTCCAGCCAGTTTGGCAACAGTACCTGAAGGTTTAACAGTTGTGTGCTTGATTGATTCGTTGCATTTTAAAATCTTACTGTATTCTTTATCAGCATCGATGACGGCTTGGTAAGCATCAGTAACCATTTTAATTCCCTGAGGATCATAAATTGGCTTCTTAATCTTTGCACCAGTTTCTTCATCAATGCTGTCTTCAAAGCCGGTAACAACGCGGTGACCCAAGTCATTTAACAACCAGTCCTGGATACCTGACATTGAAACACCAATTCTCCTGTTCTTATAAATGATGTTACGGGAAATTTCCCAGTCATAGTCGCTAAAGGTTACACGTTTGGCGTAGCGAGTCGCTAATCTGAAAACGTCTTTCAGATCCCAATTTTCTTGTTCTGCAATATATGGAAATACTTCGAACAGGTTGCAAGGTTCACCGTTACCCAGGGAAATTTCTCCACAAGGGTTAGTACCTTCAACATCACCGTCAATATCTTTTTGATAACCGTCAATGATCCGGCCGTAATTACGAGATAAGTCAAGGTTAACTATTCCAGGCTCACCGTTTTCTCTGATGCCGTTAGCAATTGGTTCATATTCATCAAAGTTAGAATCAATTGCCACACTGTTATTTGAGGCCCAGCGGTGGTGGTAGAGTTTATCTTTATCCTGTTTCATAGCGATAAAGTCTTGATCAGTACTAGTGCCTAAAGCCAGTTCTGCTGATCTTCTTACGTTGCCGGCAACGACTGTTTTACCAATTAAGTTGCAAATGTCAGTACAATCAACAGAAGTTAAATTGCCGCCGACCCGGTTGTTAATAATGTTGTTAATATCGAAAAACATTTCCACTAACGGCATAGGACCAGAAGCTGTACCGCCAAAGCCGTGAATCTTAGCTCCGTAAGGACGAATTCTGCTGATGTCGAGTACCAGTTTGGTCTTATTTTCAGAATTGGTTTGGTTAAAGTGCACGTCGATTAAGCGAGCGTTAGCTAAAACCCAGCCTTCACGGGTATCGGGCAAATTATAATAAATATAATCTGATTTACCATCGTTTTGCTTGATCCATTCGTCTTTGTCCGTTGCACCCAGCTTAATTGAATCTGCGTATGAGGCACTCTTTTTGTTAATCACGACTGTCAAGTCAATTTTATTATCAACTGCAGGAATCTTTCTAATATTATCTTGGACAACAGAAAAGCCAACGCCGCCGCCTTTCATTGATTCGTCAAAAAGAAATGAAAAAGGCATTGAAACTGCTTCTTGATCTTGATTTAAATAATCTGGAACTATATGACTGTCACCGTATTTTTGCGGACGAATAGCTATGAACCAGCAATTATTCAAAGAGTCACCATTGCGCTTTTGGTAATCTGTACCAGAAACCCACAGATTACGACCAGAAGGCGTTGCGCCAAGGCCGTAAACCAGTTTAAATAAATCCTTAGCTTCGTTTGTTAATTCGTTGACTACTTCTGTCGAAGGAGAATCTTTAAGACGGGGATCCAAATTAATGTTGCCCTCGATTACGCGTTTAACCGTTTCGTCCCAATTTTCGGAACGATTTTTTTCAGGAAGCCATCTGGCATAGGTCCTTTTATAAGTAACCCAGCCAAGCTCTCCCCAATGGGGAGTGACATTTTGTTTCACTTGATCAATGTAACCCTGATCTAAGGTTATGCTCGTATTTTTCATATTCAAAGTTACTCCTTAAACTAGCAAATTGTTCCACAGACACATCATCTATGGCTACAATTAGAACTATACCACAATATCTTGTATTTTCTAGAGCAAAGTTTACTCTCAAACACAAGAGAAAAGCATTAAATGATGTGCGAGTAAGTTATAGAGGGTAATAAAAAAACATATAGAATTCAGAGCAACAAAAAAGCACAATAAGTTGAATCTA
The DNA here is from genome assembly GCF_058139575.1 of Lactobacillus sp. VURO6/B1 (VP7). Classification (NCBI taxonomy): domain Bacteria; kingdom Bacillati; phylum Bacillota; class Bacilli; order Lactobacillales; family Lactobacillaceae; genus Lactobacillus; species Lactobacillus sp. VURO6/B1 (VP7). The sequence continues at coordinate 9,862 of NZ_JBVOWJ010000009.1, read as the reverse complement.
GTACTTATTATGCTTGAATATATCTTTATTTTTTTAAAGTAAAACTAATGCCTGACTGCTGCGAAGAAAAGGAAGATTAAGCCCAGAAAAATAATTGCAGGAATGAATAAGTGAATTAAGAAAAAGAAAGCAAGAGCACAAGCTAAAAGGAAAAATAGGATTTTGACAATCCCAATTCCCATTTTGACCAAAAGCCAAATGAGAAACAAAATCAATAATAATGTAAACATGCCCAATCACTCCTTTTGCTTAAATTAAGGGATATTATATCTTATTTTTTGAAATAGCAGTAGCAATGTAAACAAAATTTAAAAATAGTTAATTATGTTCTTTATCAGTGAAATATTGTTATAATGAATCTCCACACTAATTTTAGTGAATACGCATTATATTCTTAGGGATATTTGGAGAGGAAGAAATTGCTTGCGTTATAAACAAATAATTTTTGATGTTGATGATACTTTGATTGACTTTGCTGCCACGGAAAGTTTTGCATTGCATAGTCTCTTTAAAGCACATCACTGGCAGCTAACTGAAGAGATGCAACGTGATTACCATGCATATAATCAAGGACTGTGGCGTAAGCTGGAACAAGGCAAGATCAATTATGAGCAGCTGAGTAGAATGGCTTTTACCAATTTTATTAAAGAAAATTTGGGTATTACAGTTGATGGCTTAGCAATAATGAATGAATATCGCTCTTATTTTGGTGAGTCGTACAAGTTGCTGCCGGGAGTTACGGATACTTTGCGGTATGCCCGTAAACAAAATTATTGCTTGACGGTTTTAAGCAACGGTGAGACCTTTATGCAAAGGCATCGTTTACAATTAGCGGGAATTAAGGATTATTTTTCCTTAATTGTGACATCGCAAGAAGCTGGTTTTTCTAAGCCTGATACTCGGATTTTTGATTACTTTTTTGCTCACACCAATATTGGTCCTGAAGATACAGTCTTTTTTGGTGACGGACTGCAGTCAGACATATTAGGAGCAGAAAAATATGGTTTTGACAGCATTTGGTATAACCACCGCAGGCGCAAGAATAAGATGAACCTGCATCCGCTATATGAAGTAACCACTTATCCGCAATTTGTAACTTTACTAAAAAGCGACTTTCAAAAACAGCCGCAATAATTGCTATCTTTTGCTGTAGAAGTATAGTTCAGTTCGGTATAATAGTGGTGAGAGGTGAAAAATATGACTAGCAAAATTCAATCTTTAAATGACACTTATGAATTAAATAATGGCGTCAAAATCCCAGTTATCGGACTGGGAACTTGGCAAACTCCTGATGGTGAAGTTGCTCAAAAAACCGTTGAGGATGCGCTGAGTCTCGGTTATCGCTTAATTGATACTGCTGCTGCCTACGGCAATGAGGAAAGCATTGGCCGGGGCATTAAACGAAGTGGAGTTAACAGGCGTGACTTATTTGTGACGACTAAGTTGTGGAATGATCATCACGGTTACCAGAAAACTAAAGCAGCAATTGATGAAAGTTTAACTAAACTGGATTTAGATTATCTTGATTTGTACTTAATCCATTGGCCTAATCCGGCTCCGGTGCGTGATCACTGGGCTGAATTGAATGCGGAAAGCTGGCAGGCAATGGAAGAGGCAGTTCAAGCAGGAAAAATTCGCGCAATTGGCGTTTCTAACTTTAGGCGTAAGCACTTAGATGAACTTCTGAAAACTGCTAAGATTCGTCCTGCCGTTAATCAAATTTATCTTAACCCTAGTGATATGGAAGAAGACGTGACGGCTTATAATAAAGAACTTGGTATTCTGAGCGAAGCATATTCACCACTAGGTAGAGGTGGTTTGTTTGCTAATGACACGGTAGTTTCTATTGCGCAGCATTATGATAAGAGTCCAGCACAAGTTTTATTACGCTGGTCGTTGCAACATGGTTTCGTTCCACTACCAAAATCAGTTCATCGCGAGCGCCTTGAAGCTAATTTGCGGGTCTTTGACTTTACTATTACTGAGGCTGATATGGCAAAACTTGATGGTTTGCATGGAGCAGCTCAAGTAGCAAATGATCCAGACCAAACAGATTTTTAAAAGGTGCTTGTTGATGAAAATTGGCTTTATTGGAGCTGGTAAAATTGGCTCTGCAATTATTGAGGGCTTGTTGAATGCCCAAAATCCTAGTGAAGACATTTATGTTTTTGACGGTGGACGCCATCACACTGCGCAAAAAATGGCAGCTGAACGTCACTTAAGCTTGATTAATAATTATGAGGACTTTAATGCTTGTCAAGCAGTTATAGTAGCGGTAGGCGGATCTGCCACTGAAACAATCATCAAAAATTTAGGTCAAAAATATCACGGCATTATTCTGTCAACTGGCGGTGGCGATCTGATTCAAATTAATCAAAAGCTGCCAGCAGAAACTTCTTTTGGCAAAATAGTGCCCAATACACCGGTACAAATCGGTGCAGGTATTACAGTTGCCAGCTTTATACCTGATGAAAAGCCGGCAGTAATCACTACTGTCAAAAATATTTTTACCCAAATGGGAGCAGTTTACGTTGTACCTGAAAATTTGCTGGGCATATATGGTACTGTAGCCGGTTGCACGCCTGCCTATGTTGATTTAATGGTTGAAGCTCTCAGTGATGCCGCAGTACAGAATGGAGTTAACCGAGCCGAATCATACGAAATAATTAACCAGATGCTTTTAGGTACTAGTAAGTTGGCACTCATTAGTAAAAAATTGCCCGAAGAGTTAAAAGATGAAGTTACAACGCCGGGCGGTTCGACAATTAGAGGCGTAACTAAACTTGAAGAAGAAGGGTTTAGGAACGCGCTGATTCAGGCAATAAATGCTTCTGCTAATTAAAATAATCAATTAAAAAGACATCAGATAAATTTATCTGATGTCTTTTTTGACAATAAAGTGTATTTAAGAAGGGAAAATAAGTTTAGAGACTAAAACTCTTTGTCTAAATCAACTGGAGTATCAGCTTTTTCACCCTTAATTAGCTTCAAGTTGTTGTCGAAAGCCTTGATAACCATGTTACGAACAGCATGAGTAGTGTAAAAGGCTGTATGTGGAGTTACCAAAACATTTGGCCGTGCAATCAAGTCAGCTAAACGTTTGTCAGGAAAGTCCTTACAACTGAAGTCACTGTTGAAAATACCAACTTCATTTTCGTAAGTATCCATTACGAAGCCAAAAACTTTACCTGAGTCAAGACCACGAACAATTGCATCCGTATCAACTAATGGTCCACGGGAAACGTTGACAATAACAACGCCATCCTTCATCTTCTTAATTGAATCATCGTTAATCATGTGAACATTTTCTGGAGTATCAGGAACGTGAAGTGAAATAACGTCAGACTTAGCGTAAAGTTCATCTAAGTCATCAACGTAGTAACCCTTCTTTTCTAATTCTGGGTTCTTGAAGATATCGTAGGCAATAACCTTAGCGCCAAAGCCTTCCATAATTCTCATGAATACTTGACCAATATGACCAGTACCTACAACACCAACAGTTTGGTCACGTACTTCGCGACCAATTGTAGGTGCCCAGCGCAGATCATGCTTAGCAACTTTTTCGTCCATAACCTTGTCTTGGCGCAAAACTCTGGCAGCTTGAATAGCAGCGTGTTCAGCGATGGCATCTGGTGAGTATACCGGAACATTAGTGATCTTAAAGCCTAATTCCTTAGCTTTCTTTAGGTCAATATTGTCAATACCAACGTTACGGATTGACCAGTTGTGAATACCTAATTTGTCTAAAGCCTCAATAGTATCAGCCTTATAATCCAGTTGCTGGTAAGTTACAACACCATCAGCACCTTTAGCTAATTCAGCCGTTTCAGGGGTGAGAAGTTGATCAGTGAAATCAACATCAACATCCTTGTGAGCCTCTTTCCATTCATGAACATAAGGTTCTTCATCTTTACGAATGGCGTAAGCATAAATTTTAGTCATAAAATCTAACCTCCAAAGATTATTATTGTTGTCTCTTGTGCTATTATACACTTGCTTAACGTGATTGAAAAATATAAAAATGTGAAAAAATTATTTTTTTAAAAATACTGCTATATCAGTAATCGCTTACATTTATGTTGTACAAGGGATTATAGCAAAACAAAAAAATTACAATTATTTTTTACTGAGGTAGTGAAAAATATAACAGCAAATTTAATAAGAATACCTAATACCGCTAAAAAAATAATACTGAAAAAAATAATAGAAGTTTTGAGTCCCAGTGAAAAAACTATATAATGAAAGAAATGATTAATAAGGAGAAGAAAATGATCTTAATTTCGTGGAATATTGATTCACTTAATGCAGCTTTAACAGGAACTTCCTCACGTGCCGTGGCAACACGCCAGGTTTTAGAAAAAATACATGCTCAAAATGCCGATATTGTCGCAATCCAGGAAACAAAATTGCGCTCAACTGGACCTACCAAAAAACACTTGGAAATATTAACCAAGGAGTTTCCAGAATATGATATAGTATGGCGCTCATCAGAAGAACCAGCTCGTAAAGGATATGCCGGTACTATGTTTTTATACAAAAAAGAACTTAAGCCTAAAGTAGCTTATCCTGTGATTGGTGCACCAGAGCCAATGGATCATGAAGGCAGAATTATTACGTTGGAGTTTCCTGAGTATTTTGTGACCCAGGTTTATACGCCAAATTCAGGTAATGGCCTAAAGCGCTTAAGTGAACGGCAAGTATGGGATGAAAAATACACTGCCTATTTGCAAAAATTGGATCAGGAAAAGCCGGTTTTGGCTAGCGGTGATTACAACTGCGCTCACCATGAAATTGACCTGAAACACCCGGACACTAACCATCATTCAGCTGGTTTTACCGATGAAGAGCGAGCCGATTTTACTAAAATGCTTAAGGCCGGTTTCACAGATACCTTTAGAAAAGTTAATGGCAACGTTGAAGGAGTTTACTCGTGGTGGGCTCAACGTGTAAGGACTGCTAAGGCTAATAATTCAGGCTGGAGAATTGATTATTGGCTGACAAGCAATAGAATTGCTGATAAGGTCAAGCGTTCCGAGATGATGGATACTGGGGAGCGCGCCGATCACTGCCCAATTTTATTGGAAATAGATTTATAAATAGTAATAAAAAGAGATCCAAAGGGTTGGGTTTCTTTTTCTTTTGTGTAAAATAGCTTTGAGGTGATGTTGAATGAATGAGCCTTTGCAGGATGCCATTCTTAACGGTTTGTATGATCCCAGCTATCCAGGACATGAATTATTAGGACCAAAACTGTTGCAAAATAACAAACAGGAGAATATCTGGCTGACGCTGCGTCAAGAGCTTCTTAGCTGCCAAAGTTTTACCTGGGCAGTGGCTTTTATTACTCAAGATATGCTTGTTCCGTTTAAAGTAGTCATGGCTGATTTGGCTAAAAGAAATATTACGGGTACTTTAATTACAGGTGACTACTTAGGATTTAACAACCCTAAAGTTTTCCGTGAATTGTTAAAAATTCCCAATTTAAGCGTTAAAATCACCTCTAAAAACGGTTTTCATGCTAAAGGCTATCTTTTTGAACACGAAGATTGGCAGACTTTAGTTATCGGCAGCGCTAATTTTACCCGGGCAGCTTTGCTCAGTAACTGTGAGTGGGCTTTAAAAATCAGCTCCAAAAATAATGCGACACTGACAACACAGATTGCCCGGCAGTTACATGAATTAAAAAGAAACAGTATGCCCTTATCTGAAAGTTGGATAGCAGAATATGAGCAAAATTGGGTAAAACCACAGTCGCAATCAGGGGCTCAGTTAAATGAAAAAGCTAAAATTGTACCTAATGAAATGCAAAAAGAAGCTTTGCATGAGTTAAAAGGACTAATAGATAGCGGGCAAAAACGCGGTCTGGTAGTTTCAGCAACAGGAACAGGCAAAACGTATTTGGGAGCATTTGCAGTCAAAGACTTTAAGCCTCATAAATTTCTTTATGTTGTCCACCGCGAGCAAATTGCCAAAAAAGCTTTAAAAAGTTTTTACCAAGTGATTGGTGGCAAGTTATCTGATTATGGGCTATTAACAGGACATAAGCACCAACTTGAACGCAAATATGTTTTTGCCACCGTGCAGACTTTAAGCCAGCCAGATATACTTGACAGCTTGGAGGCAACAACTTTCGATTATATTTTGATTGATGAGGCTCACCGGGCGGCTGCACCAAGTTATCAGCGCATTTTTGCCAAGTTTAAGCCACAATTTTGGCTGGGGATGACTGCTACGCCGGAAAGAATGGATGATCAGGATGTTTACCGCTTATTTGATTATAATTTAGCCTATGAGATCCGTTTGCGTGAAGCACTGGAAGAGAAGATGCTGGCACCTTTTCATTATGTTGGCGTTGAGGATTATGAAGTAGATGGTGCAACGATTGATGAAACTACCAATTTGCGCAGACTACTGGCACCCGAACGGGTAGACTATGTCTTAAAGCAATTGGATTATTATGGTTATTGTGGCTCTCAAGCTAAAGGGTTGGTTTTTTGCAGTCGCCAAGAAGAAGCGCGTAAATTAGCGCAGGCTTTTTCAGAACGTAAGCATCCAGCAGTTGCTTTAACTAATGAAGATAGTGAAAAAAGAAGACTACAAGTTGTCAACCAGCTGGAACAGGGTAAAATTGATTACATTATTACCGTTGATCTTTTTAATGAAGGTATTGATATTCCAGCTTTAAATCAGATTATTATGTTGCGCAATACGCAGTCCAGCATTGTGTTTATCCAGCAGTTGGGACGCGGTTTGCGTAAATATCCTGGTAAAGATTATGTGACTGTCATTGACTTTATTGGTAACTACAAAAATAATTATTTAATTCCGATTGCTTTAAATCAAGATGATAGTCGTTCGCAAGATAAGGCCCGGCAGGAAAGTATGCTTCCTGGTTTTATTGATGTTTCAACGATTAACTTCAGCCAAATTGCCTCTGCTAAAATTTTGGCTTCGCTTGATCAGATTAAATTGGACAGCATTAAAGAATTACGGCAGTCTTACCAAGAACTAGTGCAAAAGATAGGACGTCCGCCCCTGTTATTTGATTTTTATCGTTATGGTTCAACCTCACCTATGGTTTTTGCGAATAACCATAGTCTTAAACATTATGGCGACTTCTTGATTAAAATGGGTGAACCTGTGAAGCTAAGTGATTATGAAGATGGCGTTTTGTCTTTTGTTACCAAGGAATTATTAAATGGGAAAAGACCACATGAACTAATACTATTGCAGCTGCTTTTAGAAAAAGACCAGGTTAGTCAAGAAGAATTTGAGCAAGTCTTGCATGATTATGGTGCTTACGTTAATGAAAAGGTCCTGACTTCAGTAGAAGATATTCTTTCTTTGAACTTTTTTGACATCAAACAAGGCAAGACAACGAAAAAAGACCAGTATGGCGGTCAACCTCTTATAGTCAAAATTGATTTGTTTGACTATTCATTAGCACCAATATTGGCACAATCTCTTAACCAAAATGAAACTTTTAGGAAATTATTTAGAGATGTGATTAAAACGGGTTTGGCACTTAATCAAGACTATGACAATCACAAACAATTTACCCTTTACCAGCAATATGATCGTAAAGATGTTTGTCGGTTGTTAAACTGGCCCAAAGATGTTTCCGCACCTATGTATGGCTATTGTGTAGACGAAAACGAAACGCCTATTTTTATTACTTATCAAAAAGATTCGACTAAAAAGCGCAATGCTTTGTACCATAATACGCTAGAAGACGGTCGCTGTTTGCGCTGGTATACGAGATCGCCCCGTCATCTAGAATCAGATGAAGTTCAGAGACTACTTAATACTCCGCAGATGAAGCTGTTGCTTTTTGTTAAGAAGAGCGATGCGATTGGCAAGCAATTTTACTATTTAGGACAGGTAGATATTCAAAAGGATACGGTCAAGGAAGAATTACTGGGGCCAAAGAAAAAAGCTGCGGTAGGGATGAATTTGCTGCTAGAAAAGCCATTGAGTACAAAAATGTATGAGCTACTATTTGATGAATAAGAAAAAGTCTAAGAATTGAACTTCTTAGACTTTTTGAGTTAGCAAAGAAAGTAATATTTAAAGGATTATTACAAAACAAAGGACCAACAAATCACGTTGATAAATGCTGATTTATTAGTCCTTTTGATATGTAAGTAGGAAATCACTTTAGCTAATTTTTTGATAAAAACCTAGCGCTCTACAAAAGTATTAGGTTTGATACGTTTCAGGATTTCGTATCCTACATCTTTTTGATCATTTTCATTATCGTTAGTTTGATTTAAAAACATAACAATTCCATTTTGATTATCAGCAGTTAGCTGCACCCAGGTGCCAAAATGCTGTCCCTTAAAGCTGCCATAGGCGTTTCTAATATTATCATTATTGTATAGGTACATTCCACCTGAATAGTTAACTACTTTGCTTTTTAGGTGAGTCAAATAATAGAAATCATCTTTATTTAAAACTGTGCCGTCTGTTAAGCCCACCTGAATCTTGTAATATTCTGCTGTGGTAGTAAAAAGATTGCCAGCACCAGGAATTTGTGAAACCAAGCTTTTTTTGAGATAAGTTGCTTTTTGATAGTTCTTACTCCCATTTGAATAGTATGAAATTGGATCAGTCATTTTCTTAGGGATGTTTTGGTAAAGATAAGTATTTTTCAAATTTAGCTTATCAATAATGCGGGTTTGCAAGTTATCTTCGTAAGACTTGCCTGTAACTTGCCTAATGATACCGGTGAGTAAAATATAGTTACTATTATTGTAGTGATAATTACCTATTGTGTCAGACTTTGAGGCATTGATATTATTAACCACCCAGTTAATAGCATTGTCTTCTGAATAATTATAGCCTCTGTCTATTTCTGTTTTAGTAGCCATAATTCCAGAAGTATGGGTCAGCAGATTTCCTACAGTAATATTATCGGCATTCTTGAGGTTAGGGTACCAGCGAGATATTTTGGTGTATTGAGTAAATTCGTCTTTGGTGCCCTTGGTTTCATTAATTAGTTGAACTATCATTGCACCAGTAATTACTTTTTGCAGTGAAGCGGTGGGATAAACAATTTTGCTGCTGCCATTACCAATTCTTTTGCCATACCAGGCATAACCGTAGCTGATTGTTTGTGGAACCCCGTTTTGTACTACTGTGACTATGCCACGAACATTGTGCTTTTTAAAAGTATCTCTAACAAAATTGTACATTTCAGTCTGCTTATTATTAGTGGCAGTTGCTGCACTAACCTGACTGGTTGCAGTAACTAAAGGTGAGGCAGCAATAACTAGGGAAGCCACCATTGTAATAAATTTATGCTTCAAAATAATTCTTTTCTCCTTAAAATATAGTAGTATTATAAGACTTTAAAATTAATTTGGGGAATACGAAAAGATTAAATTTAGATAACGTTTGTAATTCGTCTGAAAATACTTTGTTTTATTATGACATTGAAAAGTGGTGCTTTTAACCATTTAAAACTCTCACAAAAGAATACCAAGGGTAATGCGAATGAAATACTTGGAAAAAGAGGTTTTACTTTTTCTTAAAAGTGCCAGATAGTTAAGGCTTTTTGGTTTTAACAGAAAAAATGATAAAAAAGACTTGCAAAAGGCAAAAATAATTGCTAGTATTAATAACTGTCGTCGGGCAATGAGCCGCAAGGCAAGAGGCCTAAGAGGCAGCACAAAAAATCGAGCAAAAGCAGTTGACAAAAGCGAGCTGCTTTAGTAAGATAATAAACGCTGTCAGGGAAGACGGCGAAAAGAACCCAGAAAAAAGTGCTTGACAAAAGGGACTGAATCTGGGAAAATAAAAAAGCTGTTTTAAAGAAGCAGCAGGTAGTACCTTGAAAACTGAACAATGTTTTCGCAAAAAT
>NZ_JBVOWJ010000008.1:0-111717 GCF_058139575.1 Lactobacillus sp. VURO6/B1 (VP7) | reverse complement strand
AGAAAAAGAACCAAGCAGTTTATTAGCTGCTTGATTCTATTCATTTAAGCTCTATCAACAGGATTTGCCAAGGAGCCGAATTATTTTCCTTCGAGGCTTTTTATGTTTTATTATGCGAACTGAGTAAATTTTAAATATAGTTGGCTACGGCAGCTAATAAATCTTTTTCATTATTAACTATAGTGCCATTAAGTTTGATCAGCCCAGTAGTATACAAGTTAACATAATGGAATTGGTTTTCTGCAATTTGGGTCAAAGCTTGTAACTTCTTTTGGTTAGTAGCTCCCTGCTGACGAGTATCTGTATATAAACCAATTATCGGAATTTCTTTTGCATAAGCTACACCTATTTCACTAGCTACCCCATTATCAATGCTGAGGCCGTCAAGAACGGCAATCATCAAATCGCTATTAAGCAGCTTTTTAGTATCAGCTTGAGCAATCATTTTAGAATCAGCGTAAGCCTGTTTATCATTAATTGACGCGTTTTCCTGGGGCAAATATAAATCAATTGAATTATCTATTTGACGTATTTTGGCCGCCAATTGCGCGTTGTAATTAATTTCTGCTTGCGAAAACAGAGCATTTGCAAAATAAATTTTCATATATGTTTCCTTTGAAAAAACGATTAATCATTTTAAAACAGAGAGACTAATTATTGGGAGAACTGATTTCCCACGGAATTGCACTTAAAATATAGAGAACAACTCCGACAATAACAAAGTCCAGAAAGATACTGCTGCTTATTTCTAACACAAAACCTAATACAGCTAAACCTTCAACATTAAAAATTACTGGAATAATAGCCAATATGCCCGCAATTAATATTAACCAAAAACCTGCCCACATACCAGATGCGGTAATTTCGTGAGTCAGCATTTTTGAATTGAAAAATAATTTCATATCACTTATTAATGAACGTAAACTAATAATAGCCATTATCAGGATAATTACATTAACAATTAATAAGATAAAAGCAATATTGCCTCCAAGAGTAATGGTATTCAAATTAAAAGTATCAATTACATCAAATGGAGCATTATTTTCCTGCTCCTTTAATTTTTCTTGTACTAACTGGGCATCACTCGATGCACCTTGATCAATGTTTAAATCAATGTCATGTAAAATTTGCTTGGCCAATTTCATATTACTAAACTTAAACCAAGGTCTTCCAAGGGTATAGTCAATAATATGATCAGCAATTGGTTGAGTTTGCTTAGTAGTTAGCAGATTAGCGTTCCCATTTTTATTAGCTCCAATTGTTTCTGCTAATGCATCAAAATGCTTGTTTATTTGCCTGACTACTACAGCTTCATTACTACTGTTTCTCATTTGTCCCTTCATAAAAAAGGGATTAAGGAAAGTCGCGGTAATCATGGTTAGCGATACAATCAGAAAGATGATAAAGGACAGAACCTGTTTGTATTGGTTGTTCTGTTCTTGACTTATTCTGTGCAAACCTTCTCGCGCGCCATTTGCCATATTTTTCCTTCCTAACAGACAATCTCCTTGTCTTCATCAAACATTGTATCTATTGCATGATGAATGGTCTTAATGTCAGTAGATTCAATAATCTCATGACCCTCTTTAAGCGCCTTTTCAATAGTTGGCTTTGAAGAATGTAAAAAACTGTACATGAATGCTTTGGTACCGTAATCAGCTATTTCTTCAGGAGAAACTTCATATTCTTTATTATCATAATAAAGACGACTCACACCAGTTACAGCAAAGGCAATCCCCATCCGAACTTCTTTGGGATCAAAGTCAAAGTGATTAAACAACTGCTTTTCTTTCAACCAGTCGTTGATAGTTTTACTCCAAAAATCTAGCGATTCGTTACTCTTAAACACTTCAGTAATAATACGTTTAAGACCTTCATCGTAAATACCCAGCATTTCAATTGCATAAATAAAAGCTTTGGTGCGAGCACATACTTCGTCTTCTTTATTAACACTAAACTTCTGCACTTGCTTGTCTAGTGTATTGAGAATGTTCCGAACTACATCAGCAATCAAGTTTGATTTATGCGGATAGTATGACTGCAACAATGACTTGGAAATGCCAGACTTTTCTGCAATCATTTGAAATGAAACACTGTCCATACCATTTTCTCTAATTAAGTGAAAAGTATTACTTAAAATTGTACGTCTTCTTTTATAATTTTTACGTCGTGCCATAATGTTTTCTCAGCTCCTATACATTTTGCCTCCATTATACCAATGATATAGAATAAATAAACAAAAAGGCACTGGTATATTATTGGCTGATAGTTTTTACTAAAGAAACATATACTAAAAGTAAGCCGTATAATATGTAATTACTTTAATTTACTTTCACTTAACAAATGCATTGAGCGGTCATTATATACATAATTAATTCCCCGCGCTAAAAGCAAATCTACTGAAATACGAACCATTCTATCTGGATAATGGCTGTGTTTAATTGTATCAGTTACCACTATTTGTTCAATTGGCAACTCATTCAGAACTTCAGTTGCATTTTGTGATAATAATGCGTGTGTTGAAGCAACATAGACTTTCTTGGCGCCTGCCGCTAGAACTGACTTAGTTGAAGAAGAAATGCGTGACCCCGTATCAATTAAATCATCTACAATAATACATTTTTTGTCTTTAACATCACCAATCATGTCATGTACATCTGCGTCATAACGTGCACGGCGCTGATCCACAATCGCAATTGGAGCATCAAAGCACTGACCAAAGTTGCGGGCAAGTTTAGCTCCAGAATGATCTGGAGAAACAACCACAATATCGTCTTCCTCTTTGGTAGCAATACCGTTATCAATAAAGTATTGTGCTAAAAGCGGCATAGCATGCAAATGATCAACCGGCACATTATAAAAGCCTTGAATTTGCGAAGCATGCAAATCAAGAGCAATTAAGTGATCCAGACCAGTAATTTGTAATAAATTAGCTATAAGCTTAGCAGTTATTGGTTCCCGCGAACGAGTTTTGGTATCTGAACGTGAATAAGCCAGGTATGGCACTACTACATTGATTCTGTGTGCTGAAGCACGATGCAATGCGTCTAAAACAATTTCCAATTCCATAAAGTTTTCATTTACGGGATCCTGAATTGACTGAATAACGAAAACGTCACATCCTCTGACACTTTCGCCAATATTAACTTGAATTTCACCGTCACTAAAATGTTGCACAGCAGTTTCAATTAACGGCTTTTTCAAGATCTGTGCAATTTTCTCATTTAATGCGGGATTTCCGCCTAACCCAATCAGCTTCATCGGGTGCAATATTTGAAGAAGTTCTTCCTTGTTCATGACTACCTCGTTTTTTAAAAATTACAATCTTTGCAAGTCTATTATAACCAAAAAAGTCCTCAGTGCCTAGAAAAGTAATAATTCAAACAAAAAGCCGAAGCTATTATCGGCTGTTAAATATTAAGTTTGAAGTAAAAGTATTCTTGAATTAAATAAACTATTTAAAAAAGTCTTCCATTAAGTTTAGCAATTTAAAGCTCTTAACTGCATAGCTTTCATGCTTTTGTCTAGGCATAATCAGAAGCTGTCCTTGAGGAATAATTTGACTGTACCAGCGAACATGTTCCACTTTAACCCAGTCTTTTTCTCCCACGACACAATAAGTCGGTATCTTTATTGCCTTCAAACTGTCAACAGACATGAAACTTTCCGACAATTCCACCTTACTATCACGGTTCATACGCAAGAAACGCAGAAAGCCTTCAGTCAAATAATGATATGATTTGATACCATTGCCGTTCACAAAGACACCAGCTACCATGAGCTTTTTAAAGATATTTTGATCCTGACTTGCAAGCATCATTGCTACCAAACCGCCTGCATCAAAGCCAAAACAATAGCAACCCCGGATATTAACTTGCTTAATAAAAGCAGCCAGATCTTCAACTTCAGTTTGATAGTGCTCAGCAGGCTCTCCCTGACTGAGGCCATGACCTCTCATATCCAGAACATAAACCGTATAGTAAAGAGAAAGCGGGGCAACAATTTGGTCAAACATGCCACCATCTAAATGGTGTCCGTGTAATAAAAGCAGTGGAGCACCCTTGCCTAACTTACTGTAATAAAGCTCGTTACCGTTAACTTTTTCTCTCATCTTTGGTCTCTTTCACTAGCTTCTACCAAACTTTGATTAGAATTTTTTTCTTTCTTATGCTCATGCCACAAACTGCGAACAATGATCTTAGCAATAATATAGTTAGCCTTAAAATTATCAGGGATCATTTTTGCGTTAAAGTGATGAACCATGCTGTCCTTACGCTGCCAATAATGATAGATAGGTTTGCTATCACAATAAAAACCTTCTGTTAAAGCCAAATATTGCACATTAAATATCTGATCTTCCATAAAAGCTAAATTTTCCATGAAATGCAGATGATTCTGCCGCACGACTGATAATTTATAGCCTTTGTTCCAGGTGTAGCCCTTGACTGGAGTAGCCAGACAATGGTTATCACATAAAGAGCCAAAAGGATTGCTGATTAATTGATAAGTTCGGGCCTTGCCTTTCATGCCACGCACGACTTTTTTGGTAACAGGAATTGAACCTTGCTTGTTTTCATAATCAAGCCAGAAACCACAGGAAACCATAGCTGCATCTGGATGGTCGTGAAAAGCATTTACAAAAAATGCTGTATAATCGGAATCTACCCAGTCATCACCATCATGAAATGTAAAATATGGCGTATCAACGTTGGCAATACCGACGTTACGCGCATCAGACAGGCCCCCATTGTGCTTGTTTATTATCTTAAAGTAACGGAATCGTGTGCGATAGCTTTCTGCTATTTTTCGCGTTTTATCCGTTGAACCATCATTGACAATTAACAACTTAAAATTGGGATCATCTTGCTTAGCCAAATGATCAAGTGCCCGCTCTAAATATCTTTCGACATTGTAAACAGGCATAATGACAGTTAATTCAGGTTGCTGAATCATAGCTTCCTCCTTTAACTTGTTATTATACCATCTTAAATATTAAAAATATCGTAAAGTAAGTAGTACATAACTATAATTTAACCTTTTGTATTTAGCATTTAGTATAATTAGAACAGTCAAAAGGAGTTAATTATTTTATGAAAAAAGCAAAAACATTTTCAACTATTATTACACTGTTATTTTTTGGCATGCTCATGTGCGGTACTGATACACAAACTGTTAAGGCAGATGAATTACCAGTTGTTTGCCTTGGAACTTCTTTAACTGCTTCCCAAAGAAGCGGTACCCTAAAAACCCTCAGTGAACCGCTAAATGGCAATAGCTACCAAACAATTACTATTACTGGTGAGGACTTAGTCAAATATCTTAATCCCTCTGGTGCGAACTTTACAACTCATTCTGGCGTTTGGTCCAGTGCCATGATTGAAAAAGAAGCACAAGGTAGTGGTATTAACGTCCATATCCTTGACTATCAAGGCCGCAACAATATCACAACAATTACAGCTGACCAATACAAAAATGCAGCTTTAACTGCCGGTATCTCTGATGCCAATATTTATGTTACCAGTGCCGTGCCAATTGATGGCTCCGGTGCTTTAGCCGGTGTTTATGCTGCCTATAACAAAACCGGAGAAAATTTAAATCAAAAGCAAGTAAACGCAGCGCAGGACGAAATGAACACCTTAAGTAAAATTACTAAAGAAAATAAAGATAAAGACGGCTATAGTGATGCACAACTTAATAACGCTGTTGCAGGTGCAAAGCAGGAAATGGGTAAAATTGGCAACAATGTGTCAGATAGTCAAATTCATGATATTGTAAACAACCAAATTAACATCAATCATCTTGGCGACGTCATTAACAATAATCAGAAACAGCAAATAATCAACATCTTAATTGAAGTGCGTGATTCTGGTGCTTTAAAAAATCATAAATTTAGGGACCAGGCTGATGCTTTATCTAAAAACATTAAGAAGAACGCCAAAGGAATCTTTGATAAAATCAATACCCCAGAAAATCGTAACTGGTTTGAACAAATTTGGCATAATATCACTTCATTTTTCAGCCACCTTTTTAGCGGCCTAATTGTGACTACTTTTAATTAATTACATTTGGTCCATGAATTTGTTCAATGTATGATCGACAAATTCATTACCGCGATTATGGGCATGCCCTTTGGTCCACTCGAATTTAGCTTGAGAAAATTTATCTAAAAGCTGATACAACTCCTGCCAACACTCAAGGTTGGCAATTGCACCTTTTGTACTTTTGGTCCAGCCTCGTTTTTTCCAATTTTTAAGCCAGCCTTTAGTAATTGGATTTAAAACGTATTGTGAATCCAGCACAAATAATAATGGTTTTTCGTTAAAGCCTAACTCGAGCAATTTTTTGAGTGCTTCTATTAGAGCTGTTAGTTCCATCTTATTATTAGTCGCACCAAACTCACCATTTGAATCATAAGTAGATTTTTTATGACCCTGATCTTGCCATTCAATTAAATAAGCCCATGCAGCTTTATCGGTTTCTCGCACATGACCGCCTTTAAAGTTACCGGTATTGCGGGTACCCCCGTCAGTATAAATTGTGGCAAAAAACTCAGATGAATCAGACTTATTAGACCTGTTTAGCGCCTTAGGCTTTGGGACAGAAGGTGTTGTAGCGGGATTTTGCTTGATTTTGCGACTTTCTTTTTGAATCTTGGCAATTGCTTTTTGTAATGAATCCTCATCTTTTTGAAAGACTTGATGAACAGTTTCGCGATCCCAAGCTAAATACTCAGTGGCATCAGTTATTTTGGCAAAAGATTTATATTCGGCCCCAGAATAGCCTTCAACTTGTTTTCGGGCATCTTCCCAAGTGCGATAAACACCTGGTTTGCGGCCCTTTTTTACTGCATAAAATTTCATATGCTCCCCTATCACTAAAATTTCCAGTCAATGCTAAAATATAAGTAGTTCTATTTTTTAAGGTGGTATTATGTTCTTCAATACTAAAAAATACAAGGAAGAAGTAGAGAAAAACCACAAACGCGACCTTACAAAGGAACCGAGCAGACTAAGCATGCTTTTCTTGGCTGTCTTGGCAACTTTTGCACCTACTCGTGTTTTCTTGCGTTTACATAAAAAAAGAATTGAAGATAATGCCACAATTGAACCTAAAAAAGGCGATTTTGAACAAATACCTATCATATATTTTCATGGCTTTCGTGGCGGTGACTACACTACAAAGGTAATGGTCAAGCAGGCACTTGCTGATAAAGGCAATCCCAAATATCTCAAAGTTACTGCTGATTTGCTAGGTAACTTTAAGCTAGAAGGCACTTGGACTGGTGATCCTAATCCAATTGTGCAAGTTGTTTTTCGTCAGCGTCTTGTTGGTGTGTATGCAATTGACTACTACTTGCGTTTCACATTACCATTTTTAGCTCAAAGGTACCACTTTTCACACTATTCGGCAATCGCACATTCATTGGCCTGCCCCTGTATAGTACGCACGGAAATGCGCAAATATCGGAAAAAAGATTTTCCTCATTTAGTCAAATGTGCTTTTATCGCGGGACCTTTTGATGGTGTAGTTTATTTAGGAGATATCCCTAACGTTAATGCTTTTAACCAAAAAGGTCGTCCAGCTGTGGTGAATTTGCATTATCTTTACCTTTTGTTCAGACG
This sequence comes from Lactobacillus sp. VURO6/B1 (VP7), assembly GCF_058139575.1. Classification (NCBI taxonomy): domain Bacteria; kingdom Bacillati; phylum Bacillota; class Bacilli; order Lactobacillales; family Lactobacillaceae; genus Lactobacillus; species Lactobacillus sp. VURO6/B1 (VP7). The sequence goes on along the minus strand of NZ_JBVOWJ010000008.1, from coordinate 104,095 downwards.
CAAACGGTTTAATCCCAATATTTCAGTATTAAATATTTATGGTAATGTTTTGGACAACACCAACAGCGACAAGTTTATTTCCGTCACTTCTGCTAAAAGCATCCGCTATATTTTGGCACCCTATGCCAAATCTTATCATGAAGTTGAGATTCGCGGGAAGAAATACGCTGAACATAGCTGGATGCACGATAACCCATTTGTCATCAACATTATTGATAAGTTTATTGGTCTTAAAAAATAATTTAATTTTGGAGGAAATACGTGTGATTCTGCTCCGCGACATAGGACGTATCATCATTATTACCAATACTATATTGGCCTTTTATATTGTCTTTCATAGAAGACGCTCTGTCTCAACAACTTGGGCTTGGTTGATTATTCTGCTGGTTTTTCCAGTTTTAGGAATGATCATTTACGGCTTTTTTGGTCGGGGAATTTCACAGGAAAATATTTTTGCCATTAACAAGCAACATCATATTGGGCTGCGGAATGTGCAAAAATCAATTACTGCTGCACCTAAAAAAATCAGCACCTCTGATACCTCAAACAGAGCCAAAATGGTGGTGCACTTTTTTGATCATGATGGCGAGTCGCCATTGAGCAAAAACAATCATGTTAAGCTCTATACCGACGGTGAAATCATGTTTCATGACATGATGGCTGATATTAAAAAGGCCAAACAATCAGTGAATGTTGAATTTTATACCTTTTATAATGATGAAATCGGCAACGACTTTCTTGATTTGCTGATTAAAAAAGCACAAGAAGGCGTATCTGTTCGTTTGCTCTATGATGCCTGGGGTTCAATGGGTGCAACTAAAGCCTGGTTTGATCAATTAAGAAAAGCTGGTGGCGTAGTCCTACCCTTTATTACCTCACGCAACATGATTACGCGGTATCGGATTAACTACCATTTGCACCGCAAAATTGTGGTAGTTGATGGCAAAACTTCTTGGACTGGCGGCTTTAATATCGGTGACCAGTATCTGAGTCGCAAGAAAAAATTTGGTTATTGGCGTGACAGTCAGGTGCGGATTGTCGGATCTGCTTCTTTATTATTGCAAGAGCGGTTTGTCATGGATTGGAACGCCTCAATTCAAAAAGAAAATCAAGTCATTGCTTTCAATACCATCCTTTTTCCCAACTTGGATGAAAATGAGATTCATGCTGGTGATGTAGCAACACAAATAGTTTCGGACGGACCTGACCGCTATAATGCCAATATGCGTAATGGTATTATGCGGTTAATGTCCTTAGCGAAAAAACGGCTCTGGATTCAAACGCCTTATTTAATTCCTGACGACGCGATGTTTGCCACTTTGCAAACAATTGCCCAGTCAGGAGTAGATTTACGAATTATGATACCGTGTAAACCAGACCACCCGTTCATTTACCGCGCTACACAATGGTATGCTAATGAATTATCCCGTTATGGCATTAAAATATATATATATAACAAAGGATTTATTCATGCTAAAACAATTGTAGTTGACGATACCTTTTCTACTGTGGGATCAATGAATCAGGATTATCGCTCATATGACCTTAACTTTGAAGATATTGCCGTTTTTTATGATAAAAATTTCACCCGTGAAGTCGCAAAATCATTTGAAGATGATATGAAAGTTTCATCCTTATTGACTCCTGAAGATATTGCCAAACAAAGTCGCTGGCTTAAAATTTTGCAAAGCTTTTCACGGATGCTTTCGCCAATTTTGTAGCAGCTAAAAAGCCTTCCATTTTTGGAAGGCTTTTAAAATGGGCTATTATTAATTATTCCGCAAAGTGATAAACACTTTCAGCTGGATAGCGAGTTGTTTTAGCCATAGTTTCTTCAGTTTCATTGCTCTTGCCAATTACTATTGCCATTACTGGTAAGTAGCGTTTTGGCTCTAAGTTAAAGGTTCTGGCAATTTTAGACTCGTCATAGCCAGCAATTGGGTTAGTGTCGTAACCATGGTTGCGAGCAACAAGCATAAACTGCATGGCAGCAAGTGAGCAAGACCTAATGGAATCAATTGCACAAGAATAATATGTGCCATTTTCATAAGATGGCAAAAAGGTTCTTAAGACTTCGTCTAATTTTTCCTTAGTGATGTTGCCTGTCTCATATTCTTTAGTCCAATTTTCACGATACTTTTTATAAGCATAAACATCGGCAAAGACTTGCACAACTGCAGCACAGCTGTCCATCTGGGGATCGTTAAATCTCAGCATGTATTTCTTAACTTTAGCAATAGTTTCAGGGGTGTCTGCTACTTCAAAGTGCCAACCTTGCAAATTGCAACCGGAAGGAGCAGTTACTGTTTCTTCAAACATTTCTTTAAATTCTGAACGCGGAATTTTAACACTTTTATCAAAGTGACGCACAGAATGACGATTTTGTACTACATCATTAAAATCATTATTACGCATATCTTCACACTTTCTAATATAAATATATCTCTACTATGTTAATTTTACTACATATTGTTATCTTTTTCACATATTTTTTGAAAAAATTAGCAGTATAATTAAATTTAAAATAATACTAGTAAGAAAGGCTCATCAAAATGAAAAAATTAGTTAGAGATAAAATACCAGAATTTGCGCACTATGCTACTTACCGTGAACTTGCTCCCGCAGAAAGAGAACCGGCTTTAAAGCAAAAATTAATTGAAGAAACTAATGAAGTTCTTGCTGCTAAAACTGAAACTAATTTAATTGAGGAATTAGGTGATGTTTATGAAGTCATCTTAGCTTACCTCAACTTTAAAAATATTGATCAAGCTACTTTTTTAAAGCAAGTAAAAGAAAAGCGCGCCCTTAAGGGTGGCTTTACCAAATATCTAGAAATGAACTGGGAAGAAAAATGAGTTCATTAAAAAAGCCACGTTAATTGTGTGGCTTAAAAAATATCTTGAATTTCAATCCTAATATCATGGTGAATATGATTTTTAAGTGCCTCGACAATTTGTGCTACGCCGTATGAAAAACGAAGGTAATATTGTCTGTTTTTCTGGGTTGTTAAAATACAAATTACCTGCTTTTTCTTAGGATTAGGCACTTTAATTAAAGTGACCATCGCAATCTCTGAATATGAGACGGTCCGCCGAAAATAGCCAGAAACAACAGCTCTTTTAGGTGCAAAACCCGTAAAGCCGTCAATAATACCAATCAACAAGAAGATTGCCAGGAAAATACTAAGACCTGGATCGCCCTTTTCAATTAATTGCCAGGCAAAACCGATCCAAATAAAAATTACGGCCCAAATAACTGAAGACGAGCGATAATGTCCCTTTAAGTCAATATTTGCCTGCCAGTACCAACTATAACAAGTGTAGCCTAGAAGCAAGGCATCCAAAATTAGATAAAAAACTACCATATAACTCTCCTCAATTGTATTTTCATCTATTATAACAGATTGACAGACGTTAGATATTTTATTCAACATTAATGATATTTTACTTGCATTTTTATTAAAATCATGATTAAATTATTATCAAATTAAATGCAATGAAAAAGACGAGTAGATAACTTACTTCTTTAAGTGAAACGGTGATAGTGGAAAACCGTTAGACCCTGGGTTATTGAAAAACACTTTTAGCAGCACGCTGAAATTCTTATAAAAGTAGGTTGTGTCGTCTCCAGTACGTTACCACGCTGGTGAAGCATGATAGTGCTTCATGAGTTGGCCCAGAATTTGGGCAATTAAGGTGGTACCGCGGAAAAAGCCTTTCGTCCTTGTTTTTGTTAAAAACGGGATAAAGGGCTTTTTCTTTTCCTTAAATTTTAGGAGGTCAACACAATGACTTTAATTTTACCCGAAGATTATCATCCAACTCTCACAATTCGCGATACCGAAGCAGCAATTGTTTATATTCGTGAAGAATTTCAAAAGGTTTTAGCTAAAAAATTACATTTACAACGAATGTCTGCCCCCCTGTTCGTCGAAAAACATACAGGGCTTAATGATAACTTAAATGGCGTTGAACGTCCAGTTGCCTTTGATGCCAAGGATTTACCAACAGATGACACACTCGAAATAGTGCATTCACTTGCCAAATGGAAAAGAATGGCACTGAAGAAATATGGCTTTAACATGCATGAGGGCCTTTTTACTAACATGAACGCCATTCGCCGCGATGAAGATTTAGATAACTTTCATTCAATTTATGTTGACCAATGGGATTGGGAAAAAATCATTGCCAAAGAGGAAAGAACGATAGCAACCCTTAAAAGTACCGTTACCAAGATTTTTGCTGCAATTAAAGAAATTGAAGCTGGCTGTGCTTTCCGCTATCCTGCTTCTACTTACCGTTTGCCAGAAAAACTTTACTTTATTACTACACAAGAATTAGAAGATCGCTGGCCGGACATCAGTCCTGAAGAAAGAGAAAATAAAATTGCCGAAGAAGAAAAGGCTGTCTTTATAATGAAAGTCGGCGATAAACTGAAGAGAAGCGGCAAGCCCCACGATGGTCGTGCACCCGATTATGATGACTGGGAATTAAACGGTGACCTGATTTTCTGGTATGAACCGTTAAAGCAAAAAATCGAAATTTCTTCAATGGGGATTCGCGTTAGTCCTGAAAGCCTGCACGAACAACTGAAGAAGGCTGATTGTCTGGACCGTGAAAAATTGGAATTTCACCGCATGTTGCTTGCTGGAGAATTACCTTATACTATTGGTGGTGGTATTGGACAATCTCGCTTATGCATGCTTTTGCTTGGCAAAGCTCACATCGGTGAAGTTCAAGCCAGTGTTTGGCCTCACGATATGATTACTAAATGCAAAGAACATGACATTCAAATTCTATAATAAATTAAAACCATGCTGTCAAAATTGATAGCACGGTTTTTTTAAGTAACTTCATTGAATGTAGCTTACTCCTTGACATATAAGGTTTTACAAGTATCAAAATAAGTGAAGTTTATAAAATATAATTGATTTATCAAGTGGATTAGTTATTAGAACGGTTGATGACTAACTAAGAACCCAGATGCAAACAAAAAAGCTATCATATGTAATGAGTTTTTAATCTTTAATATTAAAGGATACCTGATACTTGATAGGTACTGCCCTGACTTCATCTTCAGGTCTAATTATAGGATTCTTAAAAGGATAAATTACAGGTTGATTACCATCAAAGAAAACAAAGTAAATCCAATAATTATCGCATTCTAACGCGTGTTGGCGTTCACCTTCTGACATTTGGAAAGTTATCTGATTACTTATATTAGTAGAGGTCGTCTTAACCTCTATATGACGTTCAGTCCCATCTTTTTCAAAAGATAGAATGTCATACCCATATGAATCAGATTTATTTGATCTCTGTGTGATTCTATCTTGTAAATTAGGATAATCCTTTAATCTATTGACTTCATAGAGCATTACCTGCTTCTCACCAGTAACTCCAATTTCAGTTTTTTTCTTCTCCTCTTCAAGATAGTCAATCTTGGGAAGAAGATTATTGGTCTTAGATTTGGATCTAGTCTTCTTATGCTTAACTATTTTCTTATTAATTGCAATCGGAGCCTTATATGTATAGGATTTTCTATTTGAATTAGCATTATCATAATCGGAATAAGAGTTAAGAAATTTTAAAAAAGCCTTGGTGCTGGCCATAGGGTAACTATGGTTTTCTTGATTAAATTTAGCAAAACCATTTAACTCCATAATTGCACTCAGATTTTTCTTAAAAGTATCACTGAAGACATCATCTGGAATAGACCCATAAATAGTCTTATAATTGAATAACATCTTGATTATACCGTCTCGATAACTATGGGGTCTACCACTGTTAGTAGCTTTCTTCGCTTTGCTTTCCTCTTCTTCATAATTTTTGAATTGCTCAAATATTTTTTTAAGATATTCATTTTCCCTGATATCATTAAGCTTTTGGTCGTTTACTCGTTTTACCCAAACAAATTGAACCATTAACCTCACCTCGTAATCTTACAATCTAGAATAACATAAAGGCTCACAATTTATTTCCAGAAATTCAGGATTATTCAATTTAAAAAAATGATTAGTACATTGGGACAAAATTTTAATAGCAAGTTTTTCTATTTATTTAAAATTGCTCTATTTATATTCTAATTATTTTTATTCAAGTCATCATCCAGTTCTATCTCAAATTCCGCAGCGATCTCTCCAATTAATGAGCTAACAAAACCATCTTCCTTTTTTAAGACCTATTTTGTCACTATGCGAAACGTAAATAGTCATATACTTTCCTTTTCTTAGACTAAATTTTCTTTTAAGAGCAGACTTTTGATTAATTCTACATTCTTTTCTTTTAATCCTTATGGTCTTTTTCACCTTGTTCGTTTGAATTTTTGCTTTTTCAAAATATGATTTATATGAACGTGAGAGATTCATTTTAAAATGACTGAAAATTGACAATCAATTTTTGCTTAGCTTCGTTGATTAGATTCACCACTTTTGCGTAAGAATAAAACCTATGTGGGAGTATCTTGACAGATTATTTAAAGTAGCACCATCGTACATTTATTGTAATAGCCCTATATGTTGGACAAAATCTTGTAGTAAACTAGCAATAGTAAAACTAGTTTTAAGAAAGGCAAAATTATGATTGATTCTAACAAGATAACTGAATTAAAAAATGATATTGATCAAGCACGCCACATCACTTTTCTGACCGGTGCCGGAGTTTCAACTCATTCCGGTATTCCTGATTACCGGTCCAAAAACGGTATTTATGATGGCGTCTCTGAAAGTCCGGAAACAATTCTAAGTGAGGAAACGCTTTATCAGCGACCAGAATTCTTCTACAAATTTGTGATGGATAATATGTATTTCCCTGAAGCCAAGCCAAATGAAATCCACCAGAAAATTGCCGAGATCTGCAACGAAAAAGGCGATCTAATTACACAAAATGTTGATGGGTTGGATACCAAAGCCGGCAATAAACACGTGACCGAATTTCATGGCTGTCTTTACAATATTTACTGCACTAAGTGCCATAAACCAGTTTCATACGCTGAATACGCCAAATCTTACCAGCATGAAAATTGTGGCGGTATTATCAGACCAGGAATTGTTTTATACGGTGAAGCCATTAACGGTGATAGTTTGGCCAAATCAGTCAACGCAATGCAAAATTCTGACCTGGTAATTATTTCAGGCACCAGTTTCGTCGTGTACCCTTTTGCCCAGCTTTTATCTTACAGGCAAGCTGGAGCTAAAGTTTGGGCAATTAATAAAACTGCCATTCCAGCAGAAGGAATTTCCTCCATTATTGCGGATGCACTGGATGTTTTTAAACAGCTTTAATTAGTTTTTTAAAAAAGTATTTATGTTATTAGGAATGTTTTTTACCCGAGCACCACTATAATACTTGTTAAAACTTGACACAGTAATCAAAAATAAATCTGGACTAGAAAAGAGCTTTTAATTAAATGGCAATTTTTAAAATGTATGCTCCCTTTTTCAGTGGAAGTAATTGGATTCACGTACTGACCAGTGGCAAAGATTGGCTCATCATCTTAACCCTGATTCTGATGGAATGCTTGCTTTCTGTTGATAATGCAGTTGTTTTGGCAGCTCAAACCAAGGTTTTGCCTGACAAGAAACAACAGGAAAAGTCATTATTTTATGGTCTATGGGGTGCATATATTTTTCGTTTCATTGTGATTGGTATTGGTACTTATCTGATCAATTTTTGGGAAATTAAACTAGCAGGCAGCCTTTATCTTTTCTATCTGTCCTTCAAGTTTTTCTACGACCAAAGGCATCCCCAAAAGGCTGCCACTAACACAAAAATTACAACTGAAAAAAGTCCCAGACATTCTTCCAAAAAGGGGAAACATTTTCTATCACTTTTCTGGCGGACCGTTATTTCAATTGAAGCAATGGATATCGTCTTTTCAATTGATTCAGTTTTAGCGGCCTTAGCGGTTTCCAATAATCCGGTAGTAGTATTAATTGGTGGCATGATTGGTATCTTATGTATGCGGGGTGTTGCCGAAATCATCATCAAGTTGATGGATATTGTTCCTGAACTGCAACCGATGGCTTACATTTTAATTGCCATCATTGCCCTTAAGCTTTTATTGTCTTTGCCACCGCTACATTACGAACTGCCTAATACAACTTTTGCCTTAATTGTGTTCGGTATTCTGATCTTAACTATCGCTTTTCATTTTCTACGAGCAAAAAGGAAAAGACGGAAACTATAGTCTTTGTTCAACGTATTCTTTAAGCACAACTGCCTGGTTGTGCTCTTTATTCTTTGCGCCATAAAGAAAAAGGACATCTTGTTTTGCAAGTTCGTCTTTCACTCGGGTGACAAAACTAACAGTCACAGGATTATGTTCTAATTCAGCAATGTACTTTTGCCTAAACTCAGGATATTTAGTATCATCGTGATTGAACCACTTACGCAATTCGGTACTGGGACCAATTTCTTTGACCCACTCATCCAAATTAACATCTTTTTTGCTTTTGCCTCGTGGCCACAGACGATCAACTAAAATGCGGTAGCCAGCAGGCTGCTCATGTTCGTAAATGCGTACTAATTTTATCTTTGTCATTGTAATATCTCCTTTTAGTTTAAGTTTACTACACGGAAGAAAAAATGAATTATTCAACTTATTTCTCTAACAAATCAACTGCTGCCATTACTAAAGATTTGATTGGCAGACCATTAACATATAATGATGGCAGGAATATAATGGGTGGCTATATTGTAGAGGCTGAAGCTTACTTAGGCGTTAAAGACCGGGCAGCACATTCTTATGGCGGTCATCGCAGTCCGGCTAATGAAGGTCTATATCGTAAAGGCGGAACTATCTACATTTACGCCCAAAGACAGTATTTCTTTTTTGATGTTGCAACACAAGAATATAATGAGCCGCAAGGAGTTTTAATTAGAGCCATCGAACCAGTCTGGGGCATAGAGCAGATGATTAAAAATCGTATCGGCAAAAATGGGGTGCTTTTAACTAATGGTCCTGCGAAAATGATGCAGGCTTTTGGTATTCACGATAAAAAATGGAATTTACACTTCTTGTCTGACTCTCCATTTAAAATCGACTTAGATGACGGTCACAAAAAGAAGGCTAAGAAAATTAAAACCAGTGCCAGAATTGGCGTGAGTCAATCTGAATTAGAATGGGCCAATAAAAAATTACGTTATTATGTTGCCGGTAACCCCTATGTTTCTAGAATGAAAAAAAGTGCTTATCAAAAGGATAATGGCTGGCAGTGAGAACAGGATCACCGTGCCCTTTTAAAATAGTAAAAGATAATAAATGAGATAATTATAAAATATTTTTTAAATAAAATTATTGACAAGTCACTCTTAATAGCCTATTATTTTTCTAAGTTAAATAATTTCCAATGCAATAGAGGTCGCGGTTGTTACGAAACTAATCTGAGTGAGCGAACACTTTGAAGATTAGCGTAAGAATTACTGCCGAAACAAAAATGTTGTTCGTTTCAATCTTTTTGTTGGGCTGCAAGAGAATATTTTGCAGACTGTCCTGGTTCATCTCCAGGGAGCGCTATATGATTTGTTTAAAAAATAGATTATAACCTCGTTGTTTTTGACTAACAGCGAGGTTTTTGTTTACGCTTTTATTGTATTGGCTTTATTTGAAACATATTTTGTGGAGGTTTTCAAAATGAAGTCAAGATTTAAGTGGCTGGCTACCTTAGTTGCCTTATTCACCTGTTTGGGCATTGGGGCTAATTTTAGTCTGAATGAAGTTAACGCCAAAAAGGAAGACGGTACGCTAAAAGTCGCCATGGAAGCTAATTATCAGCCGTACAATTGGACACAGACTAATAATGCCAATGGTGCTGTGCCAATTGAAGGGTCAAAAGAATACGCCAATGGCTATGACGTTAAAATTGCCAAAATTATTGGTCAAAAATTACATAGAAAAGTAGAAGTTGTTAAGACTGAATGGGATGGTTTACTGCCCGCTTTGACCAGCGGCAAAGCCGATTTGATTATTGCCGGTATGAGCCCAACAGCTGAGCGTGAAAAAGCCATTAATTTCTCTAAGCCATATAGAAACAGTACTTTTGTGGTAATTACCAAGCTTAACAGCAGATATGCTAACGCTAAAAAGCTGACCGACTTTAAGGGTGCTAAATTAACCGCACAACAAGGTACTTTCCACTATGATTTAATCAAGCAGTTAAAAGGTGCTAAAAGACAACCGGCTATGCGTGATTTTGCGGCAATGCGGCAAAGTTTGATTTCAGGTACTATTGATGGTTATGTTGCCGAAGACACTGAATCAACTTCCTTTAAGATGGTTGACCCTGATATTAAGTCAATTCCTGTCAGCAAAATGGCTGGTTTTCACGCTACTAAGGAAGAATCTGTTACCTCAATCGGAATTGCCAAGCCTAACAAGGCGCTGCTCAAGAGTGTCAACCAAATTTTAGCTACTATTCCTCAAGCAAAAAGGGTTAGGTTAATGACTGAAGCTGTTAAGCAGCAGCCTAAAACTGATAATGATAAAAAAGGCAAAAAGGCTAAGTCAGAGCCTTGGCTAGTATCTATGTGGCGCCAATATGGCGGCATGATCTTAAATGGTATCGGCATGACGCTTCTTCTGGCTTCAGTTGGTACCATTGTAGGCTTCTTTATCGGTCTGGCAGTGGGCATTGTCAGAACCATTCCTACACCAACTACTCCCGGTAAAAGATGGCTACTCAAGTTTGTCAACTGGCTGCTTTCAGTTTATATCGAGATTTTCCGGGGTACGCCAATGATGGTTCAAGCTGCTGTGATCTACTATGGTATTGCCCAATTTTGGCACTTGAACATTGACAGAACCGTCGCCGCACTAATCATTGTTTCCATCAATACTGGAGCATATTTAGCCGAAATCATTCGGGGAGGAATTATTTCTACACCTGAAGGTCAGTTTGAGGCAGCCAGTGCGCTAGGAATGACTCATAATCAAAGAATGTGGCATATTATTTTGCCACAGGCAATCAAGAACTGCTTGCCTTCAATTACTAACGAATTTATTGTTAACATCAAGGATACCTCAGTCCTGAGCATCATCTCTGTATCAGAGTTGTTCTTCGTCGGTTCAACTATTGCGAGTCAGACATTTAAGTTCTTCCCAACTTATTTAACAATTTCTGCTATCTACCTCATCTTGACCTTTACCATTACCAAAATATTCAACTTAATTGAAAAACACCTCCAAGGAAGTAAGAATTACAACTTAATGGCAAACCAAGTTCAAGTTGGCACACCAAAAGACATGGAGGCTAAGAACTAATGACTGAATCAAACGAAACTATTTTAAGTTTAAAGCACATCAAGAAAACATTCGGTGAACACCAAGTGTTAAAAGATATCTCTTTTGACATTAATAAAGGTGAAATTGCCACCATTATCGGACCTTCAGGTGGTGGTAAATCAACAACTTTGCGCTGCATCAATTTGCTTGAGGAACCCACTGCTGGTGAAGTTGATTTTCACGGCAAAAATGTTTTGGCGCCAAACTACAATCGCAATATTTACCGGGCAAAAGTCGGCATGGTTTTCCAACAATTTGACTTGTTTGAAAATAAGAATGTTTTAGCTAATTGTATGGTAGGTCAAGAATTAGTATTGAAACGGTCAAAAGACGAGGCGCGTAAAATTGCACTTGCTAATCTGAAAAAAGTAGGTATGGAGCAATACGTTAATGCTCGTCCCAGCCAACTTTCAGGTGGACAACAACAACGGGTCGCGATTGCCCGTGCTATCTGCATGGATCCTGAAATTTTGTTATTTGATGAGCCTACTAGTGCTTTGGATCCTGAAATGGTCGGCGAAGTTTTAAGCGTTATGAAGAACCTGGCCACTACAGGTTTAACGATGATTATCGTAACCCACGAAATGGCGTTTGCGAAGGAGATTTCCGACCAAATGTTTTTCATTAGCGATGGCGTAATTACTGAACAAGGCACGCCAGATCAATTATTCAATCACCCGCAAAATGAAAAAACCGTCAAGTTTTTGAGTAATTTTCAGAATAATTAATAAGGCCTAATTAAATATAAAAAACTGGTAAACTCACCTTGTTAATAACGTGAGTTGCCAGTTTTTAGTTTGCTTGTGAATCTAAAAGCATAATAATTTCCTGATTAAATTTAGTTGGTTCTTCCCACTGCGGGAAATGACCAGAATGGTCAAACCAAATCAATTTGCACGGACTAGTAATTTTAGCAGCATATTCTGCAGTTAACTGCGAGGACACATGGTGGTCATGCCTGCCCTCACAGAAAGTAATGGGAATGGCAAAATGCACGATATTTTCAAAATTAACGTCCATCAGTTCTTCCCAGAAATATTGAATTGACTGCTTCGAGCCCTGCAAACGATGAATTAAGTCTTTAAAAGAATAATCTTTAGCCGATATAAACGGCCAAATTAATTTACGGTAGTTTTTAGCGCCATAGATTGAGCCGCCATAAGCCACAATCATTTTAGTTAATTTCAGGCTGGCTTTAGTTGGTTCATGTACAAAATCAAGTTGATCAAGTTTGGCAGTATTTTTCATTTTTGTTCGTAAAAAAGCTTTTTGTAAAACAATATTCTTTTTCATATTAACGACTTGACCAATTCCGATATATTGCGTAACCAGGTCTGGATACATTTGAATAAAATAGAGTCCTAAAACCGTACCCCAAGAATGACCCATGATAATCAATTTATCTTGTTTTAACCGTTTTAATAAATAAAGCACAAACTGATGAATATCTGCCAAGATGGTGTCAATAGACAAGTTTTCTTCAGATGAAAATTTGTAATACGATAGCCCGCTGCCCCTTTGTTCCAGATTGACAAAGATAAAGTGATCTTCTAGTTCACTATTAAACTTTTTAGTCAAAGGAAGGCAGGCATCGCCCGGTCCACCGTGCAAATATAAAATGATTGGTCTCCGGCCTTGTTTTGAACTAATTGAAAAATAAAGTTTAGTACCGTTAATTATGACGTTTTCTATTACTGATGTGCTACTCATTTTTTGTCTATATTCATATAATCACTTGTTATTATGCATACACTGCTACTTTATTTAAGTATATTATTAATGTCTCCGCTTTGTAAATTACAAATTATATTTACAAGACTGAAGTAATTTTTATCAAAAAAGTCTACTCTAAACTAAAGAAAAAGCTATCTGAAGAGCGAGCTGAGGAAGCAGTAATAATTAAAAGGACTGAGATCGAAATAATATCGGTCTCAGTCCTTAGTTAGAATAAGTGAGAATTTGTAGGAGAATAGACAGTATTTATACTTAGTAAATCACTTCTTTCTTACACCTATTTATTAAATACTTCATAATCAATGGCATCAGCTGACTTTCCAACCATTAGTGCAGAATAAACATCAGAATTAACATTTAAAATAGTTCTGAGCATCCCTACGAACCATTCGACCCCTGCAAAAATTGCTATACTTTCAACTGGTAATCCCATTTGAGGAACAATTATTGCTAGTGAAACCAAACCTGCTCCTGGAACAACAGCATTAGCAAGTGACACAAATGTTGATATTACAATAAGATAAAACACCTTATCTAAAGTAAAGTTAATATTATATAATTGCGCAATTGTAATCACCGTTATGGCCATATGCATGGCAGAACCATTAGAATTTAATGACATACCTAATGGTAAAACCAAGTTAGTAATTCTGTCTTTTAAGCCCAGTTTGTTTTTAGCTTCATTCATTTCAATCGGTAAAGTAATTGCCGAGGAAGTAGTAGCTAAGGCCATAAGCGACATTTCTGACATATTGCTGATTAATTTAATTGGGTTAACTTTAAGATATAAAGATATGATTACAATCCAAATTAACAAATAAGCGAATGTTGCAAACCCATAGGAGAATAAGTATTTTATCAGCGGCAAAATTATTTTAATGCCCAAATTGCTAATGGTAGAAGCAATCAGTGCAAAGATGCCTATTGGTGCAAAGAACATTACACAGGTTACTAATTGAATAATGACATCATTAAAGTCGATTATTAAGTCAAGCAATTTTGATTTAGGCTTTTTCTCCATAAATTTGCTTAATCCAATACCAAAAAATATCGCAAAAATAATAATCTGAATAATTGTCCCATTAGATAAAGATTCGAAGATGTTGCTAGTAAAAAAGCTTAAAATTGTTTCACTTAACGAAACAGACTTAACATGTATTGCTTTTTCAGCAACCTTGACGAGATGCACACCAATTCCAGGTTTAAATAATATTCCAACTAATGCACCGAAAGCAGCAGCAAGTAATGAGGAGATTGCAAAAATGACAATAGTTTTAATTCCTAATTTGCTCAATTCATTAGGTTTAATACCTCCTACTGCTTGAATTATTTGACCCAGTACCAAAATTGGTATGGACATCTGCATTAATTTTAAAAAAATATCACCAATTATCTTTAATTGAACTGAAAAACTAGGTAATACAAACCCAAATATAACACCAAGAATAACGGCTATCAAAATCTGATTAACCATTGACAACTTTACTTTTTTTCTCATGGTAGCACCTACGTTTCCTTATTTGTCAGTAATTAAGGTTCCAACATTTTCTGAAATATTTGGTAAATTAGAAATTGAAGTTATAATTGCTTTTCTATCTGGGTGATTTTTAACAAACAAAATAGCTGCTTGAATCTTAGGTAACATACTTCCTTTCGCAAATTGTCCCTGTTTTATATATATTTCAGCTTCAGAAACTGTAATATGATTCAAAGCTTTTTGATCTTTTTTTCCAAAATTGATGTAAACATTATCTACGGCTGTTAAAATTATTAAATTATCAGCTAAGATTCCTTCTGCAACTTTTTCAGAGCCAAAATCTTTATCAATAACAGCCTCTACGCCTTTAATTTTATTTTCTTCTATAATAACTGGTATACCGCCACCACCGGCAACGATTGGTACAATGCCAGCGTTAACAGTATCCTTAATAATATCCCCTTCAACTATTTTTACTGGCTTAGGAGAAGGTACAACTTTTCTATATCCACGACCCGCGTCTTCAATAAATGTATCATTACTGTTTCTTTGAAGCTCAACCATTTCTTCTTTAGTATAAAAAGGACCTATAGGCTTGCTCGGAGATTTAAACGAAGGATCATTTTTATCAACTTCAGATTGAGTAATAACAGTCAGGGACTTAACACTTTCACCCAGCTCTTGAGACGCATTGTCCAAGCCCTGTTGAATCCAGTAGCCAATACTACCTTCAGTCATTGCTCCACAAGTATCTAGCTTGAATGCCGGATTCTTTTTTGAATTAGCAGCACTTTGTTGTAGTAACAAATTACCTACTTGAGGTCCATTACCGTGACAAATCGCTACCTTATTTCCAGCCATAATATATTCAACAATATAACGTGTAGCTCTATTAACCGTTTCTTTTTGCCCAATGTCTGTGGGATCCTTTTCTAAGATCGCATTTCCACCAAGGGCGATTACACTAGTTGCCATTATACAGCTGTCTCCCCTTTCTCTGAGTCAGTTGCCATTACAGCAAAGACAATCAAGCCAATTATTAGCAAACCACAGCCTAAGTAAAAGCCAATTTCCATTTGTCCTGTTACATCTGCTAACCAGCCAGTAATATATGGTGCCAAAATAGAGCCAGACATACCTATAAAATTGTAGGCACTTAATGTAGTTGACAAAGAACCATAAGGTGCCTTTTTAGTTACATAAGCCACTATGATAGGATCAATCGCTAATTTACCCGTCAAGCCGTATAAGATCAACACTGCAATCAGCAAAGTTTTATTAGAAACGAAGGCAATTGCAAATACTGAAATGATTGAAAGTGGAACTAAAATATATATCCATTTCTTAGTGCTACCAGTTTTATCAGCTAATTTTGCAAAAATTAATGCTCCTGGTATTGAAGCCCATGGTACCAAGGAAGAAATAAAGCCTACACTGCCACCTTGAAATCCTCTATTGGAAATTAAGAAAGATGGTAGCCAAGTAATAATCACAAAGTTAGCGTAAATACTGCAGAAGCAAAGAATAAAGGCTGCGACTAGATTCTTATCTGTAAAAATTTTTTTAAGGGAAACTTTTTCTTCTGGTTGTTTCTCCTGCTTTTCATTTTCTTTAGGTCTATAAACTTTTTCCTTTAAGCATGTAAAGAACACTATCGCCAGGATGAATGTTGGAATTGCTACCACAAAGAATGGTACTTTCCAACTTTGATGGTTTTGTAAAACTAAATAACTTGAAAGCAAGTATCCGCCAGAAGTACCAAAGGCCATCCCAGAATTGATAATAGCGGTACCTAAAGTAAGTTTATCTTGTGGAATAGCTTCTGATGACAAAGCGTACTGCGGACCATAATAAGAGGCTTGTCCCACACCCGCAAGGGCTCTAATAATTAAAAACAAAGTAAAACTTGCAGCAATTCCTGATAGCCAGCTCATTACAGCTAATACAATAAAACCTATTGTTATCACTAATTTTCTTCCATATTTATCACCCAAAGCACCAAATGGTACCTGAAAAATGGCATAAGTTAAAAAGAAAATACTATTTGCTAATCCTAATTGTGTGTTGTTTAAGCCAAATTGCTTGCCAACGATACCCATAATAGGATTGAAAATGGTTCGTGTACCATACATCAATATCCAGCCCAGGAAAAATATAATGACAACTCTTATCCAATAGTTTTTGGAAACTTTTACGCCCTCTTCATCTTTTTTCATTATTCGCTCCTTTCATAGACTAAGGAGTGTTTAAACTAGCTAAAATTCCTAGTTTAATTCCATAACTCAAATCTTTGCCCGATGTATGACCAATTTCAAGAATGGAATTTAGCTCACTGTCTATATCTTTAAAATTATGGTTTTTAAAGGATTTATATAATTGATAAACTTTGGAATTAACATATCCTTGCGTTGCACAGATTAGATAAGCTTTACTAACGTCTGTAGTAAGCTTTAAATTATTTCTTATTTGTTTAACTAAACTAGATAAATAAGTATTTGCTTTATCGACAAGCAATAGCACAAAAATATATCCACAAAGAATATCATCACCACTTGGCGTTAATCCCTTTCCTCTACCAAGTAGCCAAGTAACAATTTGCTCTGCATTAAAATTCTTGAATGTAATCATTTCATCAGAGAATTTTTTTAATAAAGTATTATTAGGAATACCTATTCTTTGATCGACTTTGCAATTGTTTAAGACTTCTAAAGTTTTCTTTAATCCTTTTTCTGGAAAATAATTTAGAGGCTTAATTTTCAATTCGACAATATCAAAGTTTTTAACATCGATTCTTTTAATCCCGTCTTGCGTGTAAAAAACTATATTATTATCCAAAAATTTAACTATATTGTTTTCGGTTACACTTTGGATAACTGACTTTAAATTTTTTTCAGAAATATTTATGCCAAAACAAGACAGGTAATTATCAAAGCAACTTATATTTATTAGTCGCAAACCAACTTGAATATTAAGTGAATGTGCAAAAATTGAATGTACTCTGCCAATATGACCAAATTTGTCAACAGGATAGATATAACTACTAATTTGAGCAACACATGAATCAGTCAACTGTGATACCTAGAGTTTTAGCATAAGTTTCCAGAGCTTTTTCAAAGCAAGTTAGCGGAGCTTTAACCGTACCAGCACCAATTTGACCGACACCTGGTTTTTTATGTGCAATACCAGTATTAATAATTGGCTCAATCCCAGTTTCCACAACTTTTCTAATATCAATACCTAAATTTGTACCCTTAAAGTCCCAAGTTGGGATGGTCCAATTAGGATTATGAGTTGTATTAATTTTTTCCATCGAGTTAGAAATTCTTAATGCGTCTTCAAATCCGCCAGCACCGACAAATCTGGTCACACCAGGAGCTGCTACCATGGCCATGCCACCGACACCAACAGTTTCTGTAATCGAAGAGTCACCAATATCTGGATTCGCATCATCTTCAGAAAATCCTGCAAAGTAAAGACCTTTAGGAGTATTTACAGGTGCCTTAAACCATTGGTCTCCCATACCGGCAATTCTGATACCAAAGTCACGTCCATTTCTAGCCATGGCAGTTACGATAGTTCCTTTTTGGTACTTTCTAGCGGCATCAGCAATTGACTTACCAGTAGCCATCATAATGTTAAGGAAAAACTGGTCAGTATCTGCCAAGAACTTAATTACGTCATACCTGTCTTTTTTACTAATATCCAATTCAGTAATAAGTGGTGCCATTGCACACAAGAAGTTGGCCGAAGCAGCAATATTCCTTTGATGAAATTCATCACCCATTGTAATTGAGCGAGCAATTAAGACATTTAAGTTAAGACCATCATCAGTTTTCTTCAAAGCTTTTGATAAAACCGGGCCTAGAACATCCCTCATCCAAACTAAACGATCAATAACCTCTTGGGAATATGCACCAAATCTTAATACCTTACCAATACCTTCGTTCAAGGTACAATATGCTCTTGTATTGTCCAATCTGTTTTCAACAATAACTACAGGCATATTACCTGAAGTAATGCCTCCCATTGGCCCTACTGCATGGACAGAATGACAAGGCATTAATTTTACTTCTCCATTTTCCAGTAACTTTCGTGCCTCAGATTCATTTTCTGCCCAGCCTTCAAATATAGCTGCACCAACACATGAACCTTGCATTGGACCTGTCATTTCTTTATAGGTAATTGGTGGACCCGCATGTAACAAAGTTTTATTTTCTGTATTCAATTCCGGGATAACTGTCTTAGCCGGAACCACGTCAACTAAGAAAGGCTTAGCATCCTTAAATCTTTGGATTACTTTATCATTATCCCTATCAATTTCATCATCATATTTTTCTAAGGCATCGAGTAACTTGATCATTCGCTTATTGCCATTAGCACGTGGTTTCCAATTAAATTGAACAGTTTTGCCACCATATTTGACGATTGATTCATTAAAACTACTAATACCTACATTAATTACTCTAGGTTTTGTGGTTAATAATTCTTTTACTTTATCATTAACTTTTGGTAAAGCAACCTTTTTACCAGTATAAGGTACAACTTTCTTATCTGGTTCAGATATCTGTATTCCCTTTAATTTCAAAGCTAATTGAACAGCTTTTGCATTACTCTTTTGAACCAAAACTCCATGATTTTTTAAGCGTTCAACTGTTTCGTCATAGTTTTGTGGATCTTTATTAGTTCCTACAACTGTAGCCACAAAGTAAAGTGGTCTGCCTTCTTTCTGAGCCTTGGCTTTTTCTTCATCAATTACAGGAATTAAAGCACCTGCCATGTCATCACTTGCACCATAACCCAAAACAACATCAAGCAAAATAACACCTGTATGTGGATCTTGACAATATTCGCGCATCTTATTAATGCGAACCTCAGGATCAATCATTGGGTGTGGCTTACCTTGGGTATAAACATCATCTCCCAAGTCAATGACATCATATCCATCTGTTTTTAGAATATAACCTTCTTCTTTAGTCAAATGACCTAAGTCAAGTGCTTCAGAAATTAACATGCCGGCTTCATTAGCTAAAGTACCGCCAGAATATAATCCCTTAATAGTTTTATCTTTTGATAAAGTTTTTACATTAGCTGGTAATTCAACTTTTTCAAAATAATTCTCTTTAACTTTTTGGCCTGCCGCTAAGTCAACTGCAATTTTTGCTGTCTCTTCTAATGTATGTGCTAAGTACACATTACCCTCATAATGAGTAGGTCTTTCACCTAAAAAGTCTGCAACAACCGGTTTATTACAGCTTTCAAGGATTTCCATAACTTCATCTCTAACTTCCTTTGCAGGTGGCTTAGATATGACACAAATAACGTCTGTAGGTTCGTGCTCTTCTAAAGCTGCAATAGCATCCTTAACAGTAATTGCATCTACTTTGTCGCTCAAATCGCGTCCACCAGTACCAATAGCGTGGATAACACCATTGCCCAGTCTGTCTATAATAGTGGTTACTTCTTGAATTCCAGTACCTGATGCTCCGACAATACCAATATTTCCTGGTGATACAACATTAGTAAATGCCAATGGAATACTTGAAATAATTCCTGTGCCACAATCGGGACCCATCATTAAAAGTCCCTTTTTATGAGCCAGCTTTTTTAGTTTGACTTCATCTTCTATAGAGACATTATCTGTGAAAGAAAACACATTTAAATCATGTCTTAAAGCCTTTTCCATTTCCGGAGCACCATACTCTCCAGGAATACTAAATAGGGCTAAATTTGCATCAGGCATTGCCTTTAGAGCATCATCCCAATTATCTACTGATTCAATTTCATTACCTGAATCATCTTTTTTAGTAGAAAGATCTTCAAGAAATGAATGGACTGCTGGTAAAACCTTATCCATAACTTTATCATCATCACTTCTAACAACTATCATTAAGTCATTAGGTGATGCAGCTTCAGCTTCTTCAGTCAATAAATTAGTATTATTTAAAATATCCTTGTTGGCTTCTGTACCCATCATTATTTGACTCATCTGAACTTCAGACAAATCATTAATCTTATTTGTCAATAACATAAGATTAATTGAATCTTGATAGTTATCTTTTAAGATCACCGTCTTAAGCATTTTCATACCTCCAATTTATTTATTAAGTTTTACAATTCACATTGTATGGAAGCTAATAAGCGCTTACAATGGTAAAAAAGTAAAACTATTTAGTCTTTTTTTATCCAAATGGATAAAGAAAAATAATTTAAGGAGATTTAGTATGAAACTATACGATCTGTTAGAATTACCTATTTTTAAAGAAAGCAAGCTTCTAACACCAAATTTGAAAAAAAACACTGAGATTAATTCAGTAATGGTATTAGAAGCTTTGGACATAGAAAAATGGTCACGTAAAAATCAAATGATTTTAACATCTTTTTATGCTTTACAGAAATTGTCATATGACGAAGTGAATACTTTTTTTAAAAAGATGGTGAAGATCGGAATTAGCGGCATTATAGTAAAAGTTGATAGACTTATTAAATTGGTACCACGCTGGTTTATAAACTTGTGCTATAAATATAGAATTCCGTTAATCAAAGTTGGTACTGAGTTAAATTATGAAAAAATTTTATTAGCGATATATCAACCAATTTTAAATAATCAATCACTAGTTTTGGAAAACTACTACAAAACAAGACAGAGGTTGATACCTTTAGCTGATAGTTTTGTCTCTTACGAAGTTTTACTAAGAGAGTTTAATAATATAACTCACTATCCCTGCTTGTTATATTTAGCATCAAACTCGACCTATTATAGAAGCAAAGACATGCCTAAAAATGTAGTGATTGATGAAGGGAGACCTTATACGGAAGAAGATTCTGAATTTGTCAAAAATAAATATTATTTATTTAGACTTGAATCATTTGATAATTATCAAACATATAATGCTACAAAAATTGAATTTACAAATAACAATACAACTGAAAATAATTCATTGTTAGTAATTCATGATTCTCAAAAATTAAGTGAATCAGATACAATGATTTTCGAAAATTTTATTGATATTATTCAAAATAAATTACAAACAGAGTATGCCCTAAAGCAAAAAGAATATGCTCATTTTAACAATATTGCAGACACTATATTGCAATATCCTGTTTTAGACGACAGAGAACTCGAAACTTTATTAGACGAAGTTAATTTAAACCATTATAAATATTATCAAGCCTGTGCTTTTTTTACTTCAGATTTGAGCAAAATAGAGCTTTATAATATCAGAACAATACTTCAAAATTGTGAAAGATATAGTATTTATTCTGAACATCGTGATTATATAATCATACTTTTTAATATTGAAGCCCTCTCCAATCAGCTAAACTCAGAAGCAATTGAAAAGAAATTGTCTAAATATTTTAACCTTCACGCAAATCTTTCAGTTGTTATTAGCTCAGTCAAAACAAGACGCAACATGCAAACTATTTTAGATGAATGCTTAAAAGCCTTGAGTTTCAATTCAAAAATTTTCATTGGTCACGCTTTTTCAATAGAACACTTAGGAATATTTAGATACTTTTTATCAGTTAAAAATCCTAATGCTTTAAATAAATTTATCCCGCAAAACCTGATAGATTTAAAGAAGAAAAATAATGATTTATTTAGAACGCTAAAAGTGTTTTTTGATAGCAACAAAAATTACAAAAAAGCATCTGAAATACTATTTGTACATGAAAAAACAGTGCGTTATAGGATAAAAAAGATTCAAAATTTATTACACATTGATTTTGAAAATCAGATCGACTTGATCAATTATCAAATTTCAACTTATTTACTTAGTATGGAGAAAAATAATGAAACCTAATATTCAAAAATTATCAAATTCAATGCAATACACTATATGGATGCCCGAAACTTCAGTTTCTAATATCTTAATTTATTTTCACGGAGGTGGTTTAATATATGGAACACGAAACGACATTCCACACGCTTTAACTAGTACTTTCTTAAAAAAGGGGGTTGAAGTTATTGCTCTAGATTACCCATTAGCTCCAAATTCATCCTTAAATACAATTTTAGAAACTTCTTTACAATCATTCTTAGAATTATATCAAACTATAATTAAGCCACAAAATTTCAATTACATGTTATGTGGTCGTTCAGCTGGGGGCTTCATTATGTTCTGGTTAGTTAACCAGATTATCAAACTAAGCACTATTAAAAACCCCACTAAGATTATTAATTTTTATGGCTATTATGATCTCAAAGATAGCAATCGGAGTAAAAAACTAACAGATAAACCTATTTCAAAAGATTTAATTCTCTCAATAAATATAACTAACTTTATTCATGATGACTCGGCTTTGTCCAGATATCCCCTATACTTATATTTAGTAGAAAAAGGCGAGTTGCAAAAAGCTTATGATATCAAAGAAAACGAAGTTAGCAAATATTCAATTACTAAAGCGGAGTTAAAAAAATTTCCTCCTATCTTTTCCGCTGCCAGTATATCAGACAAAGAAGTTCCCTTTAAGTACAGCAAATCATTAAAAGACCTCTCCCCAAATAATGTTTTTTACCCGCTTTATTACTTAGATCACGATTTTTTAAAAGAGGTAGACAATCCTCAAGTACAAAAAGTATTACAAAATTTAGAAAATTGGATTTAATAACTCACTGATAAAAGTCAAAATTATAATTTTTCAGGCTTTCACTTCTTTAAATCTTGATTCAGGGACAGAAAACTATTTGTTTTAATGTAACAGTATAATCAGTTGCGTAATCAATTCATTATTTCCTATGTCCAACACTTATATTGATAAGGATGTCAAATAGATTCAGGAATATTAACTTCTATAAAAATTTAGTATTGCTGTAAAAATGAGAAACCAGTGTATATCAAATGGTCTGACGAACTTTATGTTAGAAAAAAATACCAAGCATTTTAATAGCCTGGTACTCAAATCATGTTAAATTCTAATCATTTTTATCTTCAACTTTGTAAAATTTAACTCGATTAATTAAATAGTCAAGTAAGAACACACAGATTAAATTTAAAACAATGATAAAGAGTATCAATAACGGGTGATCTTCTTGCTCATCTGTCATATTCAACAAATATAAAGTTTCAAAGCTAATTGGTGCGCCTTGTAATACCATACAGTAAATTAAGTCATTTTCGACTTGCTCAGTAAATGTATCTTCTTTTACCTCAAACCAAGCTGTAGCAATTATTGTCATGATGAACGCACTAATTGACCATATTAAGTTAAAATTCGGCTTATTGGAGAAAAAAAGCGCCATTCCAAATGGACACAACAATAGTAAGGCGGCTCTTGCTAATTTCATTTTCATCTCATTTCCTGTAACCTTTCTTTTTTTGAATTTTTTAATTATTATCTAATTTATAATTATAAATGAAATATAATGTTAATCAACAGTTTAATCAGTAATTGCGATTAAATCATAAAAAATAATAAGTACTGCGCTTATTCTTATAATATTTGGCAATAAATTTAATTTAATTTTCATTACTCGCTTTACATCTTAATAGTTATGTACTAACCTATAAGTTATTATTATCATAGGTATAACTGAAATTTTAAGTTAAATTAAAACTGCTTTTTGTATCTGAAAAAAATTCTGAGAGACATAGAAAAGTTGGTATCTGTGAAAAATTTAATATTGCTTTGTGCATAATAATTCTTGGCAATATCATGATTGGAGCTATTAATAATGATCAAAAACCAGACTACGATGAAAGAACAACTGCCAATAGATCATGGCTATAAATATTTATGGTTTATTGTATTAGGCGCATTCTTATTGGTTTTAATCTTACCGTTTTTCAAATCTGTTGATTTAAGCGTTGGCGCCTTAGGTCTTCTACTATCAGCTTTGGCGGAAGTATTGACAACATTTTTTCAACACAAACATATTACCTTTATTATAAGTTTGGTTTTAGGTTGGCTATTAGCTCTAATAATTAGTGTTATTCTGTTTTTTTACATTATGTGGGCTTCAGGCAACATGGTTTTCGTCAAATAATGAATTTAAATAAATATCGCAACAGAAAAGAAAGAGCATCAAAACAGGCAAACCACTTAAATTGTGGTTTGCCCGCTTTTTAGTTGATGCTCAAATAGCAGAGTCCGCTTAATCATCATCTAGCTAATCAATCTGTTATATTATTCTTTTAGTGTCCCGGTAATTAAAACTAATGAGGCTAGACTTTAAAAGCTGCGCGCTATTTATCGTGTTCTTTGTGCCATTCTTTAATCTGCTCCAGCCTCTTTTTAAAGCGGTCTTCATGACCCTGCGAGGTTGGCAAATAATATTCGTGTCCCTCTAAACTCGGTGGCATAGTTTTCATTGTCGTTAACTTGTCTTTAGCATAATGCGCGAGCTGGTAACCTTTACCATAGCCTAAATCTTTCATTAACTTAGTTGGGGCATTGCGAATCTGCAAAGGTACTGGTTCATCAATAGTCTTCTTAACATCTTCTTCAGCGGCTAATCTAGCTTTATAAACCGCGTTTGATTTCGGCGCAAGTGACAGATAAATCACAGCTTCTGTCAAATGCACATCACATTCCGGCATACCTATAAATTGACAAGCCTGAAAGACATTGACCGCGACATTCAGTGCATTAGTGTCTGCCAAGCCAATGTCTTCACTGGCAAAGCGCACTAGTCTGCGTGCAATATAAAGTGGATCTTCTCCACCTTCAAGCATCCGCGACAGCCAATAAATCGCTGCATCTACATCGCTGTTACGCATTGATTTATGCAAAGCGGAGATGGTATTGTAGTGTTCTTCTCCGTCTTTATCATACAGGACTGACTTTTGGGTAATTAATTGTCCCAGACTATCCATAGTCACAGCAATCGTATTGCCAGTTTTATGACCGTTTAAAACTGCCATCTCCAGCGTGTTTAAAGCTGTTCTGGCGTCACCGTTGGCAAATTTGGCAATGGCTTTAATCTCCTGCTCACTGATTTTGACGGTTAACTTGCCAAAACCGTTAGGGTTGCGCAAAGCATTTTGCAATAACTTGATAATATCTTTGACTTCAAGCGGTTTTAAGACAAAAACCTTGCAGCGTGAAAGCAGCGCCGAGTTAACTTCAAAGGAAGGATTTTCGGTCGTAGCACCAATTAAAATGATACTGCCACGTTCAACGTAGGGTAAAAAAGCATCTTGTTGTGCTTTATTAAAACGATGGATTTCATCTACAAATACCAGCGTTTTTTGCCCCACTTCGTGTTCTGCTTCAGCCTGCCTCATAATTTTGCGGATTTTAGTAATGCTGCTGTCAACCGCACTAAAATTAAAAAAGCTCGCTTGACTCTGCCGGGCAATTATTTCAGCCAAAGTCGTTTTACCAACTCCCGGTGGTCCCCAAAAAATCATTGAGGAAACCTGGTCATTATCTATGATTTCTCGTAAAATTTTTCCCGGTCCCAGCAGCTGTTCTTGTCCCACAAACTGATCTAGATTTTGGGGACGTACGCGGTTAGCCAAAGGCTCATTTTGCCCACTGTTTGCAAATAATGATTCTTGCTTCATCATTACATCTTCTTTATTTACTTCTAGATACTTACTAACCTAATTATACAAGTATTTGTCCGCTAGAAAAACAAATGAACATCTGTTTGCTCTGATTTTACTAACTAGTTTGCAGTACAATGATATAAGTAAAGAAATTGGATATTATTCTGGTGTCTCTGAGCAAAAACCAACTTATTATTACCAGCAGGCAGAAACAGTTAATGGTAAAGACTGTTATGCCATAGGGAAAAATCGTTATGTTAGAGCAAATAACGTTGACAGCATAGATGGCTACCCTCATATCTATCATGGCGTTACCTATGCCACTGTTCTTAAAAAGACGACAACTCAAACATTAACCAACGATTCTACCAAGCACGTTCTGAAGAAGGGGCAAAAAATTAAAGTTGATCTAGCGGTTGAGCCTTGGGCAGAAGACTTTGAGGGCTATATCTATCGCCTGCATGATTATCCTAACGAATATGTTGGTCAAAGTTACATTAAATTGAGAAACTATTTGCCAACATCAAGTTACGATGAACTTACATTCACCTATGTAAGGCCTAATACTACTACAAATACTAAATTCTATAATTTTGACGGTACTCCAACAGGTATCAGTTACAGGAACCGGAATCAAAACCCTTTGACCGTTGATGGTCTTTATTACTTATGGGTACCTAGCGAAAACAAAGCAGAACTGTTTTATCACTTTTTAACCTACAGAATAGACAGAAACTATTTTGTTAATAACGACGGCACTGACCTTAAAAAACCAGAGTTTGATAAAAATAATAAACTAATTGAATCGACAGAAGATAAGATGCATTATACTAACAGCTTTGTCAAAGCTAGTGATGTTACTTTTGCCAGTGGAATTAAACTTACCCCTCTCAATACTGCTAAAGACGCTGAGAACGATCAGAAAGTAGCAACAGATAAGGATAAGCAAGAATTGCAAAGAAAATTTGAGGAAAATAAGAATAACAAGAATGTTAAGTGTGAGCAACAAAGCGCAGTAAGTAATTATAATAATGCTTTGATGATTGCTTCTTCTATTTTACAATCTCCAAAAGCAACGATTGCACAAGTAAAACAGGCAATTTGGCTACTTGACACAACCAAAATTCAATTAAGTACTTTAAACTTCGCTGAATGGAGTTAAATTAAAAAAATCGAGTTAGTCCACCAAATAAGAGTGGTTTAACTCTATTTTTATTGCTTAATTTATTGCTTAATTTGAAAACTAACTAAATCATGCAAAAATATTGAAGGCCACGCAAAAATTTAAGTAATTTATATAATAAAACAATTTTAAATATCAGTTTAGGGTACAATGATATTAACTTAAGCGATTTTTTGTGAGGTCATAATATGAAATTTTTCAAGAAAGTTGGCATTGGCTTAACAGCCCTGGCCCTATCCACCACTCTATTTTTGCCATATACCGCTAACTCCCAAACGGTAGAAGCAGCTCAGAAAGCCAAAGGAAAAGTCACACTGCTTGAGAGTGATTATGTTTACAACCCGTCAGGCCATAAAATAAAATTGAAGAAAAATCGGGGTACACATAGCTATAACATTCCTAACGGCTTTAATGCTGATCCCAAGGGCTATTTGACTACAGAAATGATAGTTTATGATGATGACAGTAGAACCAGCTATCCCTACTACGGCACTAAAAAAATTAACGGACAAAAATTTTACCACTTGGGGCATAACTATTACATTAATAGTGCTAATGTTTTAAAAGTCAATGGGCGCAATATCACACAAGGTAAATTGACTATCAAACACGATGCACTGATTTACACCAAGACTGGCAAAACAACGGGAAAGAAACTAAGAACTAATACAGTTGTTAAGTACCAAGGAAAAGCTAAGACTGCTACTAAAGCACCCAAATATTTTTACTACCTTAATGATGTCGCAAGGTACTTCCAAGCCAAATACGTACCTGCCCACAAAATAAAAGGAAAATATTTTTACTCCTTAGGACATAATCGTTACATTAAAGCAGCTAACGTCGGCTATATTAACGGTCACATTGCTCGCTACAACGGTGTTTCGTCAGCGACTGTTCTTAAGAACACCGCCAGCATAACGGTAAATTATTCTGCCGTTAAACGTAAACTGAAAAAAGGACAGAAGATTAAACTTGATTTAACTGTTATTCCTTACCAAAATGATGGCTTTGAGGGTTATCTTTACAGACTGCACGACTATCCGGATGAATATGTTGATGAGAACGATGTTAAATTGAAAAAGAATTTGCCTATCATTGACTATCGCGACTTAGTTTATACTTACGTTACGCCAGTGACAGACAACAGCGTTGAACTCTATGACACAGCTGGCAAGGCAATTGGTAAACGCATCATAAAGCCGCAATACAGTAATCTGACAGTTGATGGCTTAATGTACCTCTGGGTACCTGAGGAAAATAAGGTGGAACTGTTTTATCATTGTTTAAATTACAGTGACGCTAGTGTGATTGATGCCAACCAACCAAACTCGGTGCCAAATTCAGAACCAACTTACCCTGCAAAAAAGCAAGCATTAATCTATGGCAATAACTTTATTAAGGTGAACGATGTGAAATACGTCAGCGGGTTAAAGCTAAAGGCACTGAATACGATTGAGCAGGCTGAAAATGGGCAAAAGATTGCGACAGGAGCTGACAAGCAGGAACTGCTCACTCTTTTTAATGAAGGAAAAGATATAGCACAAAATAGCGCTTATGATAATCTCATGTCTAATTATGATTGCGCCTTAAGAACCGCTTCTGCTATGTTAAGGTCTGATAAGGCTACTGTCACGCAAGTAGATGAAACTGTCTGGTACGTTAAAACCGCTAAAAAACAGCTGACAACTATGTCTACCCCTCCCGGTGATTAAATGGCTACTGGTCAGAGCAATATTAGTTTTACTAAAATAGTCCAAGCAAATATAATAGACAATATGTAGAGCATGGCAAAAATGAG
Source organism: Lactobacillus sp. VURO6/B1 (VP7) (assembly GCF_058139575.1). Lineage (NCBI taxonomy): Bacteria > Bacillati > Bacillota > Bacilli > Lactobacillales > Lactobacillaceae > Lactobacillus > Lactobacillus sp. VURO6/B1 (VP7). Next base: position 75,134 of record NZ_JBVOWJ010000008.1, on the reverse strand, counting down.
ACTATCAGTTTAATGCTGGTTCATTAGCTACTAATTATTAAAAAACAGCTATCAACTGATAAAAAGTTGTGACAAGCCTAGCGATAAAGGATATTGAAATCAAATTTAAAGGAGTAAATCAAAGTGAAATTACATAAAAATATTATTGTTGCAGCTGTTGCGGGTATTACCGTTTTAGCGCCAATTATTAGTCAAACTTCAGCTGTTTTAGCAGATGTGGCTGCAACTAACGAAACAAATACAAATACTAATACCAACACTAATACAAATAATCCAGACACAAGTGCAACAGATAAAACTGAAACTCCTGTAGCTGAACCAATTTCGCAACCTATCCAAGATACCCACGTATTAATATCAGAAATATCTTGCCCTGTAGCTGAACCAATTTCGCAACCTATCCAAGATAATGATCCCGAACCAAAGACCAATATCCACAAAACTAAGAAAACTTGGTCAAAACGTCATAAGAAAGCTAATAAATATTATAATAAAAATGTTAAAAAAGGTAAGAAATTAAAGAATAAGAAATCAAGACTTAAACTTTATAAGAAAGCCTTAAAACATTTTAAAAATTATAAGACTAATTATGCTAAAAGATTTAAGAAATACCTTAATGCAGAAATTAAATGGTTGAAGAGGCAAATTAAGAAAGATGTTCCTACAACTAAACCTTCTGGAGATTTAAAACCAAAGCCTGTAAATCCTCCTAAGAAGAAACCTAAAGAACATGAAGGATGGGTAGAAAGCTTTACTTATGATCATTATTTGAATGATTATAAATATTATAAGAAAAATCCTAAAATTAATAAACCATTTATGGAAAAGGTTATTAAAGCATTGAAGAAACGTGGATATAAATTTAATAAAGACTTATCTGATAAAGGATACGAAGCACATAATAAGAAACTTCAAAAACGTGATGATAAACTTATTGATGAAGGTAAATTAAAATAATTTTCTATTTCTTCACTAATAAAACAAAAAGGCTAATTCGTAATTAAAACGAATTAGCTTTTTTGTATTATCTATTTAAGTTTGAACCCTTTAGGCAGCTGCGGCTTTTTGCCATTATACATGACATAAGTTTCCTTGGGACTCTTTTTAGCCGAATGGTTATACAGTTTTAGCAACTGTTTTGCAGTATATTTTTTGCCTTTAGGTTTTCTAATTGTCCCTTTACCCACTGCTTGGATATGCTTAAAGCCTTTGCCCACTCCTGAACTCTTACGTAAGCGGTAATGCCCGAGTTTGACAACAAAGCCCTTGGGATTACCGGCATTAAGCAAAATTTGACTGTTATGAATGTTAAAATGGCTTAAATCAACTCCAACTAATTTTTTATCGTTTTCAAACATTATAGTTGAAGATTTTAATTTCGGTAAATGCCAGCCACTTAAATTCACATACATCAGATTAGTACAATCATTAAACATACCAGTCGTACTAGTAACATTAGTCATTCTGAAATGCGAAAGATCTATGCTAATCAAACTCTTATTATCAGTAAACATATAAGTCATGTCTTTAACGTTCTCAGTATTCCAGCCATCCAGGTTCAAATTGGTTAAAGAATAATTTCCAGTAAACATCCCCCACATGGTGGTAACTTTTGCAGTATTTAAATGACTTAAATCTAGACTTTCTATAGTAGGATCTTCCGCAAACATTTCCCGCATATTAGTTACATTTGATGTATCTAAATGATTTAAATTTATACTTTTTAAATTAGGATTTTTTGCAAACATTTCCCGCATATTGGTTGCATTTGACGTATCTAAATGATTCAAATTTATACTCTTTAGATTAGGATTTTTCGCAAACATTCCTCTCATGTTTTTAACATTATGAGTATCAAGTTTGGCTAGATTTAATTGCTCTAGCTGTGAAAAGCCTTCGAACATGTATGACATGTTTGTGACATTCGCCGTATGCAATTTGCTCAAGTCAACATCCGTTAAATTAGGACAGTCAGCAAACATATACGACATATCTGTTACCTTATTGGTGTTCCAATTGTCTAAAACTAATTTTGTTATTTTGCTTGAAGCAAACATATTTGACATCTTAATAACATTACTGGTATCTAATGAACTAAGATCCAGGGTCTTTACCCCAGTTGTTCCTGAGAACATGTATTCCATGTCTGTAACTTTACTAGTATTGAGTTTGGCAAAATCTAAATTAGAAATATCAGCCCGCTCAAACATTCCTGACATATCAGTCACATTGCTTGTATCAAGGTCAGCAAAATTAAGATTTTGAAGTTTGGTTAGACTAAACATATTACTCATTTCAGTAACGCGACTGGTGTTAAAACTACTCAAGTTAATGCTTTTGGCAGTGCAACCATTAAACATATAATCCATTTTAGTGACATTACTAGTATTAAAACTGGTCAAGTTAATGTTTTCAGCAGTGCAATTACTAAACATATAATTCATGTTAGTGACATTGCTAGTATTAAAACTGCTCAAATCTAGCGTTGATAGTCCTGTAGACTCAAACATTCTATTCATATCAGTTACTTTATCAGTTTGAAAGTGACTTAAATCAAGCTCAGTCAGAGCCTGATCCATATCAAACAAGCCACTCATGTCAGTGACTTCACTGGTGTCAACTAAGTCCAGTCCCTTAATGTCTTTCAAATTATTTAGCTCGCTAAACTTATATTTTGAATCTGCAGGAAGTTTTACGGGGGAGGCAAAAACAATATGGGTAATATTATTCCCCCAACTCCATTCTTCATTAAACGGGCGACTCGAAAGAGTGCTATTTTTCTGAGTTCCTTTAATTGTCAGGGTTCTGGTAACAATATCATAATTCCAGCTGCAGTCACCATCTTTGCCTGACCAAATACCTGGTATTTCTTGAATATCATTATTCACTTGATCGCTAGCATCAGGTTTATTAGTTGCAGCAGAAACCGGCTTAACAGCAGCTGCCATTAAGTTCAGACCACAAAAAGCAAGACTGCTGCTAATACCAACTTTTTTAACTAAACCTAAAATTTGTCTTGAATGGTTGTGATTCATTATCATGACCTCCTTTTCATTAACTTAATTATAAGCCGTTTCAAATCCAAAATATTGCAAAATATAGTTTTCCTAGTTGCAAAAAATAATGAAAGCCAGGCAAAATCCATTAAATTTACCAGATAAAATAAATTTGAGTTTCATTTTGGGTTACGATAACATTAAATTATAAGCTCATTTTTGTAAGGTCATAATTTGCGAGGTCATAATATGAAACGTTTTAAGAAAATTTGTATTGGACTAACAGCCTTATTATTAACTGCTGGTCCATTATTGCCAAATATCACCAATTCCCAAACAGTAGAAGCTGCTCAGAAAGCCAAAGGAGAAGTTACGCTGCTTAAAAACGATTATGTTTACAATCCGTCAGGTCATAAAATAAAATTGAATATTTCTCACGGCTTTACCGTTCCTGAAGGTTTTAGCACTGATTCCAAGGGCTACGTGATTACTGACATGGAAATTGATGAATACAGCGATGGCAGAACCAGTTATTCCTACTATGGTACTAAAAAAATTAACGGGCAAAAATTTTACAACCTTGGTCATAACTATTACGTTAAAAATGCCGATATTTTAGAAGTAAAAGGCCATAATATTAAAAAAGGCAAACTAGTATTAAGTCACAATTCATTGATTTACACCAAGACTGGCAAAGCAACTGGTAAGAAATTAAGAACTGATGCAATTGTCAAGTATCAAGGAAAAGCTAAGACTGCTACCAAAACACCTAAATACTTTTATTATCTTAATGATTTAGACAGATACTTCAAGCCCAGATATATACCTACTCATAAAATTAAAGGGAAATATTATTACTCTTTAGGACATAATCGCTACATTAAGGCAGCTAATGTCGGCTACATTAATGGTCACATTGCTCGCTACAATGGTGTTTCGTCAGCGACTGTCCTTAGGAACACCTCCAGCACAACGGTAAATTATTCTGCTGCAAAGCGGAAACTGAAAAAAGGACAAAAGATTAAACTTGATTTAACTGTTATTCCATACGAAATTGATGGCTTTGAGGGTTATATATACAGATTGCACGATCACCCGGATGAATATGTTGATGAAGACGAAGTTAAACTGAAAAGGAACCTGCCTATTATTGATTACAGTGACTTAGTCTACACTTATGTCACCCCATTAGCAGGCAACAGCGTTGAACTTTATGATACTTCCGGTAAGGCAACTGGCAAGCATATCATGAAGCCGACACATAGTAATCTGACGGTTGATGGCTTAATGTACTTGTGGATTCCTGAGAAAAACAAGGCGGAACTGTTTTATCACTGTCTAAATTACAGCGATACTAATGTGATTGATGACAAGCAACCAAATCTGATACCAGATCAAGATTCAGTAACCCACAATAATAATCCAAAATTAAACTATGGCAATAACTTTATCAAAGTTAGCGATGTTAAATACGTCAGCGGGTTAAAACTGAAAGCATTTAATACGATTGAGCAGGCCAAAAATGATCAAAGAATTGCAACGACTGCTGACAAGCAAGAATTACTAGCACTTTTTAATGAGGGCAAAGATTTAGATCAAAACGCTAAATATGATACGGATCTAATGAATAATTATGATTGCTCCTTAAGTAATGCCTCTGCCATAATAAGATCTGATAAGGCAACTATCGCCCAAGTTACTGAAGCTGTCTGGTATGTTAAAACTGCTAAAGAGCAACTGACAACTATGTCTGTTCCTCAGGGCGATTAAATCTTTTAGACTAATAGAAAAAGGCTAATTCGTTTTTAATTACGAACTAGCCTTTTTTGTCTTATCTATTTAAGTTTGAACCCTTCAGGCAGCTGGGGCTTTTTGCCATTATACATAACATAAGTTTCTTTAGGACTCTTTTTAGCCGAATGGTTATACAGTTTTAGCAATTGCTTTTCAGTATACTTCTTGCCTTTCGGCTTTCTAATTGTCCCTTTGCCAACAGCTTGGATATGTTTAAAGCCTTGACCTACTCCTGAACTCTTACGTAAGCGGTAATGCCCAAGCTTGACAACAAAGCCTTTGGGATTGCCAGCATTTTTCAAAACCTGACTATTATGGATATTAAAATGACTTAAATCAACTCCAGCGAGCTTCTGATCATTAGTAAACATTTCCGTTGAATCGTATACTTTTGGTAACCGCCAGCCATGCAGATCAACAAAAACAAGATTATCACAGTTCATAAACATTTCGCTGACCCTAGTAACTTGGCGTGTATCCCAAGTATGCAGGTCAAGTTGCTCAAGACTTTTTGCACCCTTAAACATCCTAAGCATATCAGTAACTTTGGCAGTATTAAAGTGCCTCAAGTCAATGTCTTTTAGACTGCTGTCACCACTGAACATATAATTCATCCAGCGTACGTTCTTGGTGTTCCAGTTCGTTAAATTGAGTTTGGTCAAAGAACTGTCTCCAGAAAACAGCGATATCATATTAGTAACGTTGCTGGTATCAAAACTACTTAAATCTAAACTAGTAACAGCTGGATTGTCTGCGAACATTTCTCTCATATCTTTAACTTTACTCGTATCAAAGTGACTGAAATTTAGCTGATCCAAATGAGCGAATTTTGCAAACATCCCCGACATGTCTGTAACATTACCGGTATTAAAGCCACTTAAGTCAAGTTTAGTTAAGTCAGAACACCCTTGGAACATATTTTTCATACTGGTAACGTTTTTGGTGTCCCAATTAGCCAAGTTTAAGTGAGTAACTTTACTACCCCTAAACATTTCTGCCATATTTGTCACTTGACTGGTAGCAAAACTACTCAGATCAAGACTTGACAGATTTTGGGTACCGGAAAACATCCTAGACATATTATTAACTTTTCTGGTGTTAAAGTGCTTCAGATTTAGTTCAGGAACTTTTATTCCAGCAAACATACCAGCCATGTTAGTGACATTACTAGTATCAAAATTAGCCAGATTAAGTTCTGCCACATCGCTATCCGCAAACATATCTGCCATATCGGTCACTTGGCTGGTATCAAAACTACTCAGATTAAGCTCTTTCATCGAGCTGTTTCTAAACATACCACTCATATTAGTGACTTTGCTGGTATTAAAACTGCTCAAATCTACTTCTGTTAAGGCTGTGTTGTCAAACATTCGTTCCATATTAGTCACTTGGCTGGTATCAAAGTGACTCACATCAGCTTTAGTTAGAGCTTTGTCATTAGTAAAAAGCAAAGCCATATTTGTCACTTGACTAGTATCAACTTTGTCGAGACCTGTAATATCCTCCAAATACTCAAGACCGGAAAACTTTTCTGCCGAATTCGGAGCCATTTGAACCGGTGTTTCAAACACAATATGTTCAATATTGCCAGACCATTTAAACTGCTTTAAAAATGGTGTGCTGGATAATTGACTGCTCTTTTGCGCGCCACTAATCCGCAGAGTTCTACTAATAACGTCGTATTGCCATGTGCAGCTGCCATCAGTGCCAGTCCAAAGACCGGCATCAGATGGCAAACCTGTCGCACTAATTGGGACAACAGCAGGAGTTTCTGTTACAGCAGCTACATTTACGTTTACTCGCACCGTTACGACTAAACCTAATGCCATTGTTGCAATACCTATCCCAGTTTTTTCAAACTTGATTAAATTTGGAAGCTTCATCTTGATACCTCTTTTCTCTTACCCTAATTATACGGGTTTTTTGCTTAAAACTTATTAATGATTTGAAACTTAAGTTAAACTTTGTCAGCCTGTTATTCTTTTACTGTAAGACATGTATTGCTGCATCTATATTAGGTTATAATAAATTTAGTAGAAAGGATTAGTAAGGAGGTAAATCATGAAATTAACCAAAAAAATCTGTTTGGCGATCACGGCTTTGGCATTGGTCGTCACACCTTTTTTAGTAAATTGCAATCAAATACAAACGGTTGCAGCTGCCAAAAGCAGTAAAAAGACCGCAAAGGATAAAATCACTTTAATCTATGGTGCCCATCTTTATAATAAATATGGGCATAAAATTAAAAACAAGAACAAATATCTGCCCTATGCTCAAGATGATGCCAGTGGTTATAAGTATATCTATAGCTTTAATGCAGATGTTATGAAATACTACGGCACCAAAATAATTAAAGGGCAAAAATTCTATAATATTGGTAAAGGTTGCTACATTAATGCCGCAGATGTCATGGAAGTTAACGGTAAGAACAGCAAAAAGGGCAAATTGGTTTTATTACAGAAATCAGCCGTTTATACTAAAGCAGGTAACAAGACTGGTCACACTTTACCTAAGCGCGCTATCGTTAAATATCAAGGCAAAGTTAAGCAAGTTAAAGCAAAACCAAAATACTATTATACTAAGTACTTTAACTCAGATAACAATGAGCATATTTTCTATCTGCCACTCACAAAAATTAAAGGAAAAAACTATTATGCCATTGGTAAAAATCGCTATGTCAAAGCCTATAATGTGGCAAGTTTAGATGGTTATCCTCTAACTTACAATGGGGTTACAACGGCCATCGTTCTCAAAAAGACAGCTACTCAGACTTTAAACGAAATGAAAACCAAACATATTTTAAAAAAGGGTCAGAAAATAAAAGTTGATTTGGCTGTTGAACCTTGGGCAGAAGATTTTGAAGGCTATATTTTCCGCCTGCATAATCATCATGATGAATACATAGATGAAAACTGTATCAACCTGAGAAATTACTTACCAACTACCGACTACTCTGATTTAACCTACAGTTTTGTTACTGCAAGGACTACTGCAAACGTTAAGCTTTATGACGCCACAGGAAAACCCGTTGGAATTAGTTTTAACACTGCAAAGCAGTCTAACTTTAATGTTGACGGCTTGTTCTATATTTGGAATGCGGCTACAAACAAAGCTGAGTTGTATTATCACCTTCTGAGTAACAATTTAGACAGAAAAGCCCTTATCAACAATGATGGCACACAACTAAAGGCTCCAGCGACTGACAAAAAATATGGTCCGATCATTCTCACCACTAATGAAAAAATAATAGCAGCTAACAGTTTCGTCAAAGCAAGTGATGTGAAATTTAGCAGGGGCATAAAACTTTCTCCTGTAAACACTTCATTAGCAGCTGAGCAGAAACAAAAAGTAGCAACCGACAGCGATAAAGTGAAGCTCCAGAAAGACTTTGATTCTGGACAGCAAACTATTAATGAGAGTGTTCACTATGATGGACTTATGCAGAGCTATGACTATGCTTTAGCTAATGCTGCTGTCGTCTTACGGTCGAGCAAAGCAACGCTGGCACAAGTAGATCAGGCAATCTGGCTGTTAAAAACCACTAAAACACAGATAAAAACTTTAAACTTCCCTGAATTTGCCTAAAGTTTACTAGAAAGACAAACTAAAAAGGATTAGTTCTAAAATGTGATATGATCCCCCAAATTAAGACAATTTCGAGGGTCATATCAATGAGCTAGTCCTTTTATTTTACTAAAAATCAAAAATGAAATGATTTTGGTAACTGTGGTTTTTTACCGTTATACATGACATAGGTTTCTTTAGGGCTCTTTTTAGCAGAATGATTATACAGCTTGAATAATTGCTTTGCAGTATATTTTTTGCCTTTCGGTTTTCTAATTGTACCTTTATCTACAGCCTGAATGTGTTTAAATCCTTGGCCTACACCTGAACTCTTACGCAAACGGTAATGGCCCAGCTTCACAGCAAATCCTTTAGGATTTCCTGCCTGATTTAAAATCCTGCTGTTATGAATATTAAAATTAGTCAGATCAACCCCTGCTAATTTCTTGTCCTGCATAAACATATCTGTCGAATCAGTCAGTTTAGGCATGTGCCAGCCGTATAAATTAACATTAGTAAGATTAGGACATTGAGCGAACATCTCACTTACTTCAGTTAATTTACGGGTGTTCCAATTATGTAAATCAACAGTTTGGAGACTCCGATCATTTTTAAACATCTCATATGCTTCAGTGAGACTATTAGTTTTAAGATGACTTAAATTAATATTGACCAGCTGCGGGTCATTTTTAAACATGCGACTCATACTCCTGACCCGTTTGGTATTCCAGCCTTTCAAATTAACCGTTTTTAAGTTGTCATCATCACTAAACATGCCAAACAAAGTCGTATTAGACTTAGTATTAAAATGACTTAAATCTAAGCTGGTAATTTTTTTCATACCAGAAAACATATAGCTGGTGTTAGTCACCTTGCTGGTATCAAAATGACTAATATCAAAATCAGTTAAATTTTCAGCATCGCTAAACATGCTATACATATCAGTCACCTTGCCGGTATTAAAGTGCTTAATATTTAAACTGACGATATTCTTTAATCCGGCAAACATAGTGCTCATATCAGTAACATTGGCAGTATTCCAGCCCGTTAAATTAAGCTGTTTTAATGCTGTATCGTTTGAAAACATGCCTGACATATTAGTTACTTTACTAGTATCAAAATTACTCAAATCCAAACTGGTCAAATTTGCATCCCCAAAAAACATAGTTTTCATATTTTGGACATTAATAGTATTAAAATTGTTCAAGTTTAGAGTTGTTATGTTCTCACTATGAGAAAACATGCTGCTCATGTCCGTGACGTTTTTGGTATTAAAGCCTGAGCAGTCGAGCTGTTTAATCAGGCAATTATTGAACATTCCGCTCATATTTTGTACTTTACTGGTATCAAAGCTATCTACATTAATCGTTTCTGCCTTGGAACTGGAAAACATATTTGCCATATCGGTTACTTTGCTAGTATTAAAGTTTTTTAAATCCAGCTTTTTAAAATTGGCCGCCGCAAACATGCTGTTCATAGTGGTTACATTTGCGGTATTCAATTTACTCAAATCTATTGCTGTAGCAGTAGCATTATCCATACCTAATTTAAAGAACATGTTACTCATATCTGTAACTTTACCGGTATCAAAATTACTAATATCTAAACTATTAAGGTTCATATCACCGGCAAATAAACCAGACATATCGGTTACCTCACTGGTATCAGCGTTCTCTAAACCCTTAATATCAGACAAATATCTCAAATTAGCAAATTTTTCTTTTGAATTTGCAGGTAACTTAAACGGATTTTCAAAAACGATATGTTCAATACTTCCAGCCCATTTGAATTCTTTAGTAAAAGGTGTGCTTGACAATTGTGCTCCTTTAGCGCCGCTAACAGTCAGCGTATTGGTAAGGACATCATATTGCCACGTGCAGCTGCCATCAGTGCCAGTCCAAAAGCCCAGCTGATTATTGCTAGTACTGGGTGCATTCAGTGTTATTTTTGCAGTTTGATCTTTAGCAGCAGGTGTTGCAGAAGCTGCCAAAACATTTTGCACCAGATTAGCGCCACTCATCATGCCCAAGACTATGGCAGCCATACTGATACCCATTTTTGCTAAAATATTTTGCTTGAATTTAGTTAACTTCATTTTCTGACCTCCTTTTCCTCTTAATTTCATTGTAAGCCTTTTAAAAGTTAAATAATATCTTCTTTTGCGTTTACTTGCGCTAGTTTCCAGCCAGTCATAAAATGCTGCTCGCGCAAAGAACGCAAGTCAGAATAATCGCTCTCCAAGCTATCAATTGCATCCTGCAATTTTTTGTTTTGCTTACGGATCTGGTCAAGTTCAGGATCATTAACAACGCCCTTCAGGTGCATTTTAGCGGCTAATTCGCGTCGTCTTTCCTCAAATTCACCCTTCAATGTAGCAAGAGCGTCTTCATATTTGACCAGTTTTTGGTTAACTTCAGGAATTTCATTATTCAAACTGACAAATAATTTGTAGGGCATGTTGGACTTAATACGATTGCATTCCGTGCAAGATAAAATCAGATTATCAAAATCATTATTATGTGAGAGTGAAACCGGGTCTTTGTGATCGACGCTACGTCCACGTCTGCCGCAATATTGGCAGCGATAGTGATATTTAGCACGAATGCGTTCACGGTCAATGTAATCCACTTCATTGAGCTTAAAGTCGACGGTTAAGCCTAATTTACTTAGATTTTCGGCAAAAGTAAATTCGCTGCTGGGTACAAAGTCAGTTTGACCTGTCTCGCTGTCAATTACTGCCTGATTAAAATCATGTGCTGATAGTTGTTGCTGGGCTAATTCATTGCCATCATAATCCTGAATAAAAGCCTCATAACGCTTACGCATGTCATTTTTAGCAACCAAAAATGTTGAATTATCTGCGACTTCACCTTTTCCTACAAAAGTAAACAATAAGCATTGCGCAAAAACTTTAACCGCAATATTGGCAAAGTCTTCCGGCTTTTCTCCTCTTTGAATGCATAGATCGCAAATACTAGTCAGTTTAGGATTAATCAGACCCGTTTGTTTAAAATGTTTGGCATTTATGCGCAATCCACACGCACTGCATTGAAACTTCACTTTTAAGCGTTCTCCTTAGAGCAAAATGTATGTATCATTAATCTAATTCTACTCAATTTAGAGCAATAAAAAAAGGCGGACGAAAGTTTCATCCACCTTTTAGTCTTGTTTAAAAACAAACTATTTATTTTCGTCTGCTTTGGCCTTGTTCAAGAAAGCAACAACTGCTGCCACGTGCGCAACACGTTTCTTGCCGTTCTTCTTGTTCTTAGGTCTTTGGTTTGGTTCACAACCAGTGTTGTAATTTTCACCTTTACGCATAGTACTATACTTCCTTTCAAGATTTTCGAAAATCTTATATAGTTTAACACTTAGGACTTTTTGAAGCAAGATTTGCTCATATTGAGCCATTACGTTTTACCATTTAAAATAAAAAGCGCTCCATTTTGGAACGCTAAAAATAAAGTGATTTTTTAGTACATATTATTAGTTAAATACACTAATTATTTTCACTAACTGTCATGGCAGCATCAATTACGCCACTGTCATCGGCTAAACTAATGGCCGCATTCTTTTCATCTACTACCAAATCGTTGCCTAAATATTGCATTTCTGCAGGACTGGTGTATAAATCCAAGCCAATATTATTTTCAACTTTAAGTGAAAAGTCTGGGTCTTGTTTATCCAAGACTACAAATTGAAAACGAGTCCCGGCAGCACAGCTACCGGCAATGTTAGAATATTTGTTGGAACCGTCATTTAATGAAAGCAAAACAACTTGTCCGTCTTTCACACTTTTCTTGATTTTATCAGCTGCACCTGCTTTAACATTCATTTTAACTGATTCGGAATTACTCATTTTAATATTTCCTCCTAATCCTTAGCAATTTTCTTCAGTATAGGATATATTAAGTTATAGTGTCAAAAATTATGTTTATAGTAAAAGTGATTTTCACCATGAAAAATTTATTATTGCGTATAACAGAAAAAAAGGTCAAAATGTATATAGCGATTATAGATGATTATAACTTGTGAAAGGGGACATTTTATGACCGTCTTGAAAAAGGTTTTTAGTGATAAAATCCTGCAGATTACTTTTGTAATAACGATTATCAGTCTTTTTTTTGCTAGACCGCGGCTTGAGGATATCAACTTACATACGATTTTTTCAGTCGCCGCGATGCTAATCATTATTCAAATATACGCTTACTTGCACGTTCTGGACGTGTTGGCGTATAAACTGACCAGTATTGCCGACAATATGCAGAAATTAAACATCTTGTTTACGCTTCTAGCGATTATTGCTGGGATGTTTCTTGGCAATGACATAACAGCGCTTACATTGATTCCCCTGTATTTAAATATTGCCAAAAGATGTAACTTGCCACAAATTTTACCTGTCACTTTAATTGGTATGGGTGCAAATATTGGGGCTGCTTTTACTCCTTGGGGTAATCCCCATAATATCTTTTTGGTCAGTAAATATTCTGTTAATGCCCTGCAGTTTTTCTCCTGGTCTTTGCCCTATTTATTAATGGCATTATTCATTACGTTTATTATTTTTTACTTTATCCCTCGTAAAAAAATTCCCAGACAAGATATTAAACAGATTAATATCAGTTTAAGACCCACAATCATTACTACAGCAGTATTCGCCTTATTTTTCTTAGGGGTATTTAAGGTGATTAATGTTGCAATTCCGATGATTGTTGCAATTATCTTAGCCTTATTAATAAACCCGAGAATTTTGCTTAAAGTAGATTTTGCTTTGCTATTAACCTTTACCTGTTTCTTCATCTTCATTAGTGATATTCAACAGATCCCGCTGATTGTCAGCATCATTCATACGATGATTAATTCGGAAAGCTCAACCTACTTCACTTCGATTATCTCCAGTCAGATTATCAGCAATGTTCCTGCAACTATTTTAGTCGGTAAGTTTACTCCTTACGCTGAAGCGTTATTTTTAGGTTCTAACATTGGCGGCTTTGGCTCTCCTATCGGTTCAATGGCCAATATGCTGGTCTTAAAAACTTTTACTCAAAATGCGACAGTTTCAAGGGGAGAATTTTTCAAGAAATGGTCTGTAATGCAGTTCATCGGTCTAATTGTTTTAACCATTGTGGGCTGGGGACTTTTATTAATTTAAGACACAATAGTAAAGCTTTGCTAATGAAAGATAGTATAAGCTTCTTTTTTATATTCAAAAGGTTCTTAATCAGTTATAATTAAGAGATACATATAAGGAGGAATACTATGAACAGTTTAACTTGGGTAATTGTAATTATTGTTGTTTTATTAATTGCACTTTATATTACAGTTTACAACAGTTTACAAAAAGCCAAAGTATACACCGATGAATCTTGGAGTCAGATTGATGTACAACTGAAGCGGCGTAACGACTTGATTCCCAACCTAGTCGAAACAACTAAGGGCTACGCCAAACATGAAAAAGAAACATTGGAAAATGTTGTGCAATTGCGTAATCAGTTAACTAATATTCCCAGCGATGATCACGCCCAAACCTTAAAGGTTTCTAATCAAATTTCTGATGCCCTTAAATCAATTTTTGCCTTATCAGAAAACTATCCGGACCTTAAAGCCAACCAAAACTTCTTGAAACTGCAAGAAGAATTAACTAACACTGAAAACAAAATTGCCTATTCAAGACAACTTTACAATTCTTCTGCTGCACTTTACGACCAAAAGCTGTTAACTTTCCCGTCTAATATTGTTGCTCACATTCACGGCTTTAAGAAAGTTGACTACTTACAAACCAGTGAATCTGAAAAAGAAGTACCTAAAGTTAAGTTTTAAATACCAGGTCAATTTTTATGTTATTTCAACAAATTGCCAGCAATAAACGTAAAACCGTTGGGATTATGGGATTATTTGTCATTATTTTGGCACTTGTAGGGGCAGGTCTTGGTTATCTTTTTGGCGATCGTCCTGTTTTAGGATTAATTATTGCTGTGGTTTTTAGCTTGATTTACATGCTAATTGTCCTGCCTAACCCAGCCAATATGGTTATGAGTCTTAATCATGCTCAAGAAGTCCAAGAGCAAGATAATCCTGAACTGTGGCACGTTGTACAAGATATGGCACTGGTCGGTCGGGTGCCAATGCCGCGAGTTTTTATTATTGATGATCCCAGTCCTAATGCTTTTGCGACTGGACGCGATCCCAACCACTCTGCTGTGGCAGTTACTCAGGGCTTACTTGACATGATGAACCGCGAAGAACTGGAAGGCGTTTTAGGTCATGAGATTTCTCACATTAGAAACTATGATATTTTAGTTTCTACTATTGCCGCAGTATTAGTTGGTGTCATTTCTTATTTATCAGGTATTGCCAGTCGCTATATTTGGTGGATTGACGATGATCGCGACAGCGATAACGACAATGGTGGTACTATTGTTGTCATTTTTAAGATCGTGGCTATTGTATTTGTGTTAATTCTGGGTCCTATTTGTGCCAGTTTAGCGCAAATGGCATTATCGCGAAATCGGGAATATCTGGCTGATGCCTCTTCAGTAGAATTAACTCGCAACCCGCAAGGACTGATTTCTGCTTTAGAAAAGATTGACGGTTCCGAGCCCATGAAAAAAGCCGACCCTAGCAGTGCCGGCATGTATATTGAAGATCCTGTACGTAAAAAGCGCAGTTTTGCTCACTTATTTGACAGTCACCCGCCAACAGCTGACAGGATTAGCCGCTTAGAAAAAATGTAATAAAATAAAGCAACCTTTTTAGTCAAGGTTGCCTTTTATTTTAAGTTGATGTTTGCCTGTCTAAATAATTCGGCCCGCATTTGGACTGGCGTTTCATGATAATATTCACTAAATTTTTTATAAAAGAAGGACTTGCCACTGTAACCTACACGTGCAATTATTTCTTTTACGGAAATATCTGGTCGGGCAAGCAAATTTCGCGCCTCTTGCATACGCCTTTCATCAACATGTTCGACGAAACTTTTACCAGTTTTTTGTTTAACCAAACTTGAAAAGTAATTAGGATTAAAGCCAAAATGTTTAGCAGTGTCATTAAGTGTTATGTCAGTAAAGTGCGCATCAATATAATTCTCTAAATCAGTTTGAACAAATTGATGGTTGGTCACAGGTGCTGTCGCTAAATCTTGATTTCTAACTGCAGCAATTAATAACAAGTTTAACTCTGCTAAAATTACCTGACGGGTGTAAAGATCCTGATTAAGATATTCATCAATTACTTTTTTTAGTGCGTTTGCAGATATAGACAGTGCTGTACTATTCAAAAATAATAAGCGTTTTTGATTATAAGCGTCAGTAATTTCCTTAAACACCTTTTTTTCACGATGACTCATGGCAGAATAGCTTCCGAGAAAATCCAGCATCTTGAAATTATGGTCAAATTCTAACTTAACTAATATGTCGTTTTCTCCCTGCCGCAATATTTCATAATCACTTTTTCTCTGTAAAAATACGATATTGCCGGCTTTAAGCAAGAAATCCTGATCATTGATTCTGGCTTTTACCGAGCCCTGAGCTTCATATAATATAGTTGAAGCTGTAGTTTGGTAGCGATGAACCCCAGTATTACGATTTTCCAAAAACGCTCTAAATAAATCAAAATTATCATTTTTGGGTTTGATTCTTACCTCATTAGTGTCAGACTTAGTTGAATCCAAAATGCTGGCTAAATATTGTTCAAGTTTAACAGCTGCCATTATTTCACCTTCTTATGCAAATTTTAAAATATATAGATTTATTATATAGCAAAATTTCATCTTACTAATAGAATTTTGATATTTAGATTAAGGAGAGAATACTTGTGTATGTAGACATCTATTTTTCTTTTATGTATAATAAATTTAACATCGGGGTGCCCTAGAGGCTGAGAACAGACCCGTCGAACCTGCTATGGATAATGCCAGCGAAGGGAAAACGAAAGATTTTACATCGTCAGGCCTTATCCTGACGATTTTTTTGGTAACTAAAATGATTAAATTAAACAACCTGACTTTTTCATATGATAAGCAAAATAAAATATTAACAGATATTAATCTCACTATTCCCACTGGTGAACTTTCACTATTGGTTGGTCCAACCGGCTGTGGCAAATCTACATTATTAAAAATTCTAGCAAATTTATATCCTGAGTTTGCGGGCCAATTAAGAGGCAGCGTTAATTTAGGCGGACTAAAATCGGCTATGATGTTTCAAAATGCCAGTGAACAGTTTACGATGACAACACCGCGAGAAGAAATAATTTTTGCACTTGAAAATCTTTGTCTTAATAAAACGCAGTATACAAAACGCTTGAATGAAGCTGTTCAGTTCACACAGATTGATTATTTGCTTGATCAAAAAATTAATACAATGTCTGGCGGCGAGCAGCAAAGAGTTGCTTTAGCTGTACTTGTTGCGATGAATGTCGATCTTTTTTTACTTGATGAACCCTTTGCCAGCTGTGATCCAGCTGCTCGCAAATTCTTAATTGCTAAATTAGCTCACCTGCGTGATCAAGGGAAAACAATTATTTTAAGTGATCACGTATTAACTGACTATGAAGGCCATTGCGATAATCTGTTTCAATTTCAAGGTAAAGATTTGGTACAACTTTCTGCTAGTGAAAAAGAAAAACTGCTGCAAAAAAATACGGAATCCGTTTCTTATACTTTTGCCATCCCTAACGATGACAAAGAAATTTGTTTTAAACTCAAAAATACAGAGATTACACAAAATCGCTTACTTTTAAAGCAGGAACATTTAAATATCTTTTCTGGTAAAACCACTCTTATTACTGGAGCAAACGGGGTTGGCAAAACGTCTCTTTTTAACGCACTGACCAAAATGATCCCATATGCAGGCAGTTTAACCTATCACAAGCAGGAAATAAGTAAATTATCAGCTCGCAGGTATCTCCTTAAAGTGGGGCAAATTTTTCAAAATGCGACCGATCAATTTATCAACGTTTCTGTTGCGGATGAAATCAATTTAAGCAAAAAGCAACGAACCAACAATTATTTCACTGATGACAGAATAAATGAGGCTTTAGCCACCCTTAAGCTTGATTCACTGCTCGATCACGTGGTTTATTCATTATCTGGCGGGCAACAAAAGAAACTGCAAATCTTACTAATGTTAATCTCTGATCAGGATGTATTGCTAATTGATGAGCCCCTTAATGGCTTAGATGCAGATTCCGCTAAGAAGGTAATGGCTTTATTAAAAGAAAGTCAGATAGCACGCAGTCAAACGCTCTTAATTATTAGTCATGAACTAAGGAATCTGGCAGATTGGTGTGACTACCATCTCATCTTTAAAGACCAGCATTTAACCTATGTGAATAAATGAGGTGTGATCATGAATCCCAGTTTTAAATTTTTTCTAGCACTGATTATTTCGATAGAAATATCTCTTAAATCTAGCTTGTTAACTAATCTGTTAATCATCTTTTTTACCATAATTTATCTAATCTACAAACATATCAAAGTAAAGAACCTGCTTTTAACTTTATTAATGCCCTTAATTGCTGCATTTACGGTTTTTGCTACTTTATATTGGTTTGCACCTCAGCCTAATTTGCAAAATGCACTGAGTTTATCCAGTCGTATTTACGTCTATACGTTGACTATCTACTGTGTATCAATAGGAACTACTGCCACGGAATTAGCACGTTCTTTTGAGCAGAATTTTCATTTACCCAGTAAGTTTGCCTATGGAGTTTTAGCAGCTCTTAATATCGTTCCCAGAATGAAGGAAGCAGTTAAACAAATACGCACTGCCGGCATGATGAGGGGTGTTTATTTAAGCTTTTGGTCACCTGTTTTATATTTTAAAGCTATTCTTGTTGCGCTTAATTCGGCAGAAAATTTAGCACAGGGCATGGCTTCTCACGGATACCGTGAGAACGCTCGACGCTCAGTTATCGTGCCTGTTCCTGTTCAAAAAAGTGATTGGCTTAAATTGATTGTTATTCTGTTTTTAGTTAACCTGGCATTATTTACCTTAAAATAAAAAAGCGGACCTGCAGGTCCACTTTTTCTTTAGCCTAATTTATTTTGCCATAGTATAGCCTGTGACATTTATTTTGACTGACTGATCTGCATTGACGAAAATCTGAGGTTTTTCAGAAGTATAATACCGTTCTGAAAATACCAGCTCACCGTCATTTAAGAAAAATTCAATTGAACTGGTATCAATAAATACCCGGATTTTCAGATTGGACTTTGGTCTTAATCTACCATAGCGTCGAGAATCATCTGCCGGCTTATCAGCTCGAGTTAAAACTACTTCGTTATTCCTTTTGTTCCAAGTTAGTGTTACCAAATTTTCCTGCTCATTTTTGAGTACAAAATTAATATCACTGCCAGACCAATTTTCAGTTTCAGCTGTCAAAAGCAATTCCAAATGCTGCGAATCGGAAACATTAATCTGCTTTACCGAAGTCATCAACTTTTCATCAATTACTTTTTCTTGCCGCAGCTGTTTTAATTCTTTAACCGGCTTCATATATAGCTGATTATTCTTTAAAGTTAGTTCTCTGGGCAAGGTTAAAGCACCACACCAGCCATCAGCCTGTTCAGGAAAGTCAGCATGCCACATATCAAGCCAGCCAAAGACAATGCGCCGATTATCAGGTGATAACATCGTTTGCGCCGCGTAAAAGTCGTGGCCATGATCAAGTTCTTGAAACACTCCGTGTTCAAACTGATTTTGGTGATAATCCATCTTGCCGATGAAATATCCCGTTTGGTAAAGATTAAGATACTTTTTACCCTTTGCTGCAATTCCCTGTGGCGAACATAAGAGAACATCTTGCCCATTTAGTGAAAAAAGATCTGGACACTCCCACGTATATCCTTCATTATCTCTTTCCTGAGAAACCGCAATTGGTCCTAAATATTTCCAGTGCAATAAATCAGTTGACTTATAAGTAATTGCACGACCCAAACCTGCTTTATCTTGACTGCCAACAATAATATAATATGAATCCCCATGTTGCCATACTTTCGGATCACGAAAGTGCTGTGAGTTATCAGCCGGTGGTAAGGCAATTACTGGATTACCACTGTATTTTGTAAAATGAATACCATCATCACTGTATGCAACATTTTGCGTTTGGCAAAAACGGCTGTGATCATTCACATCATAATAATGATTGCCAGTATAGATCAGATATAAACGACCATCTTTTGCAATCGCACTGCCGGAATAACAACCATTGTCATCTTCAGGACTGTCTGGTGCCAGCGCTATTGGCAGTTCTTCCCAGTGAATCAAATCTTGACTGCGATAGTGTCCCCAATGCATCGGTCCTCTTTCAGATGAATAGGGATAATACTGGTAAAAAATATGATAGTAGCCTTGATAATACGAAAAGCCATTAGGATCATTCATCCATCCGGAAGGCGTTGAAACGTGATAATTAAGACGATAACGCTCATTAGTAATTTTTGCTGGAACTCGCATTTTTGTTTCTTCCTTATTTTGATAAATTTTAGTTCGCTTACTTGTTTAATTGCAAAATTAAATTGCCGTGATTTACTTCTGTATCCTTATTCTTGGTGGTAAAGCCATTTTTATATTCAGGGAATAATACCATGACTGTAGTTTGTTTACCAGCTGATTGAATAGCTTTTAAATCCATCTTAGCCAATGGATCGCCTGCTGCAATTTCTTGACCATCTTTTACTAAAATTGTGAAACCTTTGCCACCTAAATCAACAGTATCAATCCCCATATGCAATAATATTTGTACACCATTTTCACTCTTTAAGGTAATTGCATGCTTGGTCGGGAAAACAGATACCACTTTTCCATTAACGGGCGCAAAAATGTCGCCGGTAGTCGGCTGAATAGCAAAACCATCTCCAACTAATTTTTTGGAAAAAGTTTCATCATTAACTTTTTCAAGAGGTAAATACTCACCATCAACAGGTGCTAAGACGGAATTATCATCGGTAGCAACTAGTATTTTGCTTTCTTTGTGGTCCACTCTTCTCTTGTTTTCCGGTAATATCGGCCTAAATTTATTCCAAACCAGAATAAAAATAATTGGCAAAATAAATGCAATTAGGTTACCAATAACATACGGTCCAATTGGTCTGGCAACCGTTAAACCGGGAAGTACAGTAAGACCCTGCGCTAAACCTTTAACATTTAGCAGCTTCATGTAAACTCCACCAAATCCGGCTCCCAGAAACGAACATACGAAAGGTACAATACTGTATTTAAGATTAACAGCAAAGATAGCGGGTTCAGTAATTCCGACTAACGTAGGAATAAAACTTGAAATAGCAATATCACGATCTTTGGATTTTTGCTTTAAAATCAAGTACATCCCAATACAGCCACCGCCTTGGGCAATAATGGAAACTGACCAAATAGGTTGAATATAATCAAATCCTGTCTGCACAATTAAATTAGCTTCAATTCCCTGGATAGCTTGATGCGTTCCAGTTACCACTAAAGGTTGCAATCCTGCAGCAAAGACAAAGGCACCAAAAGCGCTCATTTTCATATAAAGGAAATTAATGATGCCGCCCAAAATATTCCCAATCCAGAGACCAAGAGGTCCAAAAATTAGAAATAGTGATAAATTGGCCGCCAGCAAAGTAACAGCAGGCACGAGTATATACGAAACAACTTGAGGTATATATTTAGTAGCTATTTTTTCAACCTTGGCCTGAAACCACGCAGTTAAAATTGCCGCAAAGACACCACCTTGGAAACCCACAGCAGCTATTTTTAGACCAAATAAATTCCAATACGCTGGATGAACTTGTCCCAGCACAAAAGCATTTCTATCAGCCAAATCAGGTGAAATCATGACAAAGCCGACTAATATCCCCAAAATTGGATTACCACCAAAGCGCTTAGTGGCTGAATACATTACTAATACGGGCAAGATTTTAAATGTAGTGGCGATAACATTTAAAAATTTACAAAAATCGCCCACATACACACTCTGCTGAGCCAGTGACTTGGTCATACCAAACATGCCCGGAGTAGCAAGCAGTGATCTTAAGCCTAAGATCATAGCAGCACCAATAAAAGCTGGAATTATAGGAATAAAGATATCACCAAAAACTTTAAAGGCTTGCTGAAATTTATTTTTGTTTTTGATACCGTAATCTTTAATTTGGTCAACTGATACTTCTTTAGTCCCAGAGATTTTAACAAAAGCATCATAAGCTTGTTCTACTGCTCCTGGACCAAATACTATTTGCAGTTGCCCGCTGTTGTAAATTACTCCTTTAGTGCCCTCAATGTTATTAAGTGCATCTTGGTCGGCCTTATTAGCATCTTTTAAGACAAGCCTTAATCTGGTAACACAATGAGTGGCACTAACAACATTATCTGCACCACCAACATTTTTTAAAACTTCTTGTGCAATTTTATTATAATCTGCCATTTATTTTGTTCCTCTTTTATCATTTACGATAATCATTGGAAAATTCAATTTGATCAAGTTGAAGAGTTCCGTTAGTCACGGTCACACTTAAAGTATGACCAAACTTATGGTAAACGCGGGCATTTAACGCAGTACCATCTAGGTAAATCGTTAGGATATTATCATCCACAATTACTTTTAGATCATATTCTTTACCAGCCTTTAAATTGATTGGTCTGTTAAGTCCCTTGTTCATTATTTGGTACCACCTGTAACAAGGATTTTTATCCAAAGTTAAGCAGTTCTCATCTAAATTAAATCTAAATTCATAAGATTCATCTGTTGCAGGATTTCGGTAAAGTCGAATAGAAAAATCACTAACAGATTTGCTAAAACTGATTTTAGTATGGAAATAGAAGTGTTCCCCCGTATCCTTAATAAGTTCTTTTTCTTCAAGAGTGTCTGTAGTTTGCAATTGCTGCGGTGGAATCTCTCTTTTATTTGCAAAGGCTGCACAAATTTCTGCAACAGGACGTACACCCAGCGTATTATCTGCTCGCTGGTAAATTTCTTGTGGCACAAAAGTACCGCCCCATTCATAATTGTTCATATCATTCAGACCAACTTTAGTGGGAACCCAGCCAAAGAGTACTCGGCGCTTGCCATCAAAAGCTGTTCTGGCAGCATAATAAGCTCGACCGTCAAAGGCTTCATCTTTAGGTTTGAGCCACGGACCATTCAGGCTTTTACTCATCCTGTAAAAAACCTTGTTTTTGACGCTATATTCTGAATAAATCAGATACCACCAATCACCCATTTTAAAAAGCTGAGGCATTTCAAACATGGTATATAAATTCGGAGCCCAGAAGTCACCCTCAAATTGCCAGTTCTCTAGATCTTTTGAAGTGTATTTGACAAGTCTTCCAGTCAACCGATGCTTATCTTGACCTTTGCGCGCTCCTAAAATCAGCAGGTATTCCTTTTTGGTATCATCCCAAATGACCGATGGATCACGCCAATTACGGTTATCATAACCAGGCTGTGGTTCGAGCTTTAAAGCATTCTTTGATTTCGTCCAGTGAATAAAGTCCTTACTGGTGGCGTGCAATAAGATTTGCGATGTCTTTCCTTCTTTTAAAAATTCCTTATTAAAACCTGTATAAAAGGCATGAATGGTGTCTTTAGTTTTAAAAACAGACCCAGCATAAACAAATTGGTCCCAGTCTTGAGCGCTGCCCCGCTTTAATACTTCTCCATAATCTTGGTAGTGCACAAAGTCTGTAGTGGTTGCTAGCGACCAGCCAAAAGGATCAGTAATAGGTCCATGAACTCGTTTATCTCGTTGATGGTAAATATAAAACTTACCATCCTGAGCGTAAGGCATAATATCTCCTACCCAAACGTCTTTAGGTTGATAATAAATTTGTTGATTATTAGTTGACTTTGAATCCATCGTTTCCTCCTTGTTAGCACTTACATTTACTATTGAATATACTGCAACCCGTTACATATGTCAACCGGTTACATATGTAAAATTAAAAAAAGCCAGTTAAAAAAACTGGTAATTATTAGACTGTATGCCCTATATAAAGGCTTACAGGAAGATTAAGGCGATCTGTTTCTTTTTTGCCGTTAATTTTATTTATTAATTTTTCCGTTGCTACTTGTGCTATTTGACCAATTGGTTGTCTGATTGTTGTTAATCTGGGATTATATAACAAAGTTTGCTTTGCCCCATCAAAGCCGATAACTTTGACATCTTCTGGTACTCTTTTACCATGCATCTCTAGATAAAAAATAGCTAATGAAGCTAATAAGTCATCTCCCGCAAAAATGCCATCAATTTGGGGATGATTCTGCAAATAATTTTCAATAGTCTCTTTCTTTTTAGCAGCACTCCACACAAATGGGACTTCCAGAACATTTTCAGGCAAATTATTCTTTTTCATTAAGTCTAAGTAAGCAGTTGAGCGATCGTTAGCCGGCAATTTGACAGAACTATCACCCCTAATATCCAGTATTTGCTGGCAACCACGGTCAATTAACAATTGCACCGCCATTTTGCCACCAGCATAATTATCACAGGCAACAGTTGTAGTATTTTCACCCAAATCACGATCAATTGCAACTATGGGCAACTTTGAATTTTGATAGCCGGACACATACTTATTATGCGTGCCAACAATAATGCCGTCTACTTGATTTTTACGGAGCATTGTCAAATAATCAATTTCTTTTTGGGGATTATTTAGACTGTTACAAAGAAGCATCTTGTACCCTTTTTGGGACAATAAATATTCTATGTCCTGTATTAATTCAGCCTGGAAAGGATGGACATTTGACGGGAAAATAACACCGACTGTATATGTTCTTTTTTGGTAAAGCGCACGAGCCAAATCGTTGGGATAATACTCTAATTTTTTCATAGCTACCTGGACTTTATCACGAGTTTCTTTGCTAATATAGCCCCTATTATTTAAAACTCGCGAAACTGTAGCTGTGGAAACATGGGCTTCCTCAGCAACTTCACGGATTCCAATTTTTTTCATACTAAAATTCCACCCTAAATATAATTTTAAAAATCAATCCTATGCATTTTTTAAAATGCCATTTGGTCTACTTATGATACGGGCTGCCACTATTAATCATAAATGCCCGATAGATTTGTTCAATTAAAACGACCCGCATCAACTGGTGTGGCAAAGTCAGTTCGCCAAAACTTAGCAGATCATCGGCCCGTTTGTTTACTTCCGGGCTGGTACCCAAACTGCCTCCAATTACAAAAGTTAAATCCGAATGTCCGTAGGTGGCCAGATCCTTTAGCTTGCGAGCGAATTCTTCACTGCTTCTCTGCTTACCCTTTATTGCAGTCACAAAAACATATTCTTTATCCTTGATTTTACTCAGGATTCTTTTTCCTTCTGTTTCCTTGACGCTTTTTTGTTCTGCTTGACTGAACTTTTCCGGTGCCTTCTCATCGGGCACTTCAGTTACTTCTACCTTGGCAAAACGGCTCAGCCTTTTTTGATATTCAGCGATTGCGTCTTTAAAATATTTTTCTTTTAACTTGCCTACACAAACAATTTTAATATTCATAATTGCTATTTTATCCCCCAATTCCCAAAGTTTCCACTTACTTTTTCCACAACTGTGTAAAGTTAAAAACTACATTTTGTGGTTTTGACCTTTAGTAAGCGAACAAATTGTGTTTTAAAAATTTTTTGGTATTTATCATCCTTGATTTACCCACATACAGATTTTTCATAGTTGCTTTTCACAAACTTTTGGGCCTAAAATACTGCTGTTAAGCCTTGAACTACTGTTTGTACTAATTAATTTTCACTATTATTTACACACAATTCACAGGTTGTCCACAATTTATCCCAACCGTTTTTGCGCATTTTATGCACAATCCACAAAGTTATCCACAATTGTCAACAAGATTTTTAGCTATGTTTTTTGCTTGACAATAATAGTTAACGAACTTTTATATGTTTCCCAACGTTAATGTTAAGAAAAAGGCTATACTTATGTTTAAAATCGCATAGTATAGCCTTTTTATCACTTAATTCTAGAATATTATTTGCTTAATCAGATTGTAATTTTACGCGTAAATTAATCTCTTTGCCGTTACGATTAATCGTCAAATTAATGGTATCTCCGACTTTGTGATTATACAAAATGCTGTGTAACGAAGCAACATCTGATACAGATTTGTTGTCAACTTTGATAATTACATCACCAGTCTTAATTCCGGCCGCAGACGCAGCACTGTGCTTAGAAACCGAAGCAATGTAAATACCGTTTTTCAGATTAGACTTAATGTTAAGTTGCTTTCTGTTGCTAGAAGGTATGCCTTGCAAAGCAATCACTTTAACTCCTAATTGCGGACGGACAATCTTGCCTTTTTTAACCAATTGATTAACTATAGTTACTACTTCATTGGACGGGATAGCAAAACCCATGCCCTCAACTGATGTGCCATCACTTGACTGCGAAAGCTTCATTGAGTTGATGCCAATGACTTGACCAGCAGAATTGACTAGTGCACCACCCGAATTACCCGGGTTAATAGCGGCATCCGTTTGAATAACTGTCTGCTGATTAGCAGAAGAAGTAGTGATACTTCGTGCCGGAGCCGAAACTATTCCTTGAGTAACTGTAGAAGCGTATTCGCTGCCAAGTGGCGAACCAACCGCAATTACCGTTTGACCAGCCTGTAAACTCTTAGAATCGCCAAATTCAGCTGTTTGAGTTACATAGCTGCTATCAATGGAAAGAACAGCCAAGTCCGTTGTAGCATCCGTACCTACAATACGTGCATTAACTGTTTTGCCATTGGACAGCATGACTTGCACTTTGTCACTGCCAGAAACAACGTGATTATTAGTTACAATATAGCCTTTATTGCCAGATCTCTGGTAGATTACGCCTGAACCCTCGCTATAGGTCTGCAATTTCCCCTTGCCTTTATTGTCATTATCGTCATCGCCAAAAATATCGAAAATCGAGTTGCTGCTACTTGATTGCCGTTTCATATTAATAACTGAAACCACAGCACCTTTGACATCATTATAAGCCGGCGTCATTGTGCCGCTGGTTTTGGCACTATTTCTGGAAGTCTTGGCACTATTTGAACTAATACTAGTTTCAGCATTATTATTCATATTAGCGTTATTAATTTGATCCAAGGCCACATATGAAGCACCACCACCGATTAATCCGGCAACAACACCAACAATAGCAGTTTTCATAAAACCATGCTGCTGATGACCAGAGTTTTGATTATTCATCATTTAATCTCCTTTACACATCTTTTTACTATACTAACAAATCTTGAAAAAAGATAAAAAGTTTCTTTAAATTTGTACTAAATTAGTTGGTTGAGCAGGATCAGTCAAAATAATTTTAACATCACTCGGCAAATCAGCATCCCCATCAACCATTATTTTTTTAGCAGCATTATAAGCCAATTTTGCCGTATTATTATGCTGGCTTCTGTGTGCTAAAAAAATGTGTTCAGTTTTACTTGTCACTACATCCAGTAGTGCCTGACCGGCATCATCATTTGATAAGTGTCCGACATCTGACAGAATGCGTTGCTTTAAGCCCCAGGAATACGGGCCATTACGCAACATCATGTCGTCATAATTAAATTCCATGAGATAGGCATCCGCATCCTCGATCACGCTTTTTACTTTACGAGAGACATAGCCGGTATCTGTCAAAAAAGCGATGCGCTTACCGCCACTGGTAAAAACGTAATATTGCGGCTGGGCCGCATCGTGACTGGTCGCAAATGCTGTCACATCCAAATCGCCAAAAGTCTTGGTTTGCCCTGGCTCAATAATATTAATTTGTTCAACCGGTATTTGCCCAATTTTTTGTGTTTCAGTTAAATATTCCCAAGTACCACTGTTGGCAAAAGCCGCAATTTGAGGGTAACGCCGCATTAAAACTCCTAGTCCTTTGCTGTGATCTGAATGGTCATGGCTTAAAAAGACCATGTCAATGTCTTTAATGTCAACGCCAACTTCACTCAATAAAGTCTTGATTTTTTTACCTGATAAACCTGCATCCATTAAAATTTTATGCTGACCAGTTTCAATTAAGCTGGTGTTACCAGTCGAACCGCTGGCTAAAACAGAAACCTGCACCGCATTATCCCTTCCTAGTTTTTCTGTACATTAACATTATATGAGCTGCCCTGCAAGATTTGTGCTGTAAATGCATTAACTCTTTTAACAGTGATATTCTTAGTAGTTTTATTTTCAACTTGAATTAACCATGTAGGCAATAAAATTGTGCTGCCGCGAACATCTGTCAATTTAGAATAGCCTAAAATAACCCGCATTACCCGTGAATTGTTGGCAATTTCCCTATCAGTATACATGGCTTTAACTGCATGCCACGCACTGATAATTAACTGTGGTTCTCGAACTGCTTTAATAGGACCCATATAATAAATAGTATAGTTAGTAATTTGATTATTGCGCACATTAATTGTTAACTGCGCGTCACTGTCATAAATACGACCATAATCAGTATTCTGTACATAACAATAGGTATTGTCACCAGACATGCTGGGTTCAAACTTAAATGTTTTACCATAAGGAACATTTTTAGGATCATTTTTAAAATCCTCCAGCTGCTGCATATTATTTTTACGATTGCCACTGAGCAAAATCATGGACTTTGGTGTACCAGTTAAAGAATTGTCACTTTTGGAATAATGTGTAGTAACTTGTGTAAGGCCACTGCTTTTACCAGAAAGATAATCACGATTTTTAACGGCTAAATAATAACCGGACTGTTGTTTATGTGAAATATGCAGTGGCACATCAATACCATCCGCACGCATCTCAGCACGAATGCTCGTTGCAGTAGAACCGGAAGTATTGCTTAAACTAATAGGCGAACGCCAAATTTCAATTCCTAAATAAATATCGATTAACAAGAAAATAATGAAAAACAACCATTCTATTCTTTTACGGTCCATCTTATTTCCCTTCTTCCGTTAATGTCTGCCTATATTTATTCAGGGCAAGAAAATCTACTTTCTCCCATTCGGCTAAACTCTTCCACTCATCATATGCTTTGACATAATATCCTGGTACCAGGTTAACCAAGTGGTCGTGTGATTTGTCCTTTTCAACCTTAAAGGCTACTATTATACGTTGAATTTCATTTTTTCTCATACCGGCATTTACTAATCTTTGCATCACTGCTGTACTTGTCGGCAAAGTTTTCGTTTGCCCATCAAAAGGTATTGGAATTTGCAAATCTGTATTATTAAAATCAACTTTTACAGCATCTTCAGTGAAAGTGGTTGCAACTTGTGGGTTATTTTTATCCCAAAAGACTGGTATGCCTTCAATATAGTTAATGTAGCTTATAGAATCATTTATAGTATCAAAGTAACGCAAATCCTGCTCGCTTAAACCTAATTTATGAACAAAATCTACGCTCTCTAAAAGCTGCTCATTAAGTGATATGTCTTTACGTTTCTCATAACGGGTATAGTGAAAATCATGTCGTTCAGTTTTAGCCTTAGGAACGCGCAAATTGGTATAGTAATTTAGCGAGTACGTAGTCCAGCCTTTTTTATTAGAGCGAGTTGTCACGTTAGTAGTACCTAGGAGCCGAGAGACAAAATACGAATCAGTTTGGGTATTAGTAAGATAGCTATATATTTTCCAATGGTCTTGCTTAGTAAAGAATACCTCATAACAATTTTTTAGACGTACAAATTCTACTGGAACTCTGCCTTGAGCTCTGCTGGCATAATTGCGTAGTTTAGAAAAATTGCCTTTAATTAAATGAACCCGGTAAACTGTATAAGTCTTATCATTTCCAAGGTAAAGATAATTATTGCTGTCTGTCACAAAGACACGTCGAAATTGTACATCATCTTTTTTAACGCTTTTCCTAGTAAACAAGTTGATGCTAACCTCTTTAGGAAAGCTTAGCTGAATACAATTTTCATCATGCAGCATTTTTTCATACTGCTTTTTCCCCGTGCTGATTTTATTAATACTACGGTATCTCACTCCTTTCACTTCTTTGACAAATTCCAGTGGCAAATTCTTTTTAGCATCATATAAACGATATAATTGACCATTTCTAAAGCCATAAGAATTAGTAGGAATATACAGGTTGGAAGCAATGCGGTCACGCCTGTTTTTTGTTTGTTCAGTTACTCTGTTTGTTTGATTAATATGATTAAAATACTGGTCATTAGTCATGATAAAAATCCAGAGA
This sequence comes from Lactobacillus sp. VURO6/B1 (VP7), assembly GCF_058139575.1. Classification (NCBI taxonomy): domain Bacteria; kingdom Bacillati; phylum Bacillota; class Bacilli; order Lactobacillales; family Lactobacillaceae; genus Lactobacillus; species Lactobacillus sp. VURO6/B1 (VP7). The sequence goes on along the minus strand of NZ_JBVOWJ010000008.1, from coordinate 45,642 downwards.
ACGATCGAGAGAACGAAAACAGCCACTGTTCCCAGTAAAAGCAGCGCATCGCCGAGCTTAAATTTAGACTTCATCCCAATCATCCCCTTCACTCATTGGTTCATAAGGTAGTGCAATATAAAAAATAGAGCCGTTGCCTTCACTACTATTGGCCCAAATATGACCGTGATGTTCCTCCACAATCTCTTTAGCAATCGCAAGACCCAGACCGGTGCCGCCTTGAGCCCGAGAACGAGCTTTGTCAACACGGTAAAAGCGATCAAATATTTTAGTCAGATCTTCACGTGGAATGCCTAAACCTTGATCAGCAATACTGAGAACAATCCGCTTTTGTTCAGAATGAAGTTTAACTGTGATTGTCCCGCCATTAGGTGAATACTTAATTGCATTATTCATGATATTATCAATTACTTGCGCAAACTTATCTGTATCAATTTCTACCCACAATGCCTGCGTACCTAATTCACGCTTAATAGTATATTTTTTGTTTTCTTTTTTATCCGTTTTGACAATCATGTCAAAGCGATCAAGGATATGAGCTACAAAGTCATTAAAGTTAACCCATTCCACATCAACTTTAGAAACTCCTCTGTCCATGCGCGACAAGCTGAGAAGTTCACTAATCATTCGGATCATGCGCTCGGTTTCTTCTTGCGTTACCTGTAAAAATTTAGGAGCAACATTGGGATCTTTCCAGGCCCCTTCATTTAAAGTTTCAATGTACGCGTGCAGACTAGTAAGCGGGGTACGCAACTCATGAGAGACATTAGAGACAAACTGCTTTTGTGAATTTTCATTTTTCTGTTGTTCAGTAATATCGTGCAAAACACAAACACTACCGGAAACAAAACCTGTCACCCTTTTAATAAGAGAAAAGCTGGCATGTAAAATGACTTCGTCGCGTGTTCCCTGACCGATTGTAATCACAATTCCCTTTTGGCTGCCAATCAGATCCTGCGAAGATTCTTTCAGACCTAGAACTTCAGCAATTGGCTTATTAATAATTTTATCTTCTGTTTGATTCAAAAAGTTGAGCGCCATCTGGTTAACAACGTTAACATTACCGTGCCTGTCAGTAGCAAGGACACCATCACTCATATGGGACAAGACGCTGTCCAGTCTGCGCTGCTCACTTTCAGATTCTTCTTGTGAACGTTCAATTCTAACAGATAATGTGTTAAAAGCCTGCCCCAATTGACCCAACTCATCATTTGAATAGATCTTTACTTGGCTTGAATAGTCACCGTCAGCAATACTAAGAGCCTGCTTTTGCATTTCCTCAATCGGTTTAGTAATCGCATGGGAAACAACTAGCGATAAAATGGCACCCATTACCGCCGCAATTAAAGAAGTAACTAAGAACATCAGTGAAATATTACGCAAGTCATTGAAAACTCCCTGCATCGACGCGCGCACATAAATCGCACCAACTGTATTAGCGGAACCGTTGCCAGCATTCAAAGGGGTAACCTGCACCATATAATCGCCGTGATTATTAACTACTTTAGTTGCCTGCCTGCCAGTGGAAGTTACCTGCTTTACCAGCGTATTATTGACTCGCTGACCAATCCGGTTTTTATCATTTAAATTTGAAACCGCACGAATGATATCCTTATTGTCTACAACAATAATTTCACTAATTGTGCCAATACCATTGCTATAATCATTGACAATCCTGTTTAAATTACTGTCAGTATGCTTATTGTCTTTCAATAATTGTGTTGACAATTGGTTTGATACAATGGGCAAAACCTGAATTGAAGATTGAAAATTTTCAATACTGTTTTGCTCTAATTGGCGGGTAAAATAAGCACCAATAACCTCAATTGTGGCAATGATCATGGCCATAAATACAATGGCTAAAGTAGTATTAATAGAAATAGTTAAATGTTTAAACTTATTCTTGATTTTTTTCATAATTTTACAAAATTAAATAAAAAGAAAGCCGCGCTTGCTAAACATTGCGGGGCTTTCTTTGCTAGTCTTCATTAGGCTGTTTTACGTAATAGCCAACACCACGCCGAGTTACTAAAATCTGTGGCTGGATTGGATTATCTTCAATTTTTTCACGCAAACGGTGTACAGTAACATCGACTGTCCGGACATCACCAAAGTAGTCATAGCCCCAAACAGTCTGTAAAAGATGCTCCCTGGTCATTACCTGATCCATATGCTGTGCTAAATAATAGAGCAACTCAAATTCACGGTGAGTCAGCTCAATCTTTTTGCCTTCTTTTTCAACAATATAAGCGTCTGGCATAATAACTAGATTGCCGATGGTAATATTTTTCGTGGAACTGCCATCACTAGCACTTTCATCTTTTTTGACGATATTGCGCCGACGCAAATTAGCCTTCACCCGCGCTACTAATTCACGGTTAGAAAAAGGCTTAGTCACATAATCGTCTGCGCCCATTTCCAGACCTAAAACTTTATCAATTTCAGTGTCTTTTGCTGTCACCATGATGATAGGCATATCATGAGTTTGTCTTACTTCACGTGCTACATCTAAACCGTCTTTTTTGGGTAGCATCAAGTCTAAAATCATTAAGTCAGGATTATATTCGTCAACTTTCTTGATAGCCTCTTCGCCATCATACGCAGTGTCGACGTCAAACCCTTCTTTTGTCAAATTAAATTTAATAATATCAGAAATTGGTTTTTCATCATCAACAACGAGAATTCTCTTTGACATCGAAAAGCCCCCTTTTGTGATCATTATACTGGTTTTTAGTTTATTAGCCAAAAAAGTCACCAAAATTTAATAAAAAAACTTGCATTTCAGTGAAAATAATAGCATAATAGTCTCCGTTGGTTATTTGTAATAACGCTTATGGGTGGCTAGCTCAGCTGGCAGAGCAACGGACTCTTAATCCGTGGGTCCAGGGTTCGAACCCCTGGCCACCCATTGATAATTAAAGGTAGTAATCACTTGGTTGCTGCCTTTTTTGTTTGTCAAAAGACATTAAACCTTTATATAATATCAGATCAGTTTCATTTGTCAATTCTATTGTATTTGTTATTGTTTTAAACAATTAATCCAGCACTTTTTCAGCAAAAGCATTGATTCAACAGTATTTTATCTACTCACTTTACTTTTGCAAAACCTCATGAAATTAACAAATAAAAGCAACAAACTATAGCTTCATAACTACAAATTCTGCCCTAAGCAAATGTTAAGCAGAATTCTTTATACTTTTTTATCTAAAAGCCTTGTCAAAAGCCGAATTAATTGTTATCATAATTAACTGTCAACAGAAATGGTGACGGGTGGCTAGCTCAGTTGGCAGAGCAACGGACTCTTAATCCGTGGGTCCAGGGTTCGAGCCCCTGGCCACCCACCATAATAAAAATAGCACTGCAAGTAGTCGGTGCTTTTTTTATTGCTTTTAAAAAATTCAGTTTGAAGGAGACTTTCTAGTCCCCTTTTTTGTTTTCATAATCTGCAATATCCGTTAGAACTTGTTCTGCCAGTTCTTTGACAGTGGCACTTGTCAGCTTGCGCTCTTTTTCGCCAAGTGTATCTTGTTCAAGCCACCATTTTTCGAGAGTCTCAAGCGGAAAAGGACTTTCTTTTTCTTCATTATTTTTTACGGTTTGCGCAAAAGAAATATCTAAGTAATAAACGAATGCTCCTGCACTAAATTCATGAATTATTTTAGTTAAAGTTGTGCCATAAATCCTTTTGGGCAGTATCCCTTCCAATATAATTATAGGGTAGTATTGTTTGCCCCATTCAATCATTAATTCTATTAGACTGGCAGTTGGTGCCGTCTCCTTTTCCTTAACATGCAAAATATCAAGGCGCAATAAATCTTCATGTAAAAGCAAACATCTTTGGTAGCCGAAATGATTTTGTAAACAATTGGCTAGGACAGTTTTGCCACTGCCAGAATTTCCTCTAATTAAAATAAAAATTGGTGTCATTGAATATTTTTCCTTTCAATACCGGTGACTAAAGAATTAACGTTACTATTTAAATTATATTATTAAGCTTTTATATTTTTAATATTAGAATAATGCACATAAGATATAATTAATACATTAAATTATCAAAGTAGGCAATATTAATGAAGAAAAAATGGTTAATAGGAGTAAGCAGCATTTTAGGCTTGCTCTTAGTTACAATTGTCCTGTTTCACACTTATGAACAAAAAAGTTCGCATACGGATACGGAAGAAGTCAATTCTGGCAATACGAAAAAAGCTCATTTTAAAGCTACGCCTACCATTTATTTGCATGGCTATGGTGCTGGTGCTCGCTCGAGTGCAGGAATGATTGCATATGCAGAACAGCATAATGATGCACACAAGGTATTAACAGCTAAAATTTCTCCTGCAGGTAAGGTTGAATTACAGGGAAATTGGCCCCGCAAAACTAAAAGACCGCTTATTCAAGTAATTTTGCAAGATAATAAAAACAGCAACTATTACACAACGCGAGAGTGGTTTCACAACTTGATAATATGTTTAAAACAAAAATACCATATTAAGCAATATAATACCGTAGCTCATTCTATGGGAAATATCATGACTCTCTCTTATCAGTTAAAATACGGACAGGATCGCAATTTGCCTCGATTAAAAAAGCAGGTCAATCTTGGTGCGCCATTTAATGGTATTATTGGTTTAGATGAGAAGCCCAATCACAATTATCTGCTTAAAAATGGGAAACCAAAATATATGACCCAATCCTATCAGTATTTTTTAACGCATCGTCATAACTTTCCAAACAATGTATCAGTGTTGAATATTTTTGGCAATAAAGAAAATGGTACCAATTCTGATGATGACGTCAGTTGCGTTTCAGCCCAGTCTTTACGATATTTGTTGCGTGGCAAAGTAAATTACCATGAAATTGAAATTAAAGGTGCAGGTGGACAACACAGTAAGTTGCACGATAATTCCAAAGTAGATCAGATTATCGGTCAGTTTCTGTGGGCTAATTAACTATTAATTCTATAAATTATTTTAATATTTTTTTCATAAATTATAGAGTATAATAAAAAGAAAAAGGATATTTTATAGTGACAGGAGAAGAATGATGACTCCACTAATTGAAAACTTCATCTCAAAATTGGCTCTGAATTTAACATCTTTATCTAAATTAGAGCAAAAATATACGCTCGCTTTCTACCGTGATTTTCTGCTGGACGGTGATTTTCAAACAAAAGAAGAAATAGTTAAAGAACTAGGTACGCCAGATGACCTGGCAAAAGAAATCAAGCAGGATTATGTTAAATTTTTAACAGCAGTTACTGCCTCTGCTAATGACCCCCATGCCAGTGATAATTACTTTAATGGCTTGCGTGTCAAAAGATATCCCCGCAGAAAGCGTACCATTGCCCTTGAAAACTTCAATCAAGTAAAATTGGCAGTTAAGACTACAGACGTAATTATTCATCAAGGCAGTCAATTTCAAATAACCGTAGCAGATTACAGTAGCAGACCCATAGAAACTAATTTAGTCAAGCAAACGTTGGTTGTTAAAGAGACTCCTATCGAGCTAAAAAACGGTGTAATCATGTTCAACAGGCTCACCGCTGTCAGTCGCGTGGAAATCACTGTTCCTAAATTAGATTCTTTAACTAAAATTAGCGGACAAAGTCACAATGGTGACATCATGTTGCAAAATCTAAAACTTAAAAGCATCGTACTTAACCTTCATAATGGTGACATATACATCAATAATGTCAGAGTTTCAGATGAATTTATTTTTGCCGGCCAGAACGCTGATTGCTTTGTTACTCAGTCAAAAATTGCTCAGTTATCCAGTAAAGTTCAAAACGGAGACGGCGGTTTTAAACGCAGCATCCTTAAGCAAATAATTACCCAAACAGATGATGGAGATATAGAAATTAACCAATGCCATGCTAACATCAGTTTACAAGCACAGGATGGAGATGTTCTGATCAGGAAAAGCCAGCTAACCGATCAAAATATTGTTAAGAGTACGAATGGCGATTTGAAGTTAGGTCAACTTGCCCATGACATCAGTGTGCAGCTTAAAGTAAACGGTGGCGACATTATTTATCGTAATTCCAGTATTGGCAATAGTTTTAACAGTCAAAGTATGCAAAGTGACTCGTTAATAGCAACCTTAAGGGATGGAGATATAATCATTAAATAAAAGTAGGACGCAGCTGATGTGACCCCCGAGATTAAGACAATTTCGGGGGTCTTATTTTTTGTATTATTTATGGAAAATTTAGGTTCAGTACTTGCTAATTTCCTAAACCTAAATTAAAATATTATATATCATATAATATTAGGGGAGGCAAAGCATGGCAATCCAAATACCAACTCGTTTGCTAGATGGTGCGGTTTTAGCTTTTCTAAAACAAGATGATCTGTATGGCTACGCTTTGACACAAAATGTGCAAAAGATTTTTTCTATCTCCGAGTCAACTATCTATCCTGTTTTACGCAGATTAAAAAAGAATAACTGCTTAACAACTTATGATGAGCCTTATCAGGGACGCAACCGGCGCTATTATCATATTACTGACGAAGGGATAAAGTTGCTAAATACAATTCAAGATGAATGGCAAGATTTTAGTGCAAGAGTTAATCAAGTATTAGGAGGGCAAAATGACCAAAGTAATTGATGATTATATTTCCGAACTAGAACAAAACTTAGATGATTTGCCTGAAAAAGATCGCGAAGACGTTGTCGAATTTTACCACGAATTTTTATTGGACGGTGACTTCATCAGACGTTCTACCATCGAAGCTGAACTAGGAACGCCCAAACAATTAGCAATCAATATTTTAGCCGATTATTCAAGCAAAGATGATTCTGTTTCTCTAGCAAAGAAGACTCCGAAGTCAAACCTAAAGGCCAGCTGGTACATTTTATTAGGAATTTGTGCTGCTCCAATTGGCATCCCACTCGTTTTAGCAATTTTATTCGTGCTCTTCTTTATACTCGCAGTTTTCTTTGGCTTATTTTTTGCGATAATAGCCTTTTTGTTTAAATTCTTTGTCGGTGGCGGCCTAAACTTTCTTAAATCTTTATCCCTGCTATTCACTAACAACTGGCCAGTCGGCTGTCTTTACTTGGGTAAATCTTTAATTTGCATTGGCATTATTCTTTTATTACTCCCATTCATTATCAAATTAGGCAAAATTTTAATTGCCAAGTGTACCCAGTTTATGCGTAACCTTGGTAAAAATATTTTAAAGAAAAATTATTTTCAAACTAATACCGGAAAAAATACAGATAAGGAAAAATAAAAATGAAAAAGTTTTATAAAATTTGTGGGCTAATCTTTGGACTGCTATTACTTATTGGGCTGATCCTACTAGTCGTATTTAGATTAAATGATAACCCGTCACATGATTATAATGGTAAACACGCTCATTATAATGAAAGCAAAACTTTTTACGTGAACAAGTTCGACAATATTAAGTTAGCCTGTTACAGACCTGATATCCGAATTTCACTTAAGGATATTAACAAGTTTAAAGTGGTTGTTAGAGGGGGGCACGGTGCAGACATCAAAAAAATAAAAACTAAAGTTGATCATAATATGCTCACTATTTCGGATCAGCCTGAACATGATTATAACGATGGTTATTATAGCGTTGATGTTTATGTTCCTGCTAAAAGCGCCATAAAAAAGATAACTGGTTTTTGTGCAGAAGGCGATTTTTATATCAATAGTTTAAACGTTCCCCGCATCAATTTGACAATAGATGATGGCGACGTTTTGATTAATAAGCTTACTGCGAAAAGCCTTGACCTAAATTCAAATGACGGTGACCTCAAAGTAAACCAGTCGACTTTTTCACGTAGTTCACTAAAACTAAATGATGGCGATGTTAAGATTAGCGACTCTCAAATACTAAATAACAGCTCAATTATATTGAATGACGGCGACTTTTCAATGTCAAACGCGCCTAAGATCAACTATGTATTGACAAATCACTCGGATGATAAAATCATTTTTAAAGGTTCTTACCATTCCAATCATTTTGCAAAAAAAGTTAAAAATAAACCCGTATTAAAAGTTACTAGTATGGATGGCGATATTCTAATTAATTAGTGGGCAAGTAAACTTTACTTAGATGTTTTCTTGGTTAGTAATACCCATTTTAAAATTAAAAACTTATCTAAAACAAGGAGAATCAAAATGAAAAAGTTTTACCTAATCAGTGTTGCCATCATTACTATCGGTATAATTTTGCTTGGTATTGGTGAAACTAACGGTGGCAGAGAAGATATCAATAATATCCATTCAGGCATAACAACCAATATTGAAAACTTTTTTAATCGTAATCAAACTCACGCATACTCACATCATGTACCAGCAAAATCCCGTACTTTCAACGTAGGCAAGTTCTCTAAAATTAATATTGACGCTGAAGAACCCAACTTCCAAATTGCTAAAGGAGGCAACTTCCAAATTAAAGTTAGTGGTCCTAATGTAAAAAAGATCAGTGCCAAGGTTCATGGCGAGAAACTGACCATTTCAGACAACGGTGCTTATGAGGATGGTACTTATAAGGTAATTGTCACTGTTCCAGAAGCAGACTCGCTAAAAGAAATAACTGGATCATGTTCTGAGGGTAATATTCATTTAGCAGACTTAGCTGTTGCTGACCTCAATTTACAGCTTGAAGATGGTAATGTTAGCGTTGAAAATGTGACAACTCACAAAGCCAATTTTGACCTTGCTGACGGTGACTTAAAAATTACTAATTCAACTTTAACCAGTGGTATCTTAAACTTGAGTGATGGTGATTTAACTGTTACAAATAGTCAATTTAAAATTAAGGCAACTTTGGGTGACGGTGATGTCAGAGTCAATGATTCCAAGTTAATGGCTGACAGCTCCTTTAATTTGAGTGAAGGAGATTTCCAAATGAGCAGACCGCCTAAGATCAGTTACCAGTTGGCAACTTCTTCAGAGGATGAGCTTATATTTCACGGTAATAACTATCACAGACATTTTGCTAGAAAATTAAGGGATGCGCCTCTACTCAAAGTTTCTTGTGGTGATGGTGACATTCTCATAAATTAACTTCTATACATCTTGCAACTGATTAACCCACATAAAGCAAAAGACTGGGATTGATTTTTAAAATTAATCCCAGTCTTTTTAAATGGTTATTTTAGCTGACTAAATCTAATACTTTATTTTTTTATTGCTTCACTTAAGCTAGCGTGATATCATAAGATAAAGAAAAAATTAAATTCATGTTAAAAAGATAAGAGACAGCTTAATCATGAAAATATATATTGACGGAGACTTCGACAAAGAATTTGAAGCTCATGATGAAAAAGTAGAATCGCAAGAAATTGATTTAGAAAATTTTATTAACATAGGTGCCGAAATAGCCACCGCTAGTGTCACTATTCAAGTGGGCGCTGGTTTTCATATATCAACTCATGACATTAATCCTAATCGAATAAAAATTCGTGTGGCAGAGCAAACCCTTTTTATTCGTGAACGAAAGCCTCATTTTCACAAAAAAGTTTATATTAGCAGAATTAAACCTAAAATAACAATTACAGTACCGCAAGCTGCAGAACTCAATGAAGTCCAGCTAAATAATTTTGCTGGCAGCATTGATCTAGCTGGACTTAACATGCAGCAACTTGAAGTCAGAGCAAATGCCGGTTCCTTAAAATTACAGGACGTCACGATCCAAAATAAAGCCGAAATGGTGCTAGATGCTGGCAGTTTATCCATCAATCACTGTAAGATGAATTCCCATGCAAATTTGGCTGCCGGAACTGTCAGGGTCACAAGCTTGCAAGGGAAAAACCACTTTAAACTAGCCGCTGGTTCACTAAAAATGATAGATGATGAAGAGCATAAGACAGATTACGATTTATTCGCCACTTTAGGCTCGATCTACTTTCACGGCAGTAGAATGGGCAAGCATTTTTACAAGCATGAAGGCAGTGCCAACCAATTAACTGCTATCAGCTCGGTTGGCTCAATTAAAATTCAATAAAAGAAGTCTTACTTCGACTTGCACAGGCAAAGTAAGACTTTTTTTATATATAAAATTAGCGCTGAACATCAATTATAAATGAGTTAATATCTCCCCGATATTTGGCAATCGAATATTCAATTGGCCGTTCATCCCTTGTCAGTCCTTGAGTGTGAAAGTAGAACACCGGCTTATGGACTGCAATGTTTAATAAGTTGGCGGTAGTTTCCTCAGCTTCCATTACTTCCAATTTTCTAATTACCCGGGTGACTTTTAAATGGTATTTTTCAAGTGTGCTGTATAAAGAATCTTGGGCAAAATTATAATTAATCAACTCAGGTATCCTCTGTTTAGGCACATAAGTTGTAACTAAAACAATCGGTTGATCATTAGCATAGCGCAGCCGCACTAATTTAAAAACTGGTGCTTTCTCAGGCAGCTGTAAATTTTTGCATACTTCGGGTGTAGCTTTTTCTTCATCAAAATAAAGCAGATTGGTTTTAGGGTAGATGCCTTTGGCACTCATTTCTGCGCTATAGCTTTCAATCAAATGGGTAAATTCCTGCTCGATTTTAACTTTTTTAACCAAGGTGCCCCTTTTACGACGCCGCTCTAAATAACCTTGATTGACCAGCAATGAGATCGCTTGCCTCATTGTTGGTCGACTTACCTGATATTTATCCGCTAATTCAGTTTCTGGAGGAATAATTGTATTTTGCGCATAAATGCCAGTTTGAATTTTATTCAAAAGATCGTTGGCAATTACTTGATATTTAGGGAGTTCTTTTTTTACCAATTAGTTCCACCACTTTCATCTTGTTAATTATACCATTATAAGAATACTATACCATGCAAAAAACCGGTGTAAAGAGCTAAATAATCCCTACTTACACCGGCTTTTTTGACACTATTTTTTATTTACACTTAAATTTCAATTGAGTTAATGCCATCTTTTTCAAACCGCTGCTTAAGAGTTTCAATGATTTTTACACCAGAGCTCGTGCCTATCCGTTCTGCTCCGGCTGCAATCATTGCTAAAAAATCATCGGTATTGCGAATTCCACCTGCAGCTTTGACTTTAACATTCGAACCAACATTTTCTTTCATCAGTTTTACATCTTCTACTTTTGCGCCAGCGGTGCCAAAGCCAGTTGAAGTTTTGACAAAATCTGGTTTCACCTTTTTAGCAATCAAGGCCAGCTGTTTAATTTCAGCTTTAGTCAAGTAGCATGTTTCAAAAATGACCTTACATGGCACATCGTGATCATGGCAAAGTTTAACCATTTGAGTCATTTCATCTTCAATATAAGACCAATTATGAACCCGCACTTGCGTTAAATTAACAACATAATCGATTTCATTAGCACCGTTTTGTAACGCATCTTTAGTTTCTGCCAATTTGCAAGTTATTGTAGTTTGTCCCAAAGGAAAACTAATTGCTGCTCCTGTATCAATATCTGTCCCCTTTAGTTGCTGGGCACAAAATTCAGATTGAACCTCATTAATTGCTACCATCTTAAAATGATATTTTTTAGCTTCATCACAAAGCTTTTTCATGTCTTCTTCAGTCGCATCCGCATGTAAGTTAGTATGATCAATTAGTCGTGCAAAGTCATCTATTGTATATTTCATTGTTATTCTCCTTTTTGTATTTACATAAACTGATTTTAACCACAGAAAGTTATAATGTCAACCGCTTGCTTTTTATTTAAAAATAGTGTTTGACTTATATAAAGCGATTACATATAATTGTGTTGTAAATTAATATGTATTTACAAAAAGAGTGATTTTAGTGAAAATATTATTAACTTCACACGGACATTTAGCACAAGGCATCGCTTCTGGCTTTGAATTTATTGCCGGCAAATCAGACCATATCATGACACTTGAATTAGATGAAAAAGGAATTGGTTCATATTGCGACCGTCTACAAGAGCTGCTTGACGGTAAGACAGAACCAGTCTTAATTCTGGCAGATTTAAAAGGTGGAACTCCATACAATGAGTCCTATAAGTACTACTTGGCTCATACAGAAAAAACCCGGGTAGTCAGTGGTCTGAACCTACCAATGCTTTTAGAACTTGTCCCTCAGTTATCTGACAATACAACGCTTGATGAAGCCGTACAGACCGTTCTACAGGCAGGAACCAATGGTATTGAAGTTGCTCAAGACCAGCAAGATGATGATGACGATATTGAATTTTAAAAAAATAAGAAAGGTGTATTAATAATGAGTATTTCAGTAGTAAGAATTGATGATCGGGTAATCCACGGCCAAACTATGACCCGTTGGACAAAAGCACGTCCTGTGGACGGCATTTTAGTTGTCGGTGATAATATTGCCCATGACAAGTTACGCCGCAAGGTCTTAAAAGCTGCTGCTAACGATTTAAAAGTTGGTATTTATACGGTTGCTGAAGCTGGCGACAAAATCAAAAAGGGTATTGAATCCAAAAAGAAATTTTTCTTAATCAGTGACTCCCCCAAGACTTTTGCGCAAATGGCAGACTTGGGAATTGATTTTGGCAAAGTACTGAATGTTGGACCGATGAATACTCGCCCAGGAACTAAGGTGCTTGGACGAACAGTAGCCATTGATCAAGATGACTACAATGCTTTTGAAGATATTGCAAAACATGGCATTGACATTCAATTTCAGTTATTACCTGATGATGAAATTAAACCTTGGTCAACTATGAAAAAGAAATATGATTCTATGTCTTAATTTTTGGAGGCAATAAAAATGAATAATTTATTTTTTCCCGCACTTTTAACAGGAATTTTCTGTTATCTGGGAGCGATTGAAACGCCCTGGCTATTTGGTATGTCTGGAGGTTTCTATATTGTTGGCAGACCCTTAGTAGCCGGTTTACTGGTCGGCCTTGCTTTTGGCGACATTAAAAATGGTATTTTGTGTGGCCTGGCTGTGCAAGCGGTTTTTATCGCTAACTTGTCAACTGGAGGTGCCACTAATAGTGAAATTACCTATGCAGCATATGGTGGAATAGGTTTGGCCATGGCGACCACTAAAAATCCTGCAATTGCTGTTACCCTGGCAATTCTAATTGGTCAGACATTTGGCTTAATTTTCTATAATGGCAGAATGGCTCTTTACTCTTTCTGGAATACTCAAGCTGAAAATGCCGCACATAATAATGATGATCGTGGTATAGTCCTGAGCCATCTAGTTTATCCGCAAATCACTACCTTCCTTTTACGTGCTGTACCAGTTTTTCTAGCAATTTATTATGGCAAAGGTTTAGTCAATTGGCTAATCGACAGCATTCCCGCTACTGTAACCCATATTATTCAAGTTTTAGGCGGCGTTTTGCCAGCCTTGGGTATTGCTATGTTAATGAGCATAGTAATCAAAAATAAATCGCACTTTATTTTCTTCTTTGCCGGTTTTGTTTTACTTGCTTTTGCCAAATTAAGCATGATTGCAATTGTCTTTATTTCTGCGTTAGTCGCATATCTGTATTACATGTCAACTGGTAAAAGCAGTACTCCGACTGCTACTAGCTCTGCCAATAATGCAGAACAGGCGGTTGATAATGATGACGAATATGAAGATGAAGATCTATTTTAATGAGAGGTGTTAAAGATGGCTACAAAGGAAAATAATACTGAACCACAAAAGCTGCTATCAAAGCATGAACTTAATCAAATTTGGTACCGGTGGGGTTTTACACACCTCAGTTCAATGAGTTATGAAAAGTTGCAGGGACATGCCTGGGCATATTCTTACTTACCTTTTGCACGCAAATATTATAAAAATGATCCCGAGAAAAAAAGACGCCTGCTTGAACGTCATTCCATGTTTTACAATACCGAACCGCAAACAGGTCAAATTATTAATGGGATTGTTGCTTCGCTTGAAGAGCAAATTGCTTTGGGCAACGATGTTTCAGAAGAAATGCCCGTTAACATTAAAGCTACTTTAATGGGTCCTTTAGCTGGCATTGGGGATTCAATCATTCAAGGCATTATTGTTCCTATTTTGTTATCAATTGCAATGAGCTTAGCTAAAGGCGGCAGTCCCGTCGGACCATTATTTTACATTATTGCTTATGGCATAATTGGACCTACAATTTCCTACATTGCCTTTCACAGCGGTTATAAATTAGGTGTTGGCGCAATCGACACTATTGTAGGAGAAAATTCCAAGAGAATTACTGATGCATTTAACATCTTAGGCGTAATGGTTGTGGGAGCTTTGGCAGCAAATACAATTGTTCTTAAAACTGTAGCTAAAATTCCTTTAGGAGGCAAATCGCAACCTTTACAAACAGTTCTAGACGGTATCTTTCCTGGACTCTTACCACTAGCTATGGTTATTTTAGGCTGGTGGCTTGTTTCCAGTAAACAAATGACAGCTACTAAAGTAATTATCATTATGGTTGTAATTGTAACTATCGGCTGTTTGATTGGGTTATTTTAATAAAAGTTCATTTTTACACTGCTTTTTGGCAGATAATAGAGTACACTTTGATTAGTGTGCTCTTTTTATATATAATTACTTAAAATTACGAAAAATAATTTTTTATTTCTATATATTTTGATAGATTAAATAGTGGTTTATACTATTTTGACAAGCTTTTTAGCAACCTTTTTAATCTTAAGCAATTCATGATAAAATTACTTATTGACTTTATTGAAAGAAGGGTTCGATGGGCAAGCGAAAATTCTTCTATCATCATTTAACAGATGATTTAGTGGTTAGCCTGAACCAAGATTATCATTTACCAAATAGTTATGCTATTTTTCCGAAGTCATTAAGTGGGAAAATCTGGTCCAAGTTTGTACGCCCTTTAGGATATCTAATTAGTATGGTCTATATTAATTTAATCCTGAGAGTACGAATAATTGGTAAGGAAAAGTTGCAAGCTACAAACGATCAGGGGTATTTTATCTATGGTAATCATACTCAAACTTTTGGCGATGTGGTTCTGCCGCTCAGCATTGTTCCTGCAAAAAACTATTATGCTATTGCCGCACAATCAAATTGGGGCATTCCTATTTTAGGAAAACTGGTTTTACCATATTTTGGACTTCCTGTTGGTGAAAACATAGAACAATCCGCAAAATTGATTAAAGCAATCACTACTGTTATTAAAGCCAAAAAAGTAGTCGTCATTTATCCTGAATCACATGTTTGGCCTTATTACACTAAAATCAGGCCTTTTCCAGTGAACAGCATGCATTTCCCTGTTGCACTTGACTCTGCCAGCTTTACTATGACTACAACTTACTCTAGGCCCAAGTGGGGTAAGAAACCGCAAATAACGGTCTACATAGATGGGCCCTTCTACCCAGATAAATGTCTCACTAAAAAACAGGCGCAAGAAAAACTACATCAGCAAGTTTATCAGACAATGCAAAAACGAGCCTTAACAAGTGATTTCGAATATTGCATGTATCAAAAAATAAATTAAGGAGTTCTCAATGAATATTCTTTTTTGTGGTGATCATAACGCAGAAGATGGCATTCTTATCGCTACGCTTTCATTAATAAAAAATAGTGGCGCAAAGGAACTCCATATCTACATTCTAACAATGTACACTCAAAGCTATCACAAGAAATTTAAGCCTTTCAGCAAACATGCAGCAGACTATTTAAAAGGCCTTTTGTTGAAGCAAAATCCGCATAATACGTTAAAATTAATGGACTGCACGGGGCTATTTGTCAGAGAGCCGCTAATTGCTAACATGAGTACCCATTTTACTCCTTACGCTATGCTCAGGCTCTTCGCTGACGAAATACCACAGCTGCCAAATAAAATACTATACCTTGACGCTGATGTAATAGTCAGGCGAAGCCTCGTTAGCTTTTACCAACAAGATCTAACTAATTACGAATTCGCTGGCGTTCTTGATTACTGGGGACGGTTCTTTTTTCACAATCTGCATGAGCATAAAGTTTTTGATTACATTAATTCCGGCGTTTTGTTACTTAACCTGCCAGAAATTAGAAAAACAAAATTATTCGCTAGAATTAGGCACCTTCTGCAGACTAGAACCGTGTTAATGCCTGATCAAACTGCAATTAACCGTTATGCCAGAAATAAGAAAATTGCTCCGCGTCGTTATAATGAACAGTATAAATTACAGTCGGACACCGTAATTCAGCATTTTACTACCAGTTTCCGCTTTTGGCCCGTGTTTCATACCTTGACAGTTAAGCCCTGGGATGTTAAGCGGGTACATACAGTACTAAAATTGCACGAATATGATGACATTCTGAATTACTATCTCAATGTGAAAGGTAATTTAGTACAAAAATAATGTTTGGAGAAAATAAATATATGACAATTCCAGTTTTTTATGCAATTAGTGATGATTTTACAAAATACGCAGCAGTTTCACTGAACTCTTTAGTAAAAAATGCTGCTGATGATAAAGATTATACTATCTATTTTTTAAGTCAGGACTTATCACCGCAGCACAAACAAGATCTATTAGAAATAGGCTCTGCTAATGTTCACGTTAAATTCTTTAAGATTAACGATGAAATAGTTGCACCAATTCAAAACCGTACGGAAAACTATTTACGAGCTGATTTCTTTACAATGTCCATTTTTTACCGCTTATTTATTCCTGATCTGTTTCCCCAATATGATAAGGCAATTTATATCGACAGTGACACAATCGTAAATGATGATATTGGTAAATTGTATGATACAGAACTTGGCAATAATCTCTTTGCAGCTTGTACTGATTCCTCCATTCAATTTGTAACAAAAATGGTTGCCTATATTAAAGAAGTATTAGTTCTTGATCCTAAAAAATACATTAATTCCGGCATGCTGGTTTTAAACTGTAAAGCTTTTCGCGATGAGAATTTTATTGATCATTTCATGCGTTTACTCAGTAAATATCATTTTGACTGTATTGCTCCAGATCAAGATTATTTAAACGAAATTGGCGATAAAAGAATTTTACATTTAGATCCTAAATGGGATGCCATGCCAAATGATAATACAGAGCCTTTAACTAATCCCAGCTTGATTCATTACAATCTTTTCTTTAAACCCTGGCATTTTAAAAACGTTCAATATGAAGAATATTTCTGGAAGAGCGCAAAGGAAACTAAGTTTTATAATGATCTGTTGACTGAACTAAATACATACACTGATAAGCAACGCGCTGAAGACCGGCATAAATTAGATCATATGCTGGCTAAAGAAGATAAAACTATTAATGACCCACACAACTGGGCTAATGTGAAAAAACAAGGACCTGTCAGTTTATGATTATAGGCGACAATCGTGAACAAGTAATTCAAAATATTAAAGAAGCAGTTAATAAGGGCAAATGGGATGCTAAAGTTGAAGTTGGTGATCCTGTTCTTTCTATAAATGAAAGCAAAGAACTTGTTAATGCTTTTTGGCGAGAGCAAAAAACTATTAAGGGAAAATTTAATAATCGAATTGGTCATTTAATTTTCAATTCTTTGATGCACGTTCTTACATCTTCCACTACATTTACCGGACTGGAAAATTTGGCTAATTTGCCACAAGGCGGAGCGATTATTACTGCTAATCATTTTAACCAAATTGACTCTTTACCCATTAAGCATTTAGCAAACAAAACCCACCATTCCCTAACTATTGCTATTGAGGACACCAACTTAAAACTACCCGGAATATTGTGCTACCTAATGAACTATGTGGGCACAATTCCTTTAATAGAAACCCCTAGCTATGTCGGTAATGAATTTCCACGTCACCTGCATGATGCGTTAGAGAAAAATAGCTGGGTTTTAATTTATCCTGAACAGGAAATGTGGTGGAATTACCGCAAGCCCCGCGAATTAAAACGAGGCGCCTATTACTTTGCTGCCAAGCAAAATGTGCCGGTTATTTCAACTTTTATTGAAATTCAAACAACTGACAAATTAGAAAAAGACCACCCTGATTTTTACCAAACTAAATATGTAGTTCACGTTTTGCCGCCTATTTTCCCTGATGTTAAACTGAACGCCAATGAAAATTCTAAGCAGATGATGAAACGCGATTACCAGCAAAAAGTAGCAGCCTATGAAAAGGCTTACCAGCGTATGTTGGATCCAGCTTTTACCCCCTGGGATATTGCTGGGTGGCGTTTTAACTATCAAAAAAAATCAAAGTAAAAGTTAGACTTGTTGATTCTTTGAGCTATAATATAGGTGACAATAAGTAAGTGTATTTGGAAAGGGGATATTTTCCAATGGAGAAGTTTACAAAAGAATCTTTAGCAAAATATGATGGTAAAAATGGTAATCCAGCTTATGTTGCTATTAAAGGTGTTGTTTATGATGTCACTGGCAATCCACACTGGACTGATGGCGAACACCATGGCAATTTAGCTGGTCGTGACCTGACTGTTGCAATAGGACAATCACCTCATGGTGAAAGTGTCTTAGGCAACCTGAAAAAAGTCGGTACCTACGAAGATTAATTAGATAATAAAATAATAAAACAGGCATATCAATGTGACGATATGCCTGTTTTATTATGATTAATAATTTAAGTCTTTTTCTGATAAATTATTGCCATTACTTTGTATCACCCTCTTATACCAATAAAATGATTTCTTTTTTAATCTTTTGCATGAACCACTGCCATCATCATGCAGATCAACATAAATAAGTCCATATCGTTTACTCATTTCTCCTGTTGATGAGCTCACTAGATCAATACAGCCCCAAGGGGTATAACCAATTACTTGAGCACCGTCATAAATAGCACCACTAATTGCTTCAATATGCTTTTTGAGATAATCGATTCTGTAATCGTCATAAATTTTATTTTGGGCAGTTACTTTATCTTTAGCTCCGACACCATTTTCAACGATAAAGAGCGGTTTTTGGTACCGGTCATATAATTTGTCTAAAATTACGCGCAAGCCTATTGGATCTATTTGCCAGCCCCATTGAGTAACAGTTAAAAACGGGTTTTTAACACTTTGAGTTAGATTTCCTGGCACAATTTCTCGCTTGTTAATCTTATCAATAGTATTAGACTGGTAGTAGCTTAAAGAAATAAAATCAACAGTTCCCTCAGCAATTTCTTTAAATTCAGCTTTTGTCCAGTCAATACTTTTCTCTGTCAAACCATAATCCTGTAAAAACCTGTGCGTATAACTAGGATAATACCCTCTTACCTGAACATCTGAACAAAAGAAATTAAAGTCTTGCTCTCTGTGTAAAGTTGCCAGCTGATTTTCTGGATTGCAGTCATAAGAATAATTAGCGGTAGAAAGAATCATGCAGCCCATTTTAATTTCTGGAGCCAATTGGTGTGCAAACTTAACTATTCTGGCACTTGCTACAAATTGATTATGCCATGCTTGAAAAACATTCTTAAAGTTTTTAGACCCAGTACGAGGTATTAAAGCCTGAGAAAGAACTGGAAAATGCAATGCAGAATTAATTTCATTAAATGTAATAAAATACTTTACCTTATTTGCGTACCTGGACAAAATCACCTGTGCAAACTTGACAAAATAGTCAATCATCTTTTTGTTTGCCCAGCTATTTAGCTTCTTAATTAAGTTTAAAGGAACCTCATAATGAGAAAGTGTAATAACCGGCTCAATCTGATATTTTAAACATTCATCTATTAAATTATCATAGAACTGCAACCCTGCTTTATTAGGTTTTTCTTCATCACCATTAGGAAAAACGCGACTCCATGAAATAGAAAAACGGTAACATCTAAAGCCCATTTCTTTAAATAGACGAATGTCTTCTTGATATCTGTGATAATGGTCAATACCAAAATGATTGGGATATTGATACTTCTTTTCATCTATTTGCCAGTTAAAATCGTTACGATTAACTATTTTTAATCTATCTTTTCCTCCAGGCATTGCATCAACCGTTGAAGGCTTTCTGCCATCCTCTAAATATGCACCTTCAATCTGAGATGCTGCAGTAGCACCGCCCCAAAGAAAATTTTCAGGAAAGTTGTTATAATTCATTATCTTTATACTCCGTTTGTTGATTCAAAAAATTATATAATCCTCCATATAAGTTAGCATCGCTCAAAAAAGTAGTAGTTACTATTTCCGGCAGTTCGATGTTTTTAGCGATTTTAGGAGATTTTTCAACAGCAGTGAATAATTCCACTTTTATTTGCCTAAGCAAAACTGGCTGATTACTAATACCGCCACCAATTGCTACTCTTTGAATATCAATCACACTATGTATATTTAAGATGGTAGTCGCAATTGCAGCACAATAGTCTTTAAATATTGTCCAAATCGCTGGATCCTCGTTATTGATAACCTCAAAAACTTTTTTACCATCATCAATATTGGATAAATTTTTATGTTTTGCACATTTTTCAATCATATTTAAAGCAGAACATAACTTACCGACAATATTATTTTGGTCAATAGTTCTTCCTAAAGTGATAAAACTAATTTCTCCAGCCTGATCATGAAAGCCACGCAAAATTTTACCATTTACTATTATTCCGCCACCTACGCCAGTGCCTAGAATAATTACTGCACCATTAGCAATATTATGCATACTACCGCGCCATATTTCAGCTAAAGTTGCAGCTCTACCATCGTTTTCTACTTCAACTGGAACATGATATTTATTTCCTAATATGTGTTTAAAATTAAATTGATCAAGATAGTGTAGCGAGCCCCCGTGATATACAATTCCAGTTTTAGAATCAACTTTACCTGGGACACTGACGGCAATTCCTTTTATATTAACCAAATATTTTTTTACGATCTTATCAATCGTTTTGACAAAATCAGAAATATTATTAGGTGTACTAGTATAATCTTTTGTTATTAAGTTTCCTGACTTATCAAATAAGCCAAATTTAATATTCGTGCCGCCTATATCTATACTAAGATATTTACACATATTTCTTTCCCATCTTTTATCTTACTTATAATACTTCTTTAACAAGTAAATTGGTGTGCAACTCCACGCATGACAATAACTATTTATTGCTAAATTATTATATGGTGAAAAGTCTAGATCATCTGGCTTAAAGGCTTCCCAAAAAGTATCAGCACCTAAGTCAAGCATGCTACCCCAATATTTTTTAATTAATTTTATAGCCAGCTCATTATTACCCGATTCAAAAAGCGCTGCGGCAATATGATGATACATATATGGTGTAGTAATATCTTTAAACGGATAAAACTTTTTCATACTTGCAGCCATAAGTTGCTGGTTTTCTTCATCTGTTAAAATGTGGGCTAACACCATCCAAACTTGGCTTGCTACGTTAATTTCTTTGTTTTTTCCACTAACAAAAAAGCCAGTTTTTTTATCATATAAATTATTAAGAGCAGCTTCTACGATATCTTGTAGTTTATTAGTATAATCTGTCATATCTTCATTAACAACCTGGCCCAAAGAAATGAACTGCTTAAGTGCATAAATTAAAATAGCAGTTGCACAAGTTGATTTATCAAAGTTATTGCCAGAATCAACATATATTGGCCAATCTGATTTTAGCTCAACTAAATTTTGCTCATTTAAATAAAGCAGTGCTTGTGCCAATTCGCGTTTAGCTGGAAGAAACAAATCTTTTACAGTTTCTTTGTCATGGTATTGTTGATAATAATCATACAAAGTTGAAATGAAAAATAAACCATAATCATATAAGAAAGTATCATCAGGAATAGGTTCTGAACCTGTAAATAAATTACTGGTAATTCTGCCACTAGTGGTCGGCAAAGCTCCAAATAAATATAAACACCGCTTTACTAAGTTCTGATCATTAAAGGAAGCGTAATTTGCTAATGCCTGCAGGCGCAAATCACCTAGCCATAGTCTTCGATCTCTTTTTGGGCCATCTTCAAAAACATCTTGCATACAGTCCTGCAAAGTTTTTGCACTTACTGCAATAATTTTATTTAATTGATCATCATCTGTTTTAAAAGTTGCTACATTAGCCAACGAAACTGCACTCTTAGCTTCAAAAGTGGGATTATGGAATACAACTTTCCATTTAGGCGAAGTATCGATTACTTCTAGTTTGATGTACCTGCATGAATATCTTCTATTTAATTTTAAAACTGTAGGGAGTTGGTCAACATGAACGTAGTCTTCTTGAAGCCAAGACCTACTGAGTGCACCATCATATGGCTCTGTTATTTTTACAAACTCAACTGGTTGTTCAGCAAAAACCAAGTGTAAAAATAAAGGTGCATCCATTGGCGAACCCACAGAAGAAATTTCAATACTGAAATAGCCCACATGATGATTGCCTAAATCTAGAATAATAGAATCGCCTTTACCCAATTTAATATGACTAAGATTCTTCAACTTTTGATTTGAAGCTTTAATAGTTATATCGTCTATTCCCTTGCCCTTAGTAACGGTTACCAGTTTTTGCGGCACCACTGTTTCTGTTAACAAAGGTTTTTGTGCATCTTTAGCTTTTTCCAAAAACTTGTTATTTCTGTCAAAATCTATTTTTTTACCTGTTTGAAAATGCATGAAATTACCTCCTTATACTTAATTTGCAGTTCTTACTTTTCTAAAAGCTGCTACTAATGTAATTACTGCCAAAATAACTAATATTATTCCAGCGTTAATAATAGCGAACTTGCCAGTTTTACCAATGAAACTACCGGCATATGGCGAAATGAATGAGCCAAAATTAGATCCAACTAAAGCTAAGGATGTATAAAATGGCGCATTTTGTGGTAAAGCAACTTCACTTATACGGTTAAAAATATACGGAGTTACATTAGAAGCAGCAAAACCAGTTAAAATATTTAACAAATAAATTACACCCATTACCTTAGTAAAACCAATCATTATGAAACCCAGTCCTACTAATGCTAAACCGGCTGGTAATAAATATTGCCTTAAATGTTTGTATAAATAACCAAAACACATTCCACCTAATAATCCGGCTAAATTATGGATACTCCAAGCTGTTGCTGCTTGAGGAGCAGTACCAATTTTGTTTTGAACTAGAAAAGTTGGTAATTTGACTGAAAGAATCATAAAGCAAACCATTGCCATAAACATGAGGAACATTAAAGTAATAAGTAGTCCTTTCCCTGTTTGACTTTGACCTGATTTCTTACCATCTGTTTCAGTATTACTTTTTTCATCTATGTAACCTTCCTTTTCAGGAACAGGTACGAAAATGACAAACAGAATAACGGCTGGAATAAATAATAAATAAACTAAATACGAAGCATGCCAACTAATTTTTAACAATTGTCCAGCAAAATAAGTCATAAGTGAGGTACCGACACCGGCAATGGCTGAACGCCAGCCCATTAATTTTGCTCGTTCATCACCTTTGAAAAAGGTCCCGATTAAACTAATTGCTAAAGGGTTAGCTAAACCAATACCTATACCCAAAACTGCACGAGAAATTAAAACTACCATGTATGAATTAGAAAAAGCAGGAACAATTGAGCTCACAGCTGCTATTACCATCCCTAACAGAGCTGTTTGCTTCTGACCTATTTTTTTAACAATTACGCCACTGACTAGTACAAATACTGTCACAAACATTGAGACAATAGTCGTTAACATTTCTACGTTTGTTAGAGAAACATTACTAAAAGTCTTCGCCATACCTGGTATGGTAGCAGTAATAACACTAGCTGCTTGTTCAACAATATTTAAAAACAATAATGCAATAATCAACATTATTTTTCTTGTTTTACTCAATATCTTCACCTTCCAATAAATATTAATTCTGATCAATCCTAGTGCACTTAGATTCTGCAATAACTATAGTCAAAATTTTACATAAATATTTGCTCAATATTAATATTTTTTGTATTATATTATTATTAAAGAAGGCGCTTTCAAAAAATGGATGATTTAAAGTACATATTAAAGCATTTTAGTTCTGCTTTTAAACTGCCAATACTCTTATTTGACAGCAAAAAGCATATCATTAAAAAATTTCAAAATAGTTTGACCCCAGTTGTTCCGATGTTATATTTGAATCGCATTAATCCGTTAGGTCAAACAAATACTATTTATTTATATGTTACACAAGAGCAGGACAGCTTCAGCGTCATTTATCTGGATAATCCCCAAAACAATATAATTGTGCTTTGGTCTAGTTCTCACAACTTAAACAACATGAAAACACCTACTTCTAACTTCACGGAAGTAAATATCGAATTATTGATCGAGTATAGTACCATACTTTATTTCAGTATTTATCAGAAGAGGCCTATTATTAACCAGCCAATAAGCATCTTGAAACATGCGTATCTTAGTAGCAATAAAAACAATAAAATAGTGCAAAATGAAATTAATACTGATCATGGAAACTATTTAAAAGAGCAGTCAATGATGAATGCTATTAAACTGGGCAATCCTGCTTTATTTGAAAGACAATTAAAAACTTTTATTCCGAGCGGATCACCTGGAAAAATGATTAAAGGTAATGATTTACGGGAAAAGAAAGACTTATTGATAGTATCAATAACTCTATTTACCAGAGCTGCAATTCAAGGAGGGATGCGCCCTGAAGCCGCATATGACTTAAGTGACTTATGTATTCAAAAAGTAGAGGCTTTAAGTACAATTGGAAATCATTATGAAATAATGCTTGATATAGGAAAACTTTTTATCAAACATATTAGAATTAACCAAGGCTATCCGCACTTTAAGCTAATATACAGCATTCAAGATTTTGTATACCATCATTTAAATTCCAGAACCAACTTAACGGACTTGGCCCTACAATTAAATTATTCCAAAAATTATTTATGTGCGACTTTTAAAAAAGAAACTGGTAAAACCATTGTTCAATATATAAACGAATTAAGAATCACTGAAGCACAAAATCAGATTATTTTTTCAAAAAAGAACTTATCTGATATTGCTAATTCATTAGGTTTTACCAGTCAAAGCTATTTTTCTAAAACGTTCAAAAAATATACGCAATTATCCCCTAAACAATATCGTAGTAAATTTCAAGCATAAAAAAACTCCGAAGTATATCTAAGAGCGTTCTATATTTCAATATTATACAAATTACAAAATCCTATACCCTAAAAACTAGTTAGTGTTTCTACCATAAAGTAGTAAGAAATTAAAAAACAACATTATTGTTTATGCTGTAAATTTTTATAAAAATAATGTACGATATTTGTCAAAGGAAGTGATGCTCATGTTACAAATTCGACCTGTTTCAGAGTTAAGAAATTACAATAAAGTCTTTGACAAAGTTAAAAAAGATAATCCAGTTTTTCTTACCAAAAACGGCTATGGCAAATTTGCTCTCATAGATATTGGGGACTATGATGAATTTACTACTGCTCTTGAGCTGGTAACTAAGCTGAAAAAAGCTGAAAAGTCAAAGCATTATAATTTTGATGAAATTAAAGGAAAACTATTCAGCTAATGTTCTCATTAAAATTATCTAGCCCTTCTAAAGAATATTTTGAAAACCTAAAACCTACTTATTGGCTAAGTTTGGTGAAAAAGTAAAAAAGAAGTTTTGGCTAGGGAAGAAGAAAAACTGGATAATTTAAAGTCATTTCTATATCTGGGCATTAAAGTAGCTAAGTTTTCTGAATTACTTAATGGTTATTATGTTCTAATTGATAAATATGAATATATCTTCTACCGTGTAGATGAAAAAGAGAAAATAATTTATATCGGACTTATATTAAGTACCAAAGAAGACCTCATTAAAAAAATCCAAAATTACTTTCATTAATTAAGGCGCATCCATTTACGATGCGCCTCTTTTGTAGTGTTAAACCACAATATTCCAATTTCTATTTAGTAAAAGCCAAAAAATCAATGATGAATTATTGAATTTTTATTATTTCTCAGCCAATTTCGCTGCAGCTGCAATACTTTGCTGTGCGGGCAAGGGAATCCTTCCTAAACCATCAAGCCCAATATTTAATAAATAATTTATTCCTAAGCTATTTAAATATTTGCGGTTGTGATAAATAGTTGCAGGAGATTTCCAATTTTGATCGCGGTAAGAAAAGCCCCATGAGTCATTGGTGGTACCGGCTGACTCATATAACCCATATGGTGAAGGTTTAAGGCCATTGAGTGAGTTAAAATTATTATTTTTAGTTACCTTTTCTTTTTCACTTGGAATTTCATTATCGCCCAGGGAAACATAATCATATTTGCCGTTACCAAGACGTGAATTTATTAGGCAATTTGGCTGCAATTTTTTCACTGTCTCATAAATTTCCTGACTCTGGCTTGCAGTTAATGTCATCGGTACATCAAACCAGGCAACAGCTATCTCCCCATAATTACTCATTATTTCTTTAATCTGGGACAGAATTTTGTCTGTAAAGCATTGATTATAATTCTTATTTTTTTGAGGAAAGTCCCAGCTATTGTCCCAAGTAGTGCCAGAGGATTCAATATCATTTGAAAGGTAGCCTCCCCCATTTGGTTCATGCCAATCTAAGTCTTGGGAATAATAAAGACCCAGCTTTAAGTCGAATTTTTGGCAAGCTGCTGCAAGTTCACCGATTACATCCCGCTGAAATGGTGTTGCATCATACACATTATATGAATCCACTTGTGAATGGTACATTGCAAAGCCATCATGGTGTTTAGTTGTAACTACCAGATATTTCATACCACATTTTTTAGCAAATGCTACGATTTTGTCGGCATCAAAATATATTGGGTTAAAAGCGGTAGCAAGCTGGCGATACTTTGCAACAGGTATTTGCAATTTAGACTGAATCCATTCAGCGTAATTGCTTGCAGATTTTCCTTCATACTCACCAGCAAGAAGTGAATATAAACCCCAGTGAATCATCATGCCGTATTTAGCATTTTTAAACCATTCAATATTCTCGTTTGCAGTCATATTTTTCTCCATTACTAAACATACCCTAGAAATACATAGTGTTGTCATTAAAAGTTTAACACGTATTTTTCGTATAAATTTGATTTCATCAAAAAAGAGTTAGCCTTAATACTTAAAGCTAACTCAAAATATCTATTATCTTAATAAAATTTACTGTATTGCCAAGTAGTTTTCCGCATTACGCAGATCCTCAATTGATAACTGACCAGGTGCAGAAGTTTGACCAACAGCGCCAAAGGACAGACTTGAGCCGAAAACCTGGCCTGCTACTCTAGTGACTTTACCGATATCGCCCATGGCCATAGTAATCAGGGGATTAGCAATCTCTTTGTTCATTTCTGTCGTTGCTGTTAAAAGAGTTAAAACGTCAGAGGCACTGTGAGGCATGCAAGCTAACTTTGGCACATCAGCACCAAGTTGTGCCATTTTTCGTAAACGAAATTCAATTACATCTTTAGCTGGCACCTTTTCAAAGTCATGGTTACTCATGATTACAACAACATTATAATTATGAGCTAAAGTCACCAAAGACTTTATTCTTTTTTCATCATGAAAAAGTTCAATATCAACAGCATCACCGAGCCTGTTAGTAACTACATATTCTACTAAATTTAAATACTGATCCTCATCAAGTTGACAAACTCCACCTTCATTTTTAGTGCGAAAGGTAACTAAAACTGGTAACTCGTCCACTTCTCGGCGCAATTTTTTGGCAGTAGTATTTAGTGTATTAAAATCCTTAATCCCTGCAGCATAATAATCAATGCGCCATTCCATTAAATCCGGTTTAGCAGCCTTAATCTTCTTAGCTGAATCCATAATCTCTTTTTCAGTTGAACCGACATTAGGCACAGCAATTTTAGGTAGACCTGCACCTAAAACAATATTTCTAATCTTGACAGTAGCCATTATTCAATACCTCAACTAATTATTATCATCTGAAAACATAATTTCACGGATATAATCAGTTGGCATATCTTTACCTGTCCATAATTTGAATGAGGCCGCCCCCTGATCAATCATCATGCCAATGCCATCAAAAACATGCTTGACTCCTGCTTTTTGAGCCACTTTCATTAATTTGGTAGTTCTAGGAGCATAAACTGTGTCAAACACCACCATATCTTCATGGAACCAGGAAGGATCTGAAACTAGCGTCTTATCTTCAAGCGGCTTCATACCAACGCTGGTCGCATCACAATAAATATCGCTTTCTGCAATTGATTGCTTAAATGCTTCCTGATCAGTCAGCTCAGTTAAAGAAACCTGGCAATCAGTTTTTTCTTGAATAGTTTTGACGTTCTTTTCAGCCTGAGCCCACTTGTCATCTTTAATATTAAAAATTCTGATTTCTTTAGCACCATCTAAAGCCGATTGAACAGCTATTGGGGTTGCGGCACCGCCGGCACCAGTCAAAGTCATCACTTTGCCTTTAATGTCAATGCCTTCATCCTTAAGCGATTGGACAAAGCCAATGCCGTCAGTAGTGTAGCCAGTCAAAACACCATGATCGTTCACAATAGTATTAACCGCATCACACATTTCAGAAGCTGGCGATAATTTATCAAGGTACTGGATTACCTCTTTTTTATTGGGCATCGAAACGTTTGAGCCACGCATATCTAAAGTGCGGATAGCGTCAACTGCACCTTTTAGTTTATCATTGCCAATTTCAAAACAGAGATAAGTATAATTCAAGCCCAACTTAGCAAAGGCATTGTTGTGCATTGTAGGTGACATTGAATGCCGAATAGGATATGCCATTAAGCCAATTAAGTAGGTATGACCATCTAGCCAGCCAGTAATCGGACCATTAACACCAGTAATTTTATTAGCCATCATTTTTCTCCTTTATTAAATTTAAAAATAAAATAATTAATCAACGTTAACTTTTAGAAGCACCGGACACTGCATCAGTTGAATCAGATGCAGTCTTTGCCAGTTTTTGGTAGTTAGCATTATCAGCAGCCTCAGTTCCGGCCACAAAACCTGAAGCATAGGACCAAGAATTCATCATACTTGGCATTGAATCATGACCATTAGCACCACCAACAATCTCCCCGGCGGCATAGAAATTGTCTAGTGCTTCGAAATCTTCGTCTAATAGCTGCATATGCCGGTTAGTTTCATAGCCACCAAGAGTAGTACAAAAGCGTAATTTCTGTTCAATCACAAAATATGTATCGCCTTCATATTTATGCATAAACTGAGAAGGGCGATCAAACTCAGGATCATTACCTGAGGCGACATATTTATCGTAGTCAGTTAAAGTTTTCTTCAGGTTTTCATAATCAATGCCAGCTTTTTGAGCCACTGTTTGCAAGTCTCCGCTTACTAAAATCGGACTCTTCTTGCCGTCAAGATCGAAGAAGCCTTGCACTTCATCTTTGCTAAAACCATATTTAAGCAGCAATTCATAGAATCTGCTCCATGTTCTTTCATCCATCACTACAAAGGCAATTTTATCCTTTTGTTCTGCAATAGCATCTCGAAAATGAGTATACGGAGCTGATTCATTTACAATTCGCTTACCACTAGTATTAACAAAAATAGCACCCATGTCTGTTGCTTCTTTTGTTGAATAAGTTGTTAATTTGGCAATGCCAGGTTCAACTTCTAAACCATGGGGGTAAACTTTATACCAATCAAGATTGCGTGTAGCCAGATTCATATTTTTAGCAAAATCGAAATAATCACCAGTAGAAGTCATTGGACCGTAATAAGGAATATTGGTCTTATGCTGCCGGTAATCACGAGCGCCCCAGCCACCAGCTGCCATAACTAAGGACTTAAAGTTTACGGTAACTGTTTCATGTTTACTTTCAGCAACTAATGAGACAAGCTGGCCCCGTTTATTTTTATTAAGTTGTTCCACCCGAGTTTCAAGTAAAATTTTGCCACCCTTTTTGGTAAACGCATTTGCCACTTTAGTTATCAATTCATAAGAACTTTCAGTTGGCATTTCAATTTGCCGATCAACAGAATGCTCAATAGTTTGTGTTTCAGCCTTTTGATAAGTTAGGTCTGCAAATTCAGTAATGAAATCAACTGCTTTACCAACATTTTGCGCCAGTATATTTGAAAGTAAAGGATAATTAGTCCCCCGGCATTCACGGGTAATATCTTGAACTAAGAGCCGCGAAGAATCTTTTTTTGCTTCCTTACCAAACAAAGCAGCTGCTAATTTTGAACCAGTGCCAACTACGTTTGACCCATTTAAAATTGTAGCCCCACCGAGATAGCCATTCTTTTCAAGTAAAAGAACATTTTTACCCATTGATAGTGCCCGAGAGGCTGCCATCAAGCCAGCCATACCCGAACCAATTACAGCTACATCCACATCATAAGTTATATCTTGATGTGACTGCTCGCTAGGCTGAGAAATAATATTTACACCATTTGCTTTTAAGGCTTTCTTTCCAGAATCAAGCATGGCTTGTGTCATAATGGAGGCACCAGAAATGGCATCGACATCAAAACTTTGATTATTAATAATATTCTTTTTTAACTTACCTACCACCTGGTTAAAAATACCTGGGGTTTCTGCAGTTTTTGTTACATTAATATCTGCAATTTGATTATTTTCAACTTTGATATCAAAGTCGATTTGACCATTTCTTCCTTCTGCCGTTGCTTTAATTATTTTTTCTGACATAACTCCACCTTCTGCTTTATATTAATTTTTGATGTTGAAATTTTTTCCACGACTAATTAAGACAACACACAGAACTACAGAAATAATCGTTATCACTGTAGTTATCCAAAATACCATTAATGTACTTGTAGCATTGGCCTTTAACACAAATGCAGCTACAAGTGGTGCTACGAAGTAAACTACTGCTGGTGCAAAACTGTAGTATGATGTAATCTTTCCGTGACTTTGGGGAAAATAAGAAGTTAAAACTGAAAGTCCAACTTGCCATACTCCTCCTGCAGTAAAGAAGCCAACAGCTAATGCGCCTATTTCCCCAGCTAATAGGGATGGCTTTAAGACCATAAACAGCAGACCAAGAGCAGTAATAGCTGAATATACCATTATTAAATTCAATCTCTTTACCTTAGTAACTAAAGCTGATGTCACAAACACAGATATTAAGGAAGCAATTGAATACCACGATACAAGCTGATTGGCATTAGCAGCAGATTCATTTAAAACATACTGTCCATAGTAAGGAGCATAGAGTGAAAAAATATAAAATGTGAAGCAAAGCGTAAAGCCCAACCCAATGATCATTAGACCATCAACAGCCAATTTAGGTTGGTTTTGACTACTTACGCTGGTTTCTGGTTCTTCTACTGTTTCAGTAGTCTCTTTTGCTTCAGCTTGAGGAGCAAAGGCCGTCTTCATTGTGTATACAACGTCTAGTAAAATGATAATGACTAATATAAACGCTGTAATCTTTGGATTTTTAATTAGTTTTACACAAAAAGGAAACAGCATCTGCATTACCTGCATTGCGGCTTTAACAAATGAATTCATTGTAGCAGTTTTATCTGGAAAAGCATCTGCAAGCGCAGGATAACCAGCTGTATCACCAAATGAATTAGTTGCCCCGAAAAACATTGCCGCTAAGCCGGCAACCCAGACATTGTTAGCAAAAACAGCGCCAAGAAGGAAAATTGCGTCACTTAGCAATGCAATTAACAAAGTCCTTTTACGACCAATCTTATCTGAAATAGCGCCAGCAAATAAAATTGTAATAATTCTACCCAAGCCTACCATTGCAATTACCAGTGAAACTTGGGTCGCACTGGCATTCCAGGAATGTGCCAGAATTTCTCTATACTGACTAATAAATAAGGTAGCTGCTCCTACAACCGCAAAATGGATGTACACAGAGGCAGCAACGCCAACATAACTTTTTTCTTTTTTCATAGCTTTACCTTTCAAAATTAAGATTTGCTAATAATTTCATAAATAAATATATCTTATTAAAATAAATATTAATAATTATTTATGATTATCCAATTATAAATAATAACTATAATTACAAGCATTGGTATATCAGTACTTTCTTGCTTTATAAAAAAGTTAGAGTCTTGATTTTAGTGTTTTATGGGTAATTAGCCCCTACACATCAATCTATCATCTATTAAAATATTTAATACTTAAATAGTTAAAAGTAATAGTTTTACTAATAAACGAATTAATCCAGGACCTTAACTCAAAGCAACTCTATTTAATGCCAAATCTCTTTTTGACTGACTCAATATATTCTTTTTCTTCTGCATCAGTAACACGGTACTGCTCAATAGAACCTGAGATCGGTTCCAAGTTTGCATTAACTGCAACATAGGTAAATACCGCTTCACCGATTAATTCCGAACTTGAATTATCAAGAGAAATTCTATTCACTTCCGCATAAATAGTCATTGTCTTTGCTGTCGTTTTTAATAAAGTTACGCAAAAGCAAATATGATCACCGGCATA
Organism: Lactobacillus sp. VURO6/B1 (VP7); assembly: GCF_058139575.1. Taxonomy (NCBI): domain Bacteria; kingdom Bacillati; phylum Bacillota; class Bacilli; order Lactobacillales; family Lactobacillaceae; genus Lactobacillus; species Lactobacillus sp. VURO6/B1 (VP7). Next base: position 13,465 of record NZ_JBVOWJ010000008.1, on the reverse strand, counting down.
ACTTTTTTTGTGAAAAATAAATTTATCTATTCGACCAGTTAACGTACGTGTATGACAATATGAATTTGCAAACAAGCCCATTGCCGAGTCTGCATTATCCAAGAGCGTACCACCATGAGTAATTTCCATATGGTTAAGCATCCTTGGAGTTACAAAATAATCTGCCATTTGACGTTTAAAAAATTTATTCTTCATTTACTTTTTTACCTTCCAGCCAATTTTTTAAAAGATACTTTTTTATTTTGCCATTTGACGTTTTTGGTAATGAATCAACAACCCATAACTTTTCAGGCCATAATTTCTTATCAACGTGCTGCTTTTCTAATTCTGAAATCAACTCAGCTTTGGTTAATACTTTTTGACCATGATTTAGAACAATAAAGGCACCAATTCTCTGCCCTAAACGGACGTCTGGGACTCCTAAAACGGCTACTTCCTCAATATTTTGGCAACCTTTGATCTTGTCTTCAACCATATGAGCGGAAATATTTTCACCACCACGAATAATTTTATCGCTATTGCGTCCATCTATTTCCAAAAAGTTATCTTCATTATAATGGCCAACATCTCCAGTAACAAACCAGTCACCGTCAAATGCTTTAGCTGTTTTTTCAGGATCATCCAGATAACATTTAAAAATGATTGGTCCAGAAACTTCAATTTGTCCTTGTTTGTTGCTATCTGTAATTATATTTTTGTTCTTCACAAGTCTAACTTTAATATTGGCCATTGGCTTGACTGCCGTGGTCATTGCACCTTTACTTAAATAATAATCTTGAGGAGTATAACTAAATGGAACTGCTTCTGTCAGACCATAACAGTTGTAAAGGGGAATATTTCTTTTTTTAGCCTGAACTAAAATACTTTCTTTAATTTTGTCACCACCACAAATGAGCATCCGCAGCTTACCCAAATTTTGAACTTTAAATAGCAGATCATACATAATTGTAGGCAAACTATCAATATATGTAATTGGTTCTTCTTCAAGCATTTTTGCCACTTGTTCAATATTATAATGTTTAATTATTGCCAAGTGACTTCCTGCCATAATCGTTGAAATTAAGCCATGATGAAATCCAATTGCATGATACATCCCCGAAAGAATTAAAGTCATATCATTTTTAGTGATGCCAAAAGCATCATTATATGCACTTTCTGCACTAATAATATTTTTATTAGTTAAAACTACACCTTTATAAAGTCCACTAGTACCCGAAGTATTGAGAACCAGTGCAGGAGTATCTGATCCGTCACCTCCAATAAATTCAGATGGTAAATGCTTTTTTCTGGTAAAGAATACTAGGTCCGCGATTTTTTTAGTCTGATAATTATCCAAATTAGCAATATTACTAATAGTGTCACGACCACGCACAGATTTTTGCGAAATGATAGCATATGGCTTAAACCTATTAATCATGCTATTAATCTCATCAATATCAAAATGCGGGTTTAGTGGATTAATAACCACTCCCATTTTGATACATGCAATAATCGTTACAATATTTGCTAGATCCAGTTCGAACTGAATTGCAATTAAATCACCTTTCTTGATGCCATTATTCCGAAGCAACTCCATCTGCTTATTGGCTAAAAAATCTATTTCTTGATAACTGTATTTACGACCATCTTCAGTGACAAAAGTACTTTGAGCACTTTGCTTTAAACGCTCCTGCCATAAATCATTTAAGGTTTGCACCTTTTTAATAGAAGTCATTTTTTATACCTTACAAAAGCTCATTTAATTGCTTTATTACTTGGTTAGCATCCCCAACAATACCGTAATTTGCTAATTTAAAAATTGGTGCTGCTTCATCAGTATTGATAGCAATGACACATTTTGATTTAGTCATACCCGCAGTGTGCTGGACTGCTCCCGAAATGCCAAAAGCATAGTAAACATCTGGTGCAACAGACAAATTCGATATTCCAATCATGCGGTTTTTATCAATCCAGCCTTGATCTGTAACTGCCTTAGTTGCCCCCACGCTAGCATTTAATTTTTGGGCTAAAGTAGCTAACGGTTTAAATTTATCTGGGGAACCCAGGCCTTTGCCTCCGGCTACGATCACCTTTGCATAAGCCAAATCATTGCTAGAGTTAGCTTCTGGTACATATGCGGCTACATTAGTTTCTGCACATTCCCAGTCAATTATGTCAACTTCATTCTTACTATGGCTCAAGACCCCATTACAAGAAAGCGATATTATCTCCTTATCATTCAGTGTGATTTTTCTTAAGGCCTGTGTTTTGCCGATATCCTGGTTAACTATTATATGATCTTGATCACAGCAAATATCTTTGGCATTATAAATAAATGGGACATTTAGTACGGCAGCTAATTGACCGCCAAGACTATTACCTAAATTGCTCTTATCAAATACTATTAAACTATTTGCTTTATCGAAAAAAATTTTCTCAAGAGCATTAGTCACAGCTGGCAAGTTTGTCACACTAAAGTTTTCATTTTGGTATATGGTAGTCTTGACTCCTGAAGAAGCATATTTATCCTTAATTTCACTAGCATGATTACTGAAAACCAGTACTTCTTTTTTACCTTCGAAATTGCTGGCAAGACCTGCTAAGTTATTACTGTTATGACCTTCATCAATATTCTTATCTTCTAATTGAATATAATAAATTGGTACCATTTTTCTACCTCAACATCCCGTTTTGCTTAAGTATTTCAACCAGTTTTTGCGTAGCTTTAGGATCTTGATCCAGATTGAAAATAGTTTTCTCATTTTTAACTGGTTTAGCTACAATTTCACTTGTAACGCCTTCATCACTAGTTTTAAAACTTACGTTATTAATACTTGAATTAATTGCTGTACTTAACGACGTAAAACTAGCAAGGCGCGGCACATTGATTGAATCTAACGTGGCAATTACAGCTGGTAAGACACATTGCCCGGTAATTTTGCCTTTTTCAAGTTTCATTTCATAATTGAGGGAAGTATCAATCATAGAAACATAGTCATAAAATGATATTCCCAGTCTTGCAGCAATAGCAGCTGAAAAAGCTGAAGATGTTGTTTTTCCTGTTAAAATCAAGTCGTAATTTTCATTATTTTCTTTTAAGTAATGGACAAATTCACTTGCAATTTGATTTTGCAGTAAAGGATCATTGATATTACCCGCTGAAACTTTAGTAGCTGTTGTTGCTCCCATAGCCAGTGCTTCATGCAAAATCCGTTCAGCTGCTTCATTTTGCTCAAACGTAAAGACATCAATAGTACCTTTTTTTAACTCTGTTAATTGCAGGGCAAATTCTAGGGCACTTTTGTCTTCCTCACTCAGAAATAAATTTTCTGGATGATAAGTTACTTTGTTCTTATGAGAAGTATAAGTTTTAGGATTATCTGCCTCAGCCTTAGCAATTAATGCGATTTTCATTATAGTACCCTCCTAGTCCTGATATTTTTTGCTAACTTCACGTGCAATTGTCATTCTCTGAATTTCATTAGTTCCTTCCAGAATTTGAAATCCTTTGACATCACGCATTAGCTTTTCAACCGGATAAGCTCGGGTATAGCCATAACCACCAAGAATCTGGACTGCATCAGAAGTTACTTTTTGTGCTACATCAGTAACATAAAGCTTGGTCATTGCACCTTCTTGACGTACAGACAAATCTTTATCCATCATTTTCATTGTGTTGTTAACTAATAAGCGCGCTGTTTCAACTGCCGTTGCCATATTAGCAAGCATATTTTGCACAGATTCAAATTGAGAAATTGGTTGATTAAATTGTTCACGCTGATTGGCATACTTGGCAGCTTCATTAAGTGCCCGTTGCATAACACCAACGGTCAAAGTAGAAACATACGCACGTGAAAGGTTAAGGCTGTTTAACGCAATATTAATCCCTCTTCCTTCTTGGCCAATCAGATTTTCGGCTGGCACGTGTACATTTTTAAATCCTAACGGTACTGTATTTGATAAACGCAGTCCCATTTTATCTTCATGCCTTCCTACCCAAATACCTGGCGTATTTTTATCAATCATGAAAGCAGATAAGCCATGATTACCATTATTAGAAGTTCTAAAAATTCCAATAAAAATATCTGCAATTCCACCATTAGTAGCAAAAGCTTTATTTCCGTTTAAAATATATTCATTGCCTTGTCGAACAGCTGTTGCTTTCACAGAACCTGCGTCAGAACCTGCATCTGCTTCTGACATTGTAAAGGCAGCAAAACGTCCCGGTCTGATCACATCGGCAAATCTTTGTGCTTGTTCTTCAGTACCAGCTAGCATTACGCACCGCAGTGCAACAAATGAGGTAATTAAAGTAAGTGCATAACCTGCATCATATTCCGCCAGTTTTTCAAAAACGAGGGCAGAATCTTCATAAGAAAGGCCAGCACCACCATATTCTCGAGGTATCTCAAGCATATGAAGGCCAATTTTAATTGCAGGCTCAAACAAGCTGGAAGGACAATCACCTTTTAAATCGTATTTCTTAATAATTTCAGGGGTTAGATACCGATTACCAAATTCTTGTGCTAAATGAATATATTCTTTTTGTGCTTGTGTATAAAGTAATGTCATTTTAATACCTATTTAATTGGGTCTCCTATATGACGCAGGCCACTGGCAGCACCACTGGCAAACATCTCACTTATTTTTTCATCGCTGTAGCCTAACTCATCTTTGAGTACTTCGCGTGTATCAGATCCTTGAGCACGAGAAGGAGTTAGCGTAGGCTTGCCTTGAGACGAAAAACGTACTGGATTAGTAGGAATAAATCTCTTATTTCCAGATGGAAATTCCATTAGTCTAATTTCGTCATTATCCAAAGCCTCAGGATCCTGGTATATTTCCGTCGGTATCTGACAAGCTTCAAGCGGTAAGTCTTCCTTATTAAAGAGGTCTATCCAATACTGCAACGGTTTTTTCTTAAAAGCGTCTTCTAAAATGGCAATCACTTCATTGCTGGTACCATTAGCATTCAAAGTGTCCATTTTGTTATATCTTTCATCGCCTTTGACATCATCACGACCAATGTCATGCATTACTTTGTCAAAATCACGGTCATATTCAGGAACACATAGTACGAACCAGCGATCATCAGAAGTTTTATAAGTGTCATTAAATGGATTAGTAACCTCTTTACGACTCTTAGGATAAACATTGCCGTATTGTGCAGAAACCATAGCGATATTTTGCATAAAAATCGCTGCGTGATTCAAGTTAACAACAACCTTATCACCCTTCCCGGTTCTTTGGGCTCTCAGTAAAGCTGCACAAATACCTGCTGCTAAGGTCATTGATACTTGGAAATCACCATAGCCATTTACTGGATTATATGGATTCCCTCCTTTATCTACCGTTGTTCCCTGAACTCCGCCACGTGCTTGATAAGCAGTTGCATCATAGCCAGCAGAATCTTTTTTAGGGCCAAATTCGCCATAGCCGCGATCTTGTGCAAACACTAATTTAGGAAATTCTTTATGCAGTCCTTCCCAAGTGATTCCCATATGAGCTAAGCTCTTTGTTCTCACTGAGGTTAAAAATACATCTGCGGTTTTTAATAGATCTTTAAAGGCTTGCATCCCTGCAGGAGTTTTCATGTTTAAAGTAATGAATCTTTTATTCATATTAGAAACATCAAAGCCCAAATTCTCATCATCTTCATACTTCATGCCAAAAACTGCACCTTGGGTCCTTCCAGCATCACCCTTAGGAGCTTCAACTTTAATTACATCAGCTCCCCATTCGCCAAGGACTCGTCCTACGGTTGGGGCTGCCAAAAATTGTGTGAGATCAATAACTCTTATTCCTGATAATATTTCGTTAGCCATCTTTTTCTCCAAAACTATATACAACAAAGAGGATTGAACCTTGCAAAGTAAGTTTTAGATTCAGCCCTCCTTGATTTACTCAAATTAATTTAATTAATTACCTTAAAGACTTGATATTGGTGTATTGCCACCGTCTTTAATTAATAAACGACCTGCAGTTAATCTTTGAACGGAACGAGGTCCTTCTTCTAACCACATAGCACGACAATCACGGTAAAGTCTTTCAGCAGGTCCATAAGGATTGTCCTGGAAGTAGCCAATGCCACCAAAAATTTCAAGCATGTAATCAGAAACTAATTTGACAGTATTGATGCTTTCCAATTTGGCTAGAGAAGCTTTCTTAGTAATATCCTTTCCTTCGTCATAATCTTTTGCCAAGTCCCACAGCATTAATCTAAGAGCATGAATGCGCGCCCCCATGTCAGCAATTTCAAAAATGATTGATTGCCGTTTACACAGTGGCTTACCAAAAGTTACACGATCCTTAGAATAAGCAATGGACATTTCTAACATCCGTTGCGCCATACCTAAGTTGGAGTCAGCAATATGAGCACGAGAAAGTGAAAGTGAAGAAATAGCTACTTTCATACCCTCTCCTCTCTTGCCAAGCATATACTTATCAGGTACTCTCATATTAGTGAACTTCAAATCAGCGTGTCCAGCACCACGACAGCCCATCATTAAAGGCATTTCGTTGGATTCAAATCCCGGTGTATTTGTTGGAACAAAGAAAGCTGATAATCTTTCATCTCCTTCTTTATCTGGGTCAGTAACTACAATTAAGTAGGTAAAGTCTGCAACATCTGCATGAGAAATCAACGTTTTTTCACCGTTGATTACCCAGTCATCGCCGTCCTTAACAGCTAAAGTATGAAGGTCTGCTCCAGTACCACCACTCTTTTCGGTTAAAGCAAAATTAGCATAGATTGATTTGTCTTGGAACTTGTTCATATACTTATCTTTAAGTTCTTGACTACCAAAATTATCCAAAATCCGCCAGTTCATATCTGAAGCATGGTGCAAGTGCATTCTAATTCCACCCTGAGTTCTTGAAAATTCTTCTTGAACTTGCAGAATTTGTTTTTCACTAAGACCCCAGCCGCCGTATTCTTTAGGTAGTGCAAAACGATATAAATCATGCTTAATTGCAATTGGGAAAAAGTCTTGCGGAAACTTGCGATTTTCTTCTATGTATGGGGTCATCCTGTCAAACTCGTTTTGTGCCAAGTGGCGAATTTCTTTTAAGTAGTTTTCAAAGTCTTCTTCAGGCATTGATTCACCCGGTTTAGTTTTGTGCATAATTGGAGTTTCTTCATATGCTGGTAATACATGCAACTTCTTTTGTTCTGTCATAATACAATCTCCTTTTTAACTTTTAGTAAATGCTTCTGAAAGCGTTTTTCTATCAACAGTTGTATTATGTTTTAAAAAGTTTAGATTGTAAAATTGATAACAAAGTCATAACTATTAATTTTATAAATACCTTTATGGCTAAATATATTAAAAAAGGCGGGATTCTTAGCATTATTAACTGTACAAATTAAAAAGACTCACCAAATATCGGGAGTCAAATCACTATAAAATCAACACTAATAAACTAATATTAATTTTATCAATATTATTATAAATAATTTTTGTAAGCGTTTTATAAAAAATAGGTATAGCATTTATTTATATAGGTATTGAATATTAAAATAATTTTTGAGGTAATATCATGAATCTAAATCAACTTTACTATTTTCGTGAATTGGCAGATCAAAAACAATACACTAAAGCAGCAGATAGCTTATTTATCAGTCAGCCTACCCTCTCAGTATCGATTAAACAACTTGAAAAAGAATTACACTGCAAACTGTTTAAACACAACGGTCATTACGTGCAATTAACTGAATATGGACGTATCTTTTACGATACTGTTACCAAATCTTTAGACTCTTTAGATCGTGGTAAAAAGAAAATTGAACAGCGTATCAGTCAGGATGAAGGCAATATACATATTGCTGGTATACCCACTGCAATTGGAACTATTTTGCCTAACTTAACTAAGGAATATCAACAAGAAAGTAATATTTCACCTCATTTTATATACCACGATAACCCTTCATATCAGATTTGCGAAGGTATCAAAAATGGCTGGTATGATATTGGAATTTCCTCATTCGTACCAGAATTTAGTTATTTTACTTATATTCCCCTTTACACTGAAGAAATCATTGCCATTGTTTCAAAGGAAAATGACCTGGCAAAAATAAATGAAATCTCTCCTGAAGAACTACAGGGTGAGTCAATTATTACCTACTCTAAAAAAATTCAGATTGGAAAAGACATCACTAATGCTTTACTGGCCAATGCCTCTGATCTGAATATTACGAACAGGCTTCATGATGAGCTGGCAATTGCAGGACAAGTTTTGACCAACGATATCGTTGGTGTAGTGGCAAAAACTATTTATTTGAGCGGTTTCGACATCCACATCATCAAGCTTGACTTGCCCAAAAATACTCGTCAGGTTTACCTGGTATATGATTCAAGTCAAAACTTTTCACCAGAAATAGTTGATTTTATTGACTTTCTTAAAAGTCATAAACCAGATATTCAGAAAATCGTCGACAATATTCCTGTCAAATAAGATTTTAAAAAGGTATAAAACTAATGAATAAAATTTGTCAATTATTGGGAACAAATTACCCTATTGTTCACGAGCCTATCCACACCTTAACAGATGGCAAACTAGTTGCTGCTATTTCAGAATCTGGTGCACTGGGCATTTTAGGTATTAATGCAGGCTATAAGGTTAGAAGTGACGCGACATCAAGCGCTTCTATTTCTAATTCAAATAAAATAGGTACTATTAGCAACAATTCTTTGCTTGATGCCATGACAGAAAGAAACTTGATGAATGAGCAAATTGATCAAACTCTATCTAATACCTTTAGACCTTTTGGAGTGGAAATTGCTAGCACCTCATCTAACCCAGAAGATGATCATAGAGCAACCGAATTAGTAGAATTAATGCGAAAAAGAAGGTTGACTATTGCACTGTTTGAAGGTTTCGGTAAAGTTGCATCTGAAAAATGGGTGAATTTGTTACATAATAGTGGCATTAAAATTATGCAAGTTATTAATAATATTAATAATATTCGTGCAGCTCAAAGTAATGGTATTGACATTTTAATCTGCAAAAGTAACATCGAGCTGGCAAATTTTGTTCATCAAGCAGGAAAAACACCAGTTTTAGCTGGGTATGATACTACTGACTCGCATGTTTTAAAAGACGCATTGACAAAAGGTGCACAAGGGGTTTTTCTTAAAACAGTTTTTGCACTTGCTAAAGAAGCTCCAACTTCACCAATAATCAAAGACAAGATTATAAATGCACAAAAACATGAACTAATTAGTTTTAAAATGAACTCGCGGACTATCTATTCTTTACCTGGAAAATTGCCCCAGAAACTGGCAAAATTAACACAGGATAACGAAGACGAAAAGCAAATTTTTACTGCTGCAGACGGTTATCAGGGATTAATAAACGGTATGGCAAAAGGTGATCTTGAAATGGGGTATACTGATATTGCAGCAGACAGTTATAACATCAAAACTATTAAAACTGCTCATGAAACTATTGCAGAATTAACTAATAACAATTAAATTTATACTTATGACTAATTCAATTACAAAAAACGCTCTACGCTCACTTTTATATGAAGTTGTTACCGCACCCAAACCTGGTTTAGTAGACCCCATCAGCCAAGGTCCTCATCCCGACATGAATATTTATACTTTTATTGACAGCAGTTTAAGCTTGGAAGCATATTTTGCTGCTGCTGTTGAAATTGGGCAAAACTTTCAGTCGACTGATTTAACGCAAATGTTTCAGCAATTAAGACAAAGAGGCATTACTGCTGAAAAAGAAATGTTTGTTGCAACGCACGGCGCTAATACACATAAAGGAGCAATTTTTGCTCTAGGCATTTTTGTCTGCGCTGAAAGCTACAGTATGACAAACAATACTGAACTATTTCTGACTATCAGCAAGATGTGTAAAGGACTTGTACAGCATGATCTGATTCAAAATAATGAGTTACAAACAGCAGGTGAAAAAGAATTTGAACAGTATCATATTGGTGGGGCTCGTGCTCAAGCGGAACAAGGCTATCCCATTGTACGTGAAGTAGCTTTACCTTTTTTAAAAAACACTAAGGGAACGCTCCAAACGAGACTCCTTGATACTTTAATGAAAATAGCAACAGTTACGGTTGACAGTAATTTGATTAAGCGAGCTGGAAATTATAATGTAACTAACTGGCTACATCAAATAGCCACAAAATACCTAGATTTAGGTGGTTATGCTACTCCAGCTGGTAAAAAATGTCTGCAAAAATTAAATGATGACTGTCTAGAACACAATTATAGTTTAGGCGGCTGTGCAGATTTATTAATTGTTACCATTTTTGTAGCTCTAGAACGTGGATACATATAAAAAAGGAAGGCACGAGCCTTCCTTTTTAAAATCAAAACAATTTTTATTCCTTTGATGCACCTGTCACTGCATCATTATCTGCAATTTCACTGCAAGCAGTATCAGCAGCAATACGACCAAAAGTAAAGATATCAGCTAGTGAATTACCACCAAGACGATTACCAGCATGTAATCCGCCAGCGACTTCCCCTGCTGCATAAAGACCGGTGATTACTTGACCATCTTTATTTATTACTTGTGCTTTCGGATTGATCTTCAAGCCACCCATTGTATGGTGAATAGCGGGCTTACGTGGAGTGGCATAAAACGGTGCAACTTCACACTTAAGGTTAAACGCACTTTTACCAAATTCTGGATCATTACCTGCGTCAACATATGAATTATATTTTTTAATAGTATTGACCAAAGCAGCTGGATCCATGCCAGCTTTTTCAGCTAATTCCTCTAAAGTGTCTGCCTTTAACAAAGTACCCGCTTTTACCTGAGCAGCAAGTGATTCTTCAGTCGTGTTATAAGCTGTTGCTTTTATTTTTTCATCAGCTATTAAGTAGAATAAAGTGCCATTGGCAATCGCGGCCTTAGCTAAAGTATCACGCTCAGCAAATTCATTAATGAAGCGCTCACCTTTTTGATTGACCATAATAAAGTTTTCGGGTGGGGTTTGAATACCAGTAAATAATTCACCTGTCTTAGGATCTGAAACAGGCATTAATTGAATAAATCCCATACCCACTAAATCAGCACCAGCCTCTTGACCTAAGTCAATACCGTCACCAGTAATTGCAGGCGAATTAGTAGTAGCAATATCATCATCAATGTGTTTCCAATAAGTGTTATACTTTTGCACCATTTTAGTGTTGGCACCAAAACCGCCAGAAGTTAAAATCACTTTTTGCGCATGAATGGTAACTTTACTGCCCTCACTAGTTTGGGCTACAACACCGGTAACTTTACCATTTTCAATAATTAAATGTTGGGCGCGGGTTTCAGTTAAAACTGTAGCACCATGGTCTTTTACCCAATCACCCAAAACGTGAATAAAGGCATAGCCCATAGGTTCAACTGGCTTGTGACCGCGGCGCCATAAAGCGCCAACCGGCATGGTAACATCAGAGCGATCAAACTTTACGCCTAAATCAGTCAACCATTTAACTGAATCAAGTACGTTATTGACAAGCTCAGTAACCAAGGCATAATTACCATGAATTTCATTACCGTCTAAATCAGTCCTTTTACCACCTAAATAAGTCTGTATTTCATGCAATAAGACTGAATCAAATAGATAATTTTTACCAGAATCTACATAAGCCCTAATTTGCTTTTGCAATTCTTTAAAGTCATCACGATATTCTGGATCAATTTCAGCAATTGGTGTAGCAGCTAATTTTTCCAAGCTTTCTTTTTCACCGGGTAAAGCTTTAAATTGATTTTGCCACTCAGGTTCAGCAGCGTTTAAAGGTCCACCCGCTCTGGTAGTATTACCACCAATTTGAGGGAATTTTTCCAGTACAATTACTTTTTTACCATTTTGAATCGTTCTCGCCGCTGCAGTGAGTCCAGCACCGCCTGCACCGATAACTACAACGTCAGTTTGATATTCTCTGTCTAATGTATTAGCAGTTTTCGGTTTAGGTCTGTTGAGCCATTCTTGTGCGTCACCACCAGCTTTTGTAATCGCCTGAGCCACACCATCTATCACGCCATGACTAGAAATTGTGGCGCCACTAACAGCATCAACATTTAAGGTTTGATTAGCAATAATTTGTTTGGGCAGACGTTTAAAGACTTCATCTGCTACTCCAGCAGTTTCACCGCTGGAATCAATATCTATTTTTTCAATTTTGTCTTCAGAAAGTGTCACCTTCATAGGCATAAAACTAGAACCATGACCCTTAGCTTTTACTTCATAAGTTCCTGATTTCATCATTAATATACTTCCTTTCTTTCAATACTCATTAGTTAAATTTTACTAACTTTTCTGATTAAAATGAAATAGTTTTCTAGTAAACGGGCTATAATAAAATTGTTATTGGAGGAAAAATATGAACGATTCTGAAACCGTCTTACATTTTATTGATGTACTTTTAAAAGAAAGTAATTTTACCAGAGCTGCGAGTGAATTATATATATCACAGCCATATTTGACTCAATTAATTAAGCGAATCGAACATAAATTGGGAACTGAAATAATTAACCGCAAGACAATACCATTTACGTTAACTCAGGCAGGAGTAATATACTATAACTACTTAGAAACTAAAATTACTAATAAACAAAAGCTAGAAGAGCGGCTAACTCCATATGTATTACCTGATCAAGAACTAATCAGAATCGGAGTATTGGAAAGCTTAGGAACATTTATATTGCCAGAGCTTTTGCCCAACTTTATGTTGGAAAATCCTAATATCAAAATTCAGCTTGCAGAAAACCCTCCTCGCGTGAGTGAAGCGCATCTTTTACATGAACAAATTGATTGTTATTTAGGGCAAACTCCCGAATCTCTTAACCAAGAATTGGATTTTTATGTTAATGGCGGAGAAAACTATTTTGTAATTATTTCGCCCAAATCAAAATTCTTTAAAAAAGGTAGATTCATTCTCAAGCCAAAAGAATATAATATTGAAGACATTTTACAAGAGCCGTTCGTTGTTAGTTCAAGCAATTCTGCAATCCGACATCAAGTTAATGGTGCATTTCAGAAATTTCATATCAAACCTAATATTATTTTAGAGAGCAGCAGCATTATCACTGCAACCAACTTGGCAATAAAAGGACTAGGCTTAACTATTTCAGCTGCGAGTATAATTAAGAGAATGGCGCAAACACCAATTAACTTGCTTCCAGTTGACCATAACCTGATTCAAATTAAATATTTCATTGCAGTTAAACATGGGCAAAAACTGAAACCCGGACTCAAGAATTTAATTTCAGCATTTAAGAAACTAAAGATTGAACCAAATATAAGTTAATTATTAAATTTAAACACAAAAAAGAGGACCGTTTGGTCCTCTTCTCTTTGCTCGCTCCGGCTGTCAGACTCGAACTGACGACATCTTGATTAACAGTCAAGCGCTCTACCAACTGAGCTAAGCCGGAATACTAAAAAGCACGGCAGCGTCCTACCCTCGCAGGCAGTCTCCCACCAACTACTCTCGGCGTGAAGAAGCTTAACTGCTGTGTT
>NZ_JBVOWJ010000007.1:0-124136 GCF_058139575.1 Lactobacillus sp. VURO6/B1 (VP7) | reverse complement strand
ACAAGGTAAAAGAAAAAGAACCAAGCAGTTTATTAGCTGCTTGATTCTATTCATTTAAGCTCTATCAACAGGATTTGACAAAGAGCCATTTAAGTTTTACTCAACCTTTTTAAAACTCGTATTAAAGGTTTATTATTCTGAATCTGATTATTTCTATATTCATGTATAAGTTGTTCTTCTTGTTTACTTCTAGGCCTAGATGATTTTCTGATTTGTTCTTCAGAAGGAGAAATTAATCTAAATTTATTTTCCATGATGTTATCCTCCTACCTTCCTAATTCTACAAACTACCACAATTAAATTCAACTGTCTATTATTTTAAACTGTGGAACGTAAGTTATAAGGTAATTAAGCATATCAAAATCTACTATAACATGGTCCTTAATAAATAATTTGACGTTTTCTTCCGAATACTCATCATTAGCAATTTTAAGTGAAACGTTATAGAGCTGTTTTTCTAAGTCCGTTTTTGGCCCTAAATTAAAGATCAAAAAATTATTTTGCAAAAAGTCTACAGTTGCTAATAAAGCTGTTCTTTTGTTCCCATTGCTAAATGCCTGGTATCTGGCGATTGTATACCATAGACTAGCAGCTTTAGTGATTATTGTTGGTAGACGATTTTCTCCGAAAACAATTGAATTCTCAACTCTGTATAATAAGTTTTCAATTATGCCAGGCTCTTTTAAATAATAGTCACCGCTATATGATTCTTCATTAAAAATTTCTTGAGATTTAAAGTTTAGTTCACAAGTTCGTTTTACTGTTAAATAACTTATCGGCTGAGCTATAGCCAGTAACTTCTTTAAACCATTTAAAGTTGGAATTTCCATAATTGATGTACCATCTTCATTTGGCACTATCTTATTCCTATTGCTTTCGGTAGGTATTGGTTTCCACTTTTCTTTGGTAAGTAGTCCTTCACCAATTATTTCAGCAAATTCATTTAATTGCATTGTATTATCTTTTGCGTTGGGATCAAAAGGAAAAATTACAAGTCCATCATATTCTTGGTTTTTATAGTGAAATCTTTGCATACTGTTTCTCATATAAAAATTATATTATGTTCAAATTTTATCATTATCTTTAGGAAGCGTATTGGCATTATAACTTCTTCTGTTTAGTTCTCGAGTATAAATTCTTGTCACTAACCATTTAGAATACTCAAAGCAATAATATAAAAAAACAGTTATAAAAGCTAGTTTAAGGAAATAAATATATTGAATTTTATTAGGTGAAAACAATACATTTATTTTTAGATTAGGGCAACATTTGTTAGCATAACCAGCTGTAATCAATTATTTTATAGTTTTTTAACTTAATGGTTAGTATTCTTCAATGTACGAAATATCTTATACGTCTGGAAAGGCTAAAATCGACTTCATATGTCGAAATTATTGCTATAATCGTTGATATAAAGGTATTTTAAGAACTGAGTACAATATCTGTTTTCCCAATAATATGCAGTTACATTCTCATGTTGGTAATTTATTTTTGCTAGTATGAGAATTTTTAGTTTTTTGGAAGTTATAACAGCCCACTAAGATTCTTGCACAAGTATTCTGTTGAAAAATTATTTCTAATTTAAATAATAAAGAAGGATTGGGTCGCACGAACTGCTTGTATTTGATATAATGATTGCAAAGTTTTTTGACACTATGATTTCTGCTTCAAACAGAATATTTTACAAATTGTCAAAAAGGTTTATAGTGTATACACGTCATTTTTTAAAGGTGGTGCAATGATGAAAAAATCTTATACAACCAGTGCAAATCAAGTATTAGAAATTGCACGTGAACAAGCACAGAATTTTCATCATCGTTTAATTGGTACTGAACACGTACTACTTGCGATGGTAATTGAATCTGATGGTGAAGCCGGCAAAAATTTGCGGGCTTGGGGTGCAACACCGAAAGCGATTCGTGAAGAAATTGAACGTTATACAGGCTATGGTTCAGCTGGTAAAACCAGTTACATGCAAATGTCACCGCGCCTCAGCATGGTCTTGGCATATGCTGGCACTTTAGCAGAACGTGAAGGTTCCTCTAAAATTAGAACCTGCCATATTCTATTAGGCATGGTGCTCAATGAACAAATATTGGCATCTGTAATCTTACGTAATTTAAATATTGATCTTGATGGTTTGCGTAATGACATTTTACACAGTTTAGGTGAAGACGAACAAGACATGGATAACAGTGATCAATCTGATGATAGTAGCTGGTCCAGTTTTAATGGCACTGAAGAAAGCACTAATAAAAATTCAAGTACGCCAACTCTTGATCAGGTTTCAGTTAATTTAAACGAACGAGCTGAAAATGGTGAAATAGATCCTGTTATTGGTCGAGATCGAGAAGTAGCTCGAGTTATTGAAATTTTATCCCGGCGTAATAAAAATAATCCGGTTTTAATTGGGGAACCGGGTGTTGGTAAAACGGCAGTGGCAGAAGCGATAGCAACTGCAATTGTTGCGAAAAAAGTTCCACACGATTTATTAAAAAAGCAAGTGGTGTCACTTGACTTAGGTGGTCTTGTTGCCGGCACTAAATACCGTGGTGAATTTGAAGACCGCATGAAAAAAATCATTAAAGAAATCACTGCAAATGGCAACATCATTCTTTTTGTGGATGAAATGCATACTTTGATTGGAGCCGGTGGCGCTGAAGGCTCAATTGATGCAGCTAATATTTTAAAGCCATCTTTAGCGCGTGGCGATATTCAAATGATTGGTGCCACAACTTTTGATGAATATCAAAAATATGTTGAAAAGGATCAAGCATTAGCACGTCGTTTTCAAATTGTACGATTGAATGAACCTTCTCGCACTGAAACGCTGGCAATTTTAAACGGACTGAAATCAAAATATGAAAAATTTCATCACGTAAAAATATCACAGTCTGCATTAGAAAATGCTGTTGATCTTTCAAGTCGCTATATTTCTAATCGTTACTTACCGGATAAAGCAATCGATTTGATTGATGAGGCAAGTGCTGCTGTTAAAATTAAATCCGGTAAAGGCTCTAATAACCAGTTGCTGCAAATTAATGATCAAATTGAAAAAGTTATTAGTGAAAAAAATCATGCTGCTGTTAATCAGAACTTTGTCAAGGCTGCGCAACTCCAAGAAAGACAAAACAGTTTACAAAGAAGACAGGACGAATTAACAGCCAAATTTGATTTGGCAACTAACAAGGATGCTACAGTGCAAGCAGAAGATGTTGCAAAGGTAGTTTCAAATTGGACTGGTGTTCCTGTTACCCAAATGAATCGTGATGAAACCAAGCATTTGGCTAACCTTGAAAAAGACCTGCATAAACGGATTATTGGTCAGGAAAAAGCAGTTTCTGCTGTTAGCCGGGCAGTGCGCCGTAGTCGCAGCGGTATTAAAGATGAAAATAGACCGATTGGTTCCTTCTTGTTTTTGGGACCGACAGGTGTTGGTAAAACCGAATTGGCAAAAGCAATTGCCGCAGCCATATTTGGTTCTGAAAACAATTTGATTAGAATTGATATGTCTGAATATATGGATCAAATTGCTAATAGTAAGTTAATTGGTTCTGCTCCAGGATACGTTGGTTATGATGAAGGCGGTCAATTGACTGAACAAGTTCGTCGGCATCCATACTCGGTCGTACTATTTGATGAAGTAGAAAAGGCCCATCCAGATGTATTTAATTTATTGTTACAAGTTCTGGAAGATGGCTTTTTGACTGATTCCAAGGGTCGGAAGATAGACTTCAAAAATACAATTATTATTATGACCTCTAATCTGGGTTCCCGTTCGCTGTTTGAAACTAAAGCTGTAGGATTTAATGCTGATAATACGAGTCAGATAAAACTGCGACAGGATCGCGTTCGTGAAGCATTAAAACAGTTCTTTAGACCTGAATTCTTAAATAGAATTGACGAAACAGTCATTTTTGATGAGCTTAATCAAAAACAATTACGTCAAATTGTTACTCTTTTAACTCGTAAACTAATAGATCGTTTGCATAAGCAAGACGTACAGCTCAAAATTTCTCGTGCGGCTCTAGATAAAATTGCAAAAGATGGTTATAATCCCGAAATGGGCGCAAGACCCCTGCGTCGTGCAATTCAAAAAGATATTGAAGATGAAATTGCTACAATGTTGATCAAGGGCGATCTTAATAGTGGTGATATTCTTAAAATTGGTTGCAGTCACAATCATTTAAAATTTGAAGTTAATAAAGAAGATAAAAATAACTTAGTAGGGGCAAAGTAAATTAATTGACACACTTGTAATAGTTTGTTATAGTAGTGCGTGATTAAAAGGCTGATTTTCAGGATTTTGCTGATCTATTGTCCAGCAAAATAATAAAGGACAAAAACGACAATTGTTGTTTTTGTCTTTTTTATGCATAAAATTCCGGCTTTTTGAATTTGTAATCAAAATGTAATATTAGCTTTCTCTGACAGAAAGGGTGTTTTCTCCTTGTTAAATGGACACGTAGTGAATTTTGGCAAACATCGGACAAGACGTAGCTTTTCCCGCATTAAAGAAGTGCTGGATCTGCCTAACTTGACAGATGTGCAGACCGAATCATACCAATGGTTTTTGGATGAGGGTATTAAAGACGTTTTTGACGATATCATGCCAATTAGTGACTTTTCAGGTAAGCTTTCCCTGGAATATTTGGGCTATAAACTGCAAAAGCCAAAATATACCGTTGACGAAGCACGTGATCATGATGCAACTTATGCTGCTCCCATGCACGTTACTTTAAAATTAACTAATCAAAAAACCGGTGAGATTAAAACTCAAGATGTTTTCTTTGGTGATTTGCCATTAATGACTGAATCTGGCTCATTTATTATTAATGGTGCTGAAAGAGTTATCGTTTCGCAGCTGGTTAGGTCGCCAAGTGTTTATTATTCTGGCGATTATGATAAAAATGGTCGCCAAATATTTGGTACTACAGTAATTCCTAACCGTGGTGCCTGGCTTGAATATGAAACTGATGCTAAAAATGTTTCTTATGTTCGAGTTGACCGTACTCGTAAATTGCCTTTGACTGTTTTAGTCAGAGCTCTTGGAATTGGTTCAGATGATGAAATTTTAGATCTTTTTGGCCAAAGCGATACATTACAATTTACTTTGGATAAGGACGTCCATAAGAATCCAGCTGATTCTCGTGTAGCTGAAGCATTAAAGGACATTTATGAACGTCTACGTCCTGGTGAGCCAAAGACAACTGATTCTTCAAGATCACTGCTTTATGCACGTTTCTTTGACCCACGTCGTTACGATTTAGCACCTGTTGGTCGCTACAAAGTTAACAAAAAGTTATCTTTAAAGAGTCGCTTATATGGTCAAACTTTGGCAGAGACATTAGCAGATCCTGATACAGGTGAAATTATTGCTAAAAAAGGTACTATTGTAACCCACGAAGTGATGGATACACTTGAAAAGTATCTTGATCGTGATGATTTTAAGATGGTTACTTACCAACCATCTCAAGAAGGCGTATTACCTGATCCAATTAACGTCCAGGAAATTAAAGTTTACTCCAAAGTAAATCCAGAACGTGTTGTCAAATTGATTTCTAATGGTCATATTGATAAAAAAGTTAAATATTTGACACCAGCTGACGTTCTAGCATCAATTAATTATTTCTTCCTATTACAAGATGAAATTGGTACAACCGATGATATTGATCATCTTGGTAATCGTCGTATTCGTCGCGTGGGCGAATTGCTGCAGAATCAATTTAGAATTGGTTTGGCTCGTATGGAACGTGTTGTAAGAGAAAGAATGTCAATTCAGGATCCTTCAACCGTTACACCACAACAATTGATTAACATTAGACCAATTGTAGCCAGCATCAAAGAGTTCTTTGGTTCATCACAATTGTCACAATTTATGGACCAGCATAACCCGCTTGGCGAATTAACGCATAAGCGTCGTATGTCAGCTTTAGGGCCTGGTGGTTTAACTCGTGACCGTGCAGGATATGAAGTGCGGGATGTTCACTATACTCAATATGGTCGTTTATGCCCAATTGAAACTCCTGAAGGTCCAAACATTGGTTTGATTAACTCTCTTGCTACGTATGCAGTGATTAACAAATACGGTTTTATTGAGACACCGTACCGTCGTGTTTCATGGAAGACACACAAAGTTACTAACAAGATTGATTATCTTACAGCTGATGTTGAAGATAACTATATTATTGCTGGTGCTAATACTCCACTTAATCCGGACGGTTCATTTAAAGATGATCTTGTTTTAGCACGTCATAAAGAAGATAACGTCGAAGTTAGTCCAGATAAAATTGACTACATGGACGTTATTCCTAAGCAGGTTGTTTCGGTTGCCTCTGCATGTATACCTTTCTTGGAAAATGATGACTCTAACCGTGCATTAATGGGAGCTAACCAGCAAAGACAAGCTGCACCTTTGATTAATCCTCATAGCTGCCTTGTCGGTACAGGTATGGAGTATCGTGCGGCTCATGATTCAGGAGCTGCTGTTTTGGCTAAAGCTGCTGGTACTGTTGAATATGTTGATGCTAACACAATTAGAGTTAGACGCGATGACAGCACATTAGATAAATATACACTGGAAAAATATCGTCGTTCAAATAATTCAAAATCTTACAATCAAACTCCTAACGTTAATTTAGGTGATAAGGTTGAAAAAGGTGAAGTTATTGCCAATGGTCCGACAATGGATCATGGTGAACTTGCTCTTGGTCAAAATCCTGTTATCGCCTTTATGACTTGGAATATGTATAACTACGAAGATGCCATCATGCTTTCTGAGCGGCTTGTTAAAGATGATGTTTATACTTCAATTAGTATTGAAGATTATGAATCTGAAGCTAGAGACACTAAACTAGGTCCTGAAGAAATCACTCGTGAATTGCCAAATGTTGGTGAAGATGCACTTAAAGATCTTGATAGTCAAGGTATTGTTCGTGTAGGTGCCGAAGTACATGATGGAGATATTCTGGTTGGTAAAGTTACACCTAAAGGTGTTACTGAATTATCAGCAGAAGAGAGACTTCTTCATGCTATCTTTGGTGAAAAAGCACGCGAAGTTCGTGATACCTCATTGCGTGTTCCTCACGGTGGTGGCGGTATTGTCCGCGATGTCAAAGTTTATACCAGAGAAAATGGTGATGAACTTTCTCCTGGTGTTAATACTTTAGTAAGAGTTTATATTGCACAAAAGAGAAAAATCCAAGTTGGAGATAAGATGTCTGGTCGTCATGGTAATAAAGGTACTGTTGCCGCAGTTGTGCCAGAAGAAGACATGCCTTATTTGCCAGATGGAACTCCAGTAGATATTTGTTTAAACCCAATGGGTGTTCCTTCACGTATGAATATTGGACAGCTTTTGGAATTACACCTTGGCCGTGCAGCAGATAACCTAGGTATTCATGTGGCTACACCTGTATTTGACGGAGCCAATGAAGACGATGTTTGGGATACTGTTCATAAGGCTGGTATTGATAAAGATGGTAAAACCGTTCTTTACGATGGCCGCACCGGTGAACCATTCCATAACCGCGTTTCCGTTGGTATCATGCACTATTTGAAATTGACTCACATGGTTGATGATAAGATTCACGCACGTTCAATTGGGCCTTACTCATTAGTAACGCAACAACCTCTTGGTGGTAAAGCACAGTTTGGTGGGCAGCGTTTTGGTGAAATGGAAGTTTGGGCTCTTGAAGCATACGGTGCTGCATATACTCTGCAGGAAATTTTGACCTACAAATCAGATGATGTTGTTGGTCGTGTTAAAGCATATGAAGCAATAGTTAAGGGTGAAAGAATTCCTAAGCCAGGTGTTCCGGAATCATTCCGTGTTCTTGTTAAAGAACTGCAATCATTAGGTTTGGATATACGTGTTCTTGATATGAATCATAAAGAAATTGAATTGCGTGATATGGATGATGATTCAAATGAGCATTTGAACATTGATACCCTATCCAAGATGGCGGAAGAGCAACAACGGAAGAAGTTAGCCGAAGAAACCGCTGATTCTGAAGATAATAAAACGGAGACAGAAGAACCGAAGGTCCCTGTAGATAAATCTGACGATGATAATAAGATTTCTCAATAAGTAGGAGGTTAAACTTTTGATCGACGTAAATAAATTTGAAAGCATGCAAATTGGTCTTGCCTCTCCTAATAAAATTCGTAGCTGGTCATACGGTGAAGTTAAAAAGCCGGAAACTATCAATTATCGAACTTTAAAGCCGGAAAAAGACGGTTTATTTGATGAACGAATTTTTGGACCGACAAAAGATTGGTCATGTGCATGTGGTAAATATAAGGGTGTGAGATACCGCGGGATCGTTTGTGATCGCTGTGGTGTTGAAGTTACCTCCTCTAAAGTTAGAAGAGAGCGGATGGGTCATATTGAATTGGCTGCACCTGTTACTCATATTTGGTACTTTAAAGGTATTCCATCAAGAATGGGACTTATTTTGGATATTTCTCCCAGACTTCTCGAAGAAGTTATCTATTTTGCGGCTTATATTGTAATTGATCCAGGCGACACTGACCTTGAATTTAAACAACTTTTGACGGAAGCTGAGTACCGTGAACAAAAGGCAAAATATGGCAATCGTTTTACCGCAAAAATGGGTGCAGAAGCAATTCGTGATTTACTCCGTAAGGTTGATTTGAATAAAGAAGTTACCGATTTAAAGAAAGAATTGGAAACTGCAACCGGTCAAAAACGGACTAGAGCAATCAGACGTCTTGATATTCTTGACGCCTTTAAAGATTCTGGTAACAAGCCTGAATGGATGGTTATTGATGCTGTTCCGGTTATACCACCAGATTTAAGACCAATGGTCCAACTAGAAGGTGGTCGGTTTGCAACTTCTGATTTAAATGACTTATACCGTCGTGTTATCAACCGTAATAATAGGTTAAAGAGATTACTTGACTTAAATGCTCCTAATATCATTGTGCAAAATGAAAAACGGATGTTGCAAGAAGCCGTTGATGCATTGATTGATAATGGTCGTCGTGGTCGTTCTGTGGTCGGACCAGGTAATCGTCCGCTGAAATCTTTATCGCACATGCTTAAGGGTAAACAGGGACGTTTCCGTCAAAACTTATTAGGTAAACGTGTTGACTATTCCGGTCGTTCAGTTATCGATGTTTCACCAAAGCTTAAGTTCTATCAATGTGGTGTTCCTCGTCCAATGGCTCTGGAATTGTTCAAACCATTTGTAATGCATGAACTCGTTAAGCGTAAGATTGCTACCAATATTAAGAGCGCTAAGCGGAAAATTGACCGCGAAGACGATGATGTCTGGGATGTACTTGAGGATGTCATTAAGGAAAGAACGGTATTACTAAACCGTGCACCTACTTTGCACCGTTTAAGTATTCAAGCTTTTGAACCTGTTCTAGTGCCGGGCAAATCTATTCGACTGCATCCTCTTGCCTGTGAAGCATATAATGCTGACTTTGATGGTGACCAGATGGCTATCCATGTGCCATTATCTGACGAAGCTGTTGCTGAATCACGGATGTTAATGCTAGCTGCTCACCATATTTTGGCTCCTAAGGATGGTAAGCCTATTGTTACTCCATCACAGGATATCGTTTTAGGTAACTATTGGCTAACTCAAGCTGAAAAAGGCCGTGAAGGTGAAGGAATGATTTTCAATTCACCTGATGAAGCTACCGTTGCTTATAATAATGGTGACATTCATTATCACACTATTATTGGAATGTCTGCAGATTCAATGCCAAAAAAGGCATGGCCTAAAGGTTATGAGCATGGCATCTTTGTCACTACTTATGGTCGAATCATCTTTAATCTGATTTTCCCAGATGACTACTTCTACGTTAATGAGCCAACTGAAGAAAATTTAAATAACCCACTTGCTGCCAAGTATTTCTTGGAACCAGGCGAAGATATTCATGAAAAAATTGATAGTGTCGCAAATGATTTGATTTCTACACCATTTAAGAAGTCATTCTTGTCCGATTCAATTGCTACAATTTACAAATATTATAAGGTTCAAAGAACATCAGAATACCTTGATGACTTAAAGACTTTAGGTTATACCAGTTCAACTACTTCTGGTATTACAATCGGCATGACCGATGTTCCTGAAATTCAAGATAAAGATGAAAAAGTTGCTAAAGCCCATAAACAAGTAGATGTTGTGTCTAAACAGTTTAGACGTGGTTTAATCACTGAAGATGAGAGACACGACCGGGTAATTAGCATTTGGAATGATTGTAAAGATCAAGTTCAAGATGAAATTGCCCAGATTTATGACCCACGTAACCCTATTACTATCATGGCCGATTCTGGAGCTCGTGGTAACATTTCCAACTTTACTCAACTTGCTGGCATGCGTGGCTTAATGGCAACACCGAATGGTGGTTTGTTTGAAATTCCAGTTACTTCTAACTTTAAAGAAGGTTTATCAGTTCTAGAATTATTCATGTCCACTCATGGTGCTCGTAAGGGAATGACCGATACCGCCTTGAAGACTGCTCAGTCTGGCTACTTGACTCGTCGTCTAGTAGATGTTGCACAGGATGTTATTATTCGTGATGACGACTGTGGTACTGACCGCGGTATTAATGTTCATGCAATCATGGAAGGTGACGAATTAATTGAACCGCTCTATGATCGTTTACTTGGTCGTTTTACTGCTGAAACAGTGAAGGATCCGAAGACTGGGGCGACAATTGTTGGTCGCAATGTCATGATGGATGAAGATTTAGCACATCAGATTTGTGATGCTGGTGTAACTAATGTTAAAATTCGTTCGATTTTAACTTGTGATACGCCACATGGTGTTTGTCGCAAATGTTACGGAATGAACCTTGCTACTGGCGAAGAAGTTGAAGTAGGTGAGGCAGTTGGTACGGTTGCTGCTCAATCTATTGGTGAACCTGGTACTCAGCTTACTTTACGTACTTTCCATAATGGTGGTGTTGCCGGAGCTGAAGATATTACTCAAGGTCTTCCTCGTGTGCAGGAATTGTTTGAAGCTCGTAATCCTAAAGGACGTGCTGTAATTTCTGAAGTAGATGGAGTAATTGACTCAATTCAGGAAAATCCTGCTGAACATACTCGTGAGATTACCGTAAAAGGCAGAATCGATACTAGAAGTTACAGCGTGCCTTATACTGCTTCAGTTGCTGTTGCCGAGGGTGATGAAGTTCATCGTGGTGACAAATTGACTCTTGGTTCTATCGATCCCAAAGAATTGATTCAGGTTACTGATACCTTAACTACTGAAGAGTACATTTTGGTTGAAGTTCAAAAAGCATATAGAATGCAAGGTGTTGATATTTCTGATAAACACGTTGAAGTATTGACAAGACAAATGTTGCAAAAAGTTCGTGTGCTTGATCCAGGTGAAACTGATCTTTTACCGGGAGAGGTAATGGATATTAATCAGTTTAAGGATCGTAACAAGTCTGTGATTATTTCAGGTGGTATTCCTGCAACTGCACAAAGTGTAATTCTGGGTATTACTAAGGCTGCCCTTGAAACTAACAGTTTCTTATCAGCTGCTTCATTCCAGGAAACAACTCGTGTTCTAACAGATGCTTCTATTCGTGGCAAGAATGATCCATTACTTGGGTTAAAGGAAAATGTTATTATCGGTAAGATCATTCCAGCTGGTACTGGTCTTCCAATTTATCGTGATATGGAGCCTGAGTCAGACGTAAAGAAACCTAAATCTGTTTACTCAATTGCAGACATTGAGAAGAAGATGAAGGAAGCCGATCAGGCTAGGGAATCATAAACTCAATTAATCAAAAAAACTGTTCCGTTAGAAATTCCTAACGGAGCAGTTTTTTGTTTGTTCAAATTTATTACTTTAAAATCCTACCAAATAAAATATATGATATTGTCCATAAAATAATGCCAACAATCAGAAAGAAACCAAATATTTTTACTAAGTCTAGTATTGATTTAGTTGGGAACCAGCCACTGAATACTAAACAAGGATATATGGTAACCGGCATGATTAGAAAATGAACGACAGATTGTTTTGTTAATGACCAACTTTTGACATCATAAATAACAGAGGTTGCTGCAACTGCAGTTATTATTAGTCCCGTGATAAATGTTGATTTAACGCTATAATCATCGATATGTTGTAATTTCATAATCCATGAAAATATACTCATAATGATAAAAGGTATGGCGCCACGTATTGCTGCAGATAAAATGTAGTGCATCGTTTTTCCTCAATTAATTTTAAATGTTTTTTATACATAAGATTTTATCATAGGTTAAAACGCAAAAGAAAATAGGTGATAAAACTGGATTATATTTAATGAGAAAAAGTGCCGTATATATTTTATAATTTTTAATTTTATGAATAATTAGTGATATTATGATTAAAAAATGATATAATCAGAAAAAATCATGAGAGGGATGTTGAAATTGAGGGAAAATGATTTTTCTTTAAAGAGACTTGTACTATTGGCATTACTAACAGCGATTAACGTTGTGGTTAGTCGAATTTTTATTATTCCTATGCCCTTGACTCATGGAAATATTAATTTATGTGATGCGATTATTTATATAGTGGCGCTTTTATACGGTCCAATGGCCGGAGGCATAGTTGGAGGTCTTTCTGGATTTTTACTTGATCTTCTTGGTGGATATGGGCAGTTCATGTTATTTTCTCTTGTTGTCCATGGTTTAGAAGGTTTTTTTGTTGGTTTAGTCTTTAAATACTGGAATTTAAAAAATCAATTAGTCAAAGGTGCTGTCGCCGGAGCTATAGGAGTATTCTTTATGGTAGGTGGCTATTTTATCACTAATACAGTTCTTTATACTTGGGCTGCAGGACTTGCCAGTCTTTTTACCAATACAATTCAAGGAGTAGTCGGAGTTGTTATAGCCATAGTACTGCTGCCTAGTTTTCAAAATCTGATGGCAAGATACAACTAATACTTACGTGAAAAAATTATTTTTACTAGTTTATTAAAGCTGCTATTTCATTTTATATGGATCCCAGCTTTTTATTTGCACAAAAGTTGAATGATTAATCCAATATAAATAAAAGGAATAAAAGCAACAGGCTCCTTTTTGCTCATTTTACTGCCCAAAAAAACAATAAGCAAAGCTATTGAAGCAATTAAAAAAGTTAAATTGGCGAATTGGGAGTTAAAGTAGAAAGATAAGATTAGGTAGACTATTAAGTCTCCACTACCACATTTTTTTCTAACTGTCTCAAAAAGAAAAAACAAAAAAATAGGTAAAAATTCTATGAGATCAGTAGTGCTAATTCTATAAAAATTATTCATTATATGTTGAAGCGAAATAACAAGTGCAGGCAGTACCAGTGTAATATCGAATTCCTGAACCTGATAATCGCTGATAGCAGCTAGTAGAAGACTAAACAAAACAATCGCCGTACAAATATCATGTATGCTGCTAAAATCAATTTTATAAAAAGCGAAACCGCCTAAAAATTCTGTTAAAAAATATTCACAGGGGATGTGAATTTTACAATAACGGCAACGACCTTTAAGTATTAAATAGGAAATTAAAGGTATTTCATCTAACAAGCACAGCTGTTGATTACAATTAGTGCATTTTGAGCGACTGAAGATAAAGTCTTCTTTGCCGAGTCTTTCGATAATTACACATGCATGAGAAGCTAGACATGTACCAATCAAAAAATTGCTGATTCCAAAAATCCATTTCATATTGTTTACCTCGCTTAAATCAAATACGCAAAAAATATCATCTGCTTTTCAATTAGTAAAAATAATTTGCTTTTTTGCGACAAGCGAGTACAATAGTCAATGTGTATTTTGATGATTATCTGGGACTTAAAAAAGAAACTCCTGGATGTGTGAACAAAATAATGAATTTTTTAGGAGGAAAATTTAATGCCAACCATTAACCAATTGGTAAGAAAAGGCCGTCATACTAAGACGACTAAATCAAAGTCACCAGCTTTAAGCTATGGTTACAACAGTATGAAGAAAGAATTAGTAGCTAACCCAGCGCCCCAAATGCGTGGAGTTGCAACTCGTGTCGGCACTATGACACCAAAGAAGCCAAACTCAGCTTTGCGGAAGTATGCTCGTGTTCGTCTTTCTAACCTGATTGAAGTAACTGCTTATATTCCAGGTGAAGGCCATAATTTACAGGAACACTCTGTTGTGTTAATTCGTGGTGGTCGTGTAAAGGACCTTCCTGGTGTTCGTTACCATATTATTCGTGGTGCTCTTGATACTGCTGGTGTTGAAGGCAGAAAGCAAGGACGTTCCAAATACGGTGCCAAGAAAGATTAAGGAGGAGTTAAATAATGCCTAGAAAAGGACATGTAGCTAAAAGAGATATTTTAGCGGATCCAGTATATAATTCAAAGCTTGTAACTAAGTTGATCAACCACTTAATGATCGATGGTAAAAGAGCTAAGGCTTCATCCATTCTTTATGATGCTTTTGACATTGTTAAAGAAAAGACCGGCAAAGAGCCACTTGATGTTTTTGAAGAAGCTATGAATAATATTATGCCTGTTTTGGAAGTTAGAGCTCGCCGTATTGGTGGTTCAAACTATCAGATTCCAGTTGAAGTTCGTCCTGAAAGAAGAACTACTTTAGGTTTAAGATGGTTAGTTTCTTACGCTCGTTTACGTAATGAACATACTATGGATGAACGCTTGGCTAACGAAATTATTGATGCTTCAAACAATACTGGCTCAGCTGTTAAAAAGCGTGAAGATGTTCACCGTATGGCTGAAGCTAACCGTGCATTTGCACACTATCGTTTCTAATTTTTTAGGGAAAGGAAAAAATCTATGGCTAATAAGCGTGAATTTCCATTAGAAAAAACACGTAACATTGGTATTATGGCCCACATTGATGCGGGTAAGACTACCACAACAGAGCGTATTCTTTATTACACTGGTAAGATCCATAAAATTGGTGAAACCCATGAGGGTGATTCACAAATGGACTGGATGGATGAAGAAAAAGAACGTGGTATCACTATTACTTCTGCAGCTACTACTGCACAATGGAAAGATTACAGAATTAACATTATCGATACCCCTGGACACGTTGACTTCACTATCGAAGTTGAACGTTCCTTGCGTGTTCTTGATGGTGCCGTAACTGTTCTTGACGCTCAAGCTGGTGTGGAACCTCAAACTGAAAATGTTTGGCGCCAGGCTGAAACTTACGGTGTTCCTCGAATTGTTTTTGTAAACAAAATGGATAAGATTGGGGCAGACTTTGACAAATCTGTTAAGTCTTTGCACGAACGTTTAAATGCCAATGCTCTAGCTGTGCAAATGCCAATTGGTTCTGCCGAAAGCTTTGAAGGTGTTATTGACTTACTTGACATGGTAGCTGATGTTTATGATGAAGATAAGCTTGGCTCCAAATGGGATACTATTCCTGTTCCTGATGAATACAAAGAAGAAGCTGAAAAACGTCGCTCCGAATTAATTGAACAAGTAGCTGATGTTGATGATGATATCATGGAAAAATACCTTAATGGTGATGAGATTTCCGTTGATGAATTAAAAGCTGCTATTCGTAAAGCTACATTGGACTTGAAGATTTTCCCTGTATTTGCAGGCTCAGCTTTTAAGAACAAGGGTGTACAGATGATGCTTGATGGTGTTGTTGATTACTTACCATCTCCGTTAGATGTTAAGCCTTATGTTGCTCATGATCCAAAAACTGGTGAAGAAGTTGAATTAGTTGCTGGAGATGAAAAGCCATTTTCCGCTTTGGCGTTTAAGATTGCTACTGATCCATTTGTTGGTCGTTTGACTTATATTCGTGTTTACACTGGTTCACTTGAATCAGGTTCATATGTTTTGAATGCTTCTAAGAATAGTCGTGAACGTGTTGGTCGTTTGTTGCAAATGCATGCTAACTCACGAAGTGAAATTTCTGAAGTATTCTCCGGTGATATTGCTGGTGCTATCGGTTTAAAGAATACTACTACCGGTGATTCATTAACTGATCCTGATCACCCATTAATTTTGGAAAGTTTGGAAGTTCCAGATCCGGTTATTCAAGTTTCAATTGAGCCAGAATCAAAAGCTGACCGTGACAAACTTGATGTTGCTTTGCAAAAATTAACTGAAGAGGATCCAACCTTTAGAGCAGAAACAAACGCTGAAACAGGTCAAACTTTGATTTCCGGAATGGGTGAATTACACCTGCAAATCATGGTTGAACGTATGAAGCGTGAATTCCACGTTGAAGCTAAGATTGGTGAACCACAAGTTGCTTACCGTGAAACCTTCACTAAGCCTGCTAAAGCACAAGGTAAATTTGTGCGTCAATCAGGTGGTAAAGGTCAATATGGTGACGTTTGGATTGAATTTACACCAAATGAAAGAGGAAAAGGTTACGAATTTGAAGACGCCATTGTTGGTGGTGTTGTTCCTCGTGAATTTATCCCTGCTGTTGATGCTGGTTTGCAAGAATCTATGAAGAACGGCATCTTGGCAGGTTACCCACTGATTGATGTAAAAGCTAAACTTTATGACGGTAGTTACCACGAAGTCGACTCTTCTGAAGCTGCCTTCAAAGTTGCTGCATCATTGGCATTGAGAAATGCTGCACCTAAGGCTGGTGCAGTTATCCTTGAACCTATTATGAAGGTTCAAGTTATCACACCTGAAGATTACTTAGGTGACGTAATGGGTTCAATTACTGCTCGTCGTGGTACAATGGATAACATGCAAGATCGTGCCGGCGCTAAAGTGTTGAATTCAATGGTTCCTCTGGCAGAAATGTTTGGTTATGCTACAACCTTACGTTCTTCAACTCAAGGCCGTGGTACATTTACGATGGTCTTTGATCATTACTCACCAACTCCTAAGTCTATTCAAGAGGATATCATCAAAAAACGTGGCGGTAACGCTGAATAATTTTCAATAATTAATAATATAAAAACAAGTTATTAACTATAAAAATCGAGCTATTGGTAAAGCCAGTGGCTCTTTTTTTATCAAAAATTTCGTTTCTGAATAAATTATTTGAGAATTTTTCTGTTTGTAGTAGACTTCTTAAACATAAAATTAAGGATTTTATTTAAAAAAGTATAAAAATTGTATTTTTCTATTCTAAAAGATGAAAAAAGTTCCTTTAATCCTTGATAATTAAGCTTAAAACGGTTATACTATTTTTTGTGTGTCTAGGGCATAGTCTGCCTTAAAGCACATTTTGTTGTAAAGCATTGATACAAAAGGTTGCGGCACACCAGGCTGCATTGCCACAGAGGTTGTGTCGGTAATTTTTGTGGAAGCTAGTCATCTTTTAAAGAAGACGTTGAGGAGGTAATTTAATGGCAAGTCAATCAATTCGTATCAGACTTAAGTCATACGAACATGGTATTCTCGATGAATCAGCTGCTAAAATTGTAGCTACTGCAAAGAGAACTGGAGCTGAAATTTCAGGTCCAGTTCCATTGCCAACAGAAAGGGTATTGTTCACTGTTTTGCGTTCACCACACAAGAACAAGGACTCACGTGAACAATTTGAAATTCGTACGCATAAGCGTTTAATCGATATTTTAAATCCAACACCTAAAACTGTTGACTCTTTAATGAAGCTTGATTTACCAAGTGGTGTTGACATCGAAATTAAACTTTAATTTTAAAAAGAAAGAGGTGTAATCATGACCAAAGGAATCTTAGGAAGAAAAGTTGGTATGACCCAAATCTTCACTAAAGATGGTATCCTCGTGCCTGTAACAGTTGTTGAAGCAACGCCTAACGTAGTTATGCAAGTTAAGACAGTTGAATCAGACGGCTACGAAGCAGTTCAATTAGGATATCAAGATAAGCGTGAAGTTTTGAGCAACAAACCAGAAAAAGGTCATGCTGCAAAAGCAAAGACTTCGCCTAAGCGCTTCATACGTGAAATCCGCGGAGTTGAGCTTAAGGACTATGAAGTCGGCTCAGAAGTTACTGTGGACACATTTAAGGAAGGTGACGTAGTTGACGTCACTGGTACTACAAGAGGTCATGGATACCAAGGTAACATTAAACGTTGGGGCCAATCACGTGGACCAGAAACTCACGGTTCAAGATACCATAGAATTCCTGGTTCAATGGGTTCAATCATTAACCGTGTGCCTAAAGGCAAACGTCTGCCAGGTCACATGGGAATGAAGAAAGTTACCATTGAAAACTTAGTAATTGAAAAAGTTGTAGCAGATAAGAATGTTTTGTTAATTAAAGGCAACGTTCCTGGCGCTAAGAATTCATTGCTTACTGTTAGATCTGCTGTAAAAAATAAGAAATAGGAAGGAGGACTAGAATGGCTAACTTAAAAGTTATTGATCAAAAAGGCAAAGATGCTGGTGAAGTTACTTTAAATGATGAAGTATTTGGTATTAAACCAAATGAAAGCGTAGTTTTTGACGCAATTATCAGACAAAGAGCTGGCAGACGTCAAGGAACCTCGAAGGTTAAAAATAGATCTGCTGTTCGCGGTGGTGGTAAGAAGCCTTGGAAACAAAAGGGTACTGGACGTGCTCGTCAAGGGTCTATCCGTTCACCACAATGGCGCGGCGGTGGTGTTGTTTTTGGACCAACTCCACGTTCTTATGCATACTCAATGCCAAGAAAGCAACGGCGCTTGGCTATCAAGTCTGTTCTTTCCCAAAAATTGATTGATAAAGATTTGATTGTTTTAGATCAATTGACTATGTCAGCTCCTAAAACAAAAGAGTTTAAGTCAATCTTGGACGACTTAAAGGTTGAAGGTAAAGTTTTAGTTGTTTCTGAAGATAAAAATATTCAATACTCAGCTAGGAATTTGCCAAACGTTAAGGTTATCACTGCAAATGGCTTGAATGTAGAAGATGTTGTCAACTATGACAAATTAATCTTGACAAAAGAAGCTATTGAAAAGATAGAAAAGAATGTTGAGGGGGCTTCGACGAAATGAGTGCACACGATATCATTTTAAGACCTGTCATTACTGAAAAGTCAACGAACTTAATGGATGATAAGAAATATACTTTCAACGTGCTTTTAACTGCAACCAAGACTCAAGTTCGTGATGCTGTTGAAGAAATTTTTGATGTTAAGGTCAAAAAAGTTAATATCATGAATGTTCGTGGTAAGGATAAGCGTGTTGGTCGTTATTCAGGTAAAACTGCTCGGACACGTAAAGCAATCGTCACCTTAACTGAAGATTCAAATGACATCAAAATTTTCAAAGACGATAACGATAATAAAGAAGAAAATAAGTAATAGGAGGTCAGTCAATTGGCTATTAAAATTTATAAGCCAACCACAAATGGTCGCCGTAATATGACTACTTCTGACTTTGCTGAAATTACTAAGAGCAAGCCAGAGCGTACTTTACTTGAGTCACAATCACACACTGCAGGTCGTAACTCTTATGGTCATATTACTAGCAGACACCGTGGTGGTGGACATAAGCAAAAGTACCGTATCATCGATTTTAAACGCAATAAAGATAACGCTAAAGCTGTAGTTAAAGCAATCGAATACGATCCAAATAGAACTGCTAACATTGCGCTTCTTCACTATACTGATGGTATTAAGGCTTATATTTTAGCACCAAAAGGTTTAACAGTTGGTGATGTGGTTGAATCTGGCGCTAATGCAGATATTAAGCCAGGAAACGCTTTGCCATTAAAGAATATTCCAACTGGTACATCAATTCACAATATTGAATTAAGTCCTGGTAAAGGTGGTCAGCTTGTTAGAAGTGCTGGAGCCAGTGCTCAAGTTTTGGGTAATGATGGTAAGTACACTTTAGTTAAATTACAGAGTGGTGAAGTTCGTAAAATTTTATCAGTTTGTCGTGCAACTATTGGTGTTGTTGGTAATGAACAACATTCGTTAATTCAATTAGGTAAAGCTGGCCGTAGTCGCTGGTTAGGCAGACGTCCGCAATCTCGTGGTTCTGTAATGAACCCTAACGATCACCCACATGGTGGTGGTGAAGGTAAAGCTCCTGTAGGTCGTCCACAACCAATGACTCCATGGGGCAAGAAAGCTCGTGGTATCAAGACTAGAAATAGTAAGAGAGCCAGTGAGAAGCTAATTGTTCGTCACCGTAAAGGTAGCAAATAATAGAAGGAGGGTAATTTAATGAGCCGTAGTATTAAAAAAGGGCCTTTTGCTGATGCATCCTTATTAAAGAAAGTTGATGCACAAGCAGATACAGATAAAAAACAGGTTATTAAAACTTGGTCACGTCGTTCAACTATTTTTCCTTCTTTTGTTGGTTTGACTATAGCTGTTTACGATGGTAGAAAGCATGTTCCAGTATATATTACTGAGGATATGGTTGGTCATAAGTTAGGTGAATTTGTTCCAACGAGAACTTTTCGTGGACATAAGACATCTGACGACAAGGCTACTGCAAAATAAAGAAAGGAGAAACACTTAAATGGCAGAACAAGTTAGTTCAGCTAGGGCGGAAGCAAGAACAGTTCGTATTGCTCCAAGAAAAGCACGTTTAGTTGTTGATTTGATTCGTGGCAAAGACGTTGCTGAAGCATTGGCAATCTTGCAATTCACACCTAGAGCTGCTTCCCCAATCGTTGAAAAAGTTTTACGCTCAGCAATTGCAAATGCAGAACACAATTACGATCTTGAAAGTGCCAATCTTTATGTATCTGAAGCATACGTAAATGAAGGAGCAACTTTAAAGAGATTTAGACCACGTGCCAAAGGTATGGCTTCTCCTATTAATAAGAGAACTAGTCATGTAGTTGTAGTAGTGTCAGAAAAGAACGATTAAGGGAGGTATATTAATGGGTCAGAAAATTAACCCAAATGGTTTTCGTCTCGGCGTAATTCGTGACTGGGAATCTAAATGGTATGCTGACAGAGGATACAAAGAAACCTTAAATGAAGACCTTCGCATCAGAAAATTCATTGATAAGAAGTTAAAGAATGCCTCTGTTTCTACTGTTGAAATTGAACGTGCAGCTAATAGGATCAACGTATCAATCAATACTTCTAAACCAGGTATGGTAATTGGTAAAGGTGGTTCTGAAGTTGAAGCATTGAGAAAAGAATTAAATGCTTTGACTAAGAAACAAGTCCACGTTAATATTGTTGAAATCAAGAAACCTGATCTTGATGCCAAATTAGTAGCTGAAAGTATCGCTAGTCAACTTGAAGCTCGTATCGCTTTTAGACGTGCTACTCGTCAAGCTACTCAAAGAACTATGCGTGCCGGTGCCAAGGGAATCAGAGTACAAACATCTGGTCGTTTGAACGGCGCTGACATGGCAAGAAGAGAATGGCACACAGAAGGTCGTGTTCCATTACAAACTTTAAGAGCAGATATTGATTATGCTTGGGTAAATGCCTACACTACATATGGTGAAATTGGTGTTCAAGTATGGATTAACCGGGGTGAAATCTTACCTTCTAAAAGTAAGAAGCCCGAAAAAGCTGCGAAGGGAGGAAACAAATAATGCCTCTAGTACCAAAAAGGGTAAAACACCGTCGTGAGTTTCGTGGTAAGATGCGGGGTGCTGCTAAGGGTGGTAAAACCATTGCTTTTGGTGAATATGGTTTACAAGCCCTTGAATCGCACTGGATTACTACACAACAAATCGAAGCTGCTCGTGTTGCGATGACTCGTTACATGAAACGTGGTGGTAAGGTTTGGATTAGAATTTTCCCTCAAAAGTCATACACTGCTAAAGGTGTTGGTGTACGTATGGGTTCTGGTAAAGGTGCACCTGCAGGCTGGGTAGCTGTAGTCAAGAGAGAAAAGATTATGTTTGAAATCGGTGGCGTTAATGAAGCAACAGCTCGTGAAGCACTAA
Organism: Lactobacillus sp. VURO6/B1 (VP7); assembly: GCF_058139575.1. Lineage (NCBI taxonomy): Bacteria > Bacillati > Bacillota > Bacilli > Lactobacillales > Lactobacillaceae > Lactobacillus > Lactobacillus sp. VURO6/B1 (VP7). The sequence continues at coordinate 102,352 of NZ_JBVOWJ010000007.1, read as the reverse complement.
GACTTGCTGCAACGAAGCTACCAATTAAATGTAAATTTGTGACTAAAAGTTCGGAAGTAGGTGGCAATTCTAATGAAGGCTAAAGATATCAGAGCATTAACCACTGATCAAATGTTAGATAAGGAAAAGCAATATAAAGAAGAACTCTTTAATTTGCGTTTTCAACAAGCAACGGGTCAATTAGAAAATACCGCTCGCCTAGGCAAAGTTCGTAAAAATATTGCTAGAATTAAAACAATTCTTAGCGAAAAAGCATTGGAAAAAGATTAGTGGAAGGGAGTTATTAACTTGAGCGAATCAATCGAAAGAAATCATCGTCACGTATATCAAGGCCAAGTAATTTCTGATAAGAATGACAAGACTATCACAGTAGTTGTTGATACTTATAAGAACCACCCTGTTTACAAAAAGCGTATTAGATATTCAAAGAAATATTACGCACAAGATGATAAAAATGAAGCTAAAGTTGGCGATACTGTTCGTATCATGGAAACTCGTCCATTATCTCGTACAAAGCGCTTTCGTTTAGTTAAAATTGTTAAAAAATCTGTTTAATTTTGCGGATTTAGTGAGGGGAGGATTATATAGTGATTCAAAATGAATCCCGTTTGAAGGTTGCTGATAACTCAGGTGCCAGAGAACTTTTAGTTATTAGAGTCTTAGGTGGATCAAGACGTAAGACTGGTAACATTGGTGATATTGTTGTTGCAACTGTTAAACAAGCAACACCAGGTGGCGTTGTCAAAAAAGGTGACGTTGTCAAGGCTGTCATTGTTAGAACAAAATCAGGCGCACGTCGTGAAGATGGATCATACATCAAATTTGATGAAAATGCTGGTGTAGTTATCAATGCAGATAAGAGTCCACGCGGTACTCGTATCTTTGGGCCTGTTGCACGTGAGCTACGTGAGCACGACTTTATGAAAATCGTCTCTCTTGCTCCTGAAGTCATATAATAAGTGAGGTGCACTGATGTTTGTTAAAACTGGTGACAAAGTAAAAGTTATTACCGGAAAAGACAAAGGTAAAGAAGGTATTGTTTTATCTGTTAACGTTAAGAAAAACCGTGTAGTTGTTAAAGGCGTTAATAAGATCAAGAAGCATCAAAAACCTTCTCAGACTAATGCTAATGGTGGTGTAGTTGAATCTGAGGGTTCAATCCATGCATCAAATGTTAAGGTCATTGCTAAGTCAGAAGGCAAAACCAATGACAAAAAAGAAGAAACTAAGAAGTAGAAGGGAGGACACAAATGGCAAATTATTTAGCTCAAGAATATAAAGAAAAAATTGTTCCTGCATTGCAAGAAAAGTTTGATTACAGCTCAGTTATGCAAGTGCCAAAGATTGAAAAAATAGTTTTGAACATGGGTGTTGGAGACGCTGTTTCTAATGCTAAAAACTTAGACGAAGCTGTAGAGGAATTGACTTTGATCTCAGGGCAAAAACCACTGGTTACCAAAGCCAAAAAGTCAATTGCTAATTTCCGCTTGCGTGAGGGTATGTCTATCGGAGCTAAGGTAACACTTAGAGGAGATAGAATGTACGATTTCTTATATAAGTTAATCAGTGTTTCACTTCCTCGTGTTCGCGACTTCCGTGGTGTATCCAGCCGTTCATTTGATGGTCGTGGTAACTACACTTTAGGTATTAAGGAACAATTGATTTTCCCAGAAATTGACTTTGATAAAGTTAATAGAACTAGGGGTTTAGATGTTGTTATCGTTACTACTGCCAATACAGATGAAGAAGCTCGCGAGCTTCTAGGTCAATTTGGTATGCCGTTTGCAAAATAATGGAGGACATTAATGGCTAAGACATCACAAAAAATTAGAAATCATCGTCCTGCTAAATTTTCTTCACGTGAATATACGCGTTGCGAAAGATGTGGTCGTCCACGCTCCGTCTATCGTAAGTTTGGCTTATGCCGTATTTGCTTGAAAGATTTAGCTCACAAAGGTCAAATCCCAGGCCTGAAAAAGGCTAGTTGGTAATACGGATTGGAGGATAGCATAAATGGTCATGACAGATCCGATCGCAGACTACTTGACTAGAATTAGAAATGCCAACATGGCAAAACATAATTCTGTTGAAGTTCCTGCATCAAACATTAAAAAATCTATTTCAGAAATTTTGAAACGCGAAGGCTTCATCCGTGATTACGAAGTTACCGATGACAATAAACAGGGTATGATTAAGATTTTCTTGAAATATGGTCCTGATGGAGAACGTGTCATTTCGGGTTTAAAGAGAATTTCTAAGCCAGGTCTTAGAAATTATGTTAGCGCTGAAAATTTACCTAAAGTACTTAATGGTTTAGGTATCGCCATCGTCTCTACTTCTGCAGGTGTGATAACTGACAAAGAAGCAAGACAAAAAGATGTTGGTGGCGAAGTTATCGCCTATGTATGGTAATTCTGACAGAAAGGAGAGCAATCAATGAGCCGTATCGGTTTAAAAACAATTGAAGTCCCTGATAGTGTCACTGTTACTAAGAAAGGTGACAATATCACTGTTAAAGGACCTAAGGGTGAACTAACCAGATATTTTGATCCAAAAATCACATTTAAACAAGAAAATGGCAAAATCAACTTTTCTCGTTCAAGTGAAAGTGATAAAGCACTTCATGGAACTGAAAGAGCCAATCTTGCTTCAATGGTTGAAGGTGTAGTTGATGGTTACAAGAAAACTTTAAAATTAATTGGTGTTGGTTATCGTGCTACAGCACAAGGTAACAAATTGACTTTGAATGTTGGTTATTCTCACCCAGTTGTAATGACTGCACCAGAAGGTGTGTCAGTAAAAGCTACTTCAGCAACTGATATTGAAGTAGAAGGAATTTCTAAGCAAAATGTTGGACAATTTGCTGCTGAAATTCGCGATGTACGTCCACCAGAACCTTATAAAGGTAAGGGTATTCGTTATACTGATGAATATGTACGTCGTAAGGAAGGTAAAACTGGTAAATAGTAAATAAATTTTTGAGGTGAAATTGTGATTTCAAAACCAGATAAGAACAAATTGCGCTTAAAGCGTCATAAACGTATTCGTAGCAAAATTTCTGGTACTGCTGAGCGCCCACGCTTAAGCGTTTTCCGTTCAAACAAAAACATCTACGCTCAATTAATTGATGACGTAGCGGGTGTAACGCTAGCAAGTGCCTCAACTTTAGACGATTCTGTATCTAAAGATCAGACTAAAGTAGAACAAGCTCAAGCTGTTGGTAAAGGTATTGCCGAAGCAGCCAAAGCGAAAAACATTACTAGCGTAGTGTTTGATAGAAGTGGTTATTTATACCACGGCCGTATTTCAGCATTGGCAGATGCCGCTCGTGAAAACGGATTAGAGTTCTAGGAAAGGAGATAAATACATGGCAAACCGCAACGATTCTCGCAATAATCGCAGAAATAAAGACGACATTGAAGATCAGTTAGTAGCAATTAATCGTGTCACCAAGGTTGTCAAAGGTGGTCAACGAATGAGATTTGCTGCTCTGGTAATTGTTGGCGACAAAAAAGGTCGTGTAGGCTTTGGTACTGGTAAAGCTCAAGAAGTTCCAGAAGCAATCCGTAAGGCCGTTGAAGCTGGTAAAAAGAATATGATCAAGGTTCCTAAGGTTGGTACTACTATTCCTCATGAAGTAATCGGTCATTATGGCTCAGGCAGTATTATGATCAAACCTGCTCCAGCTGGTTCAGGTGTTGCTGCTGGTGGTGCCGTTCGTATCGTTATGGATATGGCCGGTATTGCGGATGTTACTTCTAAATCACTTGGTTCTAATACTCCTATTAATGTTGTTCGTGCGACAATAGATGGATTGAAGAAACTTAGAACAAGTGAAGATGTTGAAAAGCTTCGTCACGCTGAACTAGATTAGGGAGACTGGATAAATGACTGAATTAAAAGTTACTTTAATTAGAAGTGCTGCACACCGTCTGCCTGACCAAAGAAAAGTTGTGAAAGCTCTTGGTTTAGGTAGGATTAATAGTACAGCTACTTTACCAGACAATGCTGCAACTCGTGGGGCATTAATGAAAATCGCCCACCTGATTTCAGTTGAAGAAATTAATAAATAGTTAATTGAGGAGGTGCCAAATTAATGAAGCTTCATGAATTACATGCTGCTGAGGGGTCACGCAATACAAGAAAACGTGTTGGTCGTGGTACTTCAAGTGGTTTTGGAAAGACTTCTGGCCGTGGCCAAAAGGGACAGTTGTCTCGTCAAGGCGGTCATACCCGTCTAGGTTTTGAAGGTGGTCAAATGCCATTATTTAGAACCATGCCAAAACGTGGATTTAAGAACGTTAATCGTAAAGAGTATGCAATCATTAACTTAGATGACTTAAACAAGTTTGAGGATGGCAGCGAAGTTACAGTTGCTGGTCTTAAAGAAAAAGGTTTGGTAAAGAAAGAATTATCAGGCGTTAAATTGCTTGCAAAAGGTGAGTTAAAAGTTAAGTTAAACGTAAAGGTTAACAAAGTTTCCGCCACTGCTAAAAAAGCAGTTGAAGAAGCAGGCGGATCTGTTGAGGTGATCTAATGTTTTCGACCTTGAAGAACGCCTTTAAGGATAAAGAAATAAGAAATAAAATTTATTTTACACTCTTTATTCTTTTGATATACCGAATTGGAGCGAATATTACTGTTCCAGGTGTCAACGCAAAAGCGATTACTCAAGTTGCACAAACTGGTTTAGTTCCGATGCTGGATACAGTTTCTGGTGGGGGACTAGATAATTATTCAATTTTCTCATTAGGTGTTTCCCCTTATATAACTGCACAAATTGTTATTCAACTGTTACAGATGGATATTGTTCCAACACTAGTAGAGTGGGGCAAACAAGGTGAAGTTGGACGACGAAAGACTAATAATGTAACTCGTTGGCTTGCTTTGTTTGTGGCATTTATTCAAAGTATAGGAATTACGCTTGGTTTCAATGCATTAACACAAATGGGCCTAGTTAAGTCACAAAATTGGCAGTCTTATGGCGAAATTGCAATAATTATGACGGCTGGAACGATGCTTTTAACTTGGCTTGGTGATGAAATTACTGATAAAGGTTTAGGTAATGGAGTTTCAGTAATTATTTTTGCTGGTATTATAGCTCGGCTACCTCGTGGCCTTTGGCAACTTTATAAAGATGGCGTTATCAATAATAACGCTAGTGATCGTTGGCAAGGGATTTTGTTCTTCATCGCGATTATCATTGCAATACTTATCGTAACCCAATTAGTTACATGGGTAGAACAGGCAGATCGTCGAATTCCAATACAATACACAAGACGAGCAACTATTAGTGGCTCTGAAAGTTTTTTGCCATTAAAGGTTAATGTTTCTGGAGTTATTCCAGTCATATTTGCTAGTTCATTCATTATTACACCAGCAACAATTTTGATGGCCTTTCAGAAGTCTCAAGGCGATCAACAATGGTATAAAATAATGACCAACATATTTAGTATGCAAACTACCCCTGGAGTCATAATCTACACTGTTTTAATTATCTTGTTTACATTCTTTTACGCTTTTGTTCAGGTTAATCCTGAGAAGCTGGCTAAGAATTTACAAAAACAAGGTGCGTACATTCCGAGTGTTTGGCCCGGTAAAGATACACAGGATTATGTATCAAAGGTACTAATTAGGTTATCAACTGTAGGATCTGTATTTTTAGGTCTGGTAGCATTATTGCCACAGCTTGCTACTAATTTTTGGGATTTACCAAGTTCAATTGGATTAGGCGGTACTAGCCTTTTAATTGTTATTGGTGTTGTCTTGGAACTATCTCGTCAAATTAACGGATTGTTAATGAAGAGAGAATACGTTGGATTCATCAGATAGGAATGGATAAATGATTAATATATTTCTTTTAGGGTTGCCTGGTGCTGGCAAAGGTACGGTATCAGAACAAATTGTCGATAAATATCATCTAACTCATATTTCAACTGGGGATATGTTTAGAGAAGCAATGGCTAATGAGACTAAAGTTGGTCTTGAAGCTAAAAGTTACATTGATAAAGGTGATTTGGTACCAGATGAAGTTACTGCAAAATTAGTTGAAGAGCGCTTAGGTCAACCAGACATTAATGAAGGCTATATCTTAGACGGCTTTCCGAGGACAATTGTTCAAGCAGAGCTTTTCGAAGATATTGCTAAGCGCATGAATAAGCAACTAACAAATGTAATTTCACTTGAAGTTAAAGAAGAAACTTTGATAAGACGTTTATCAGCACGCTTTATGTGTAAAAAGTGCGGTGCAACATATAACAAGATTACGAAAATGCCTAAAGTTAAGGAAACTTGTGATCGTTGTGGTAGCCATGACTTTTACCAACGTGAAGATGACAAACCTGAAGTAGTACAAAATCGTTTAAAAGTAAATGAAAAGATGAATGCACCGCTGAAAGACTTTTACCAGAAAAAAGGTTTGTTAACTGTTGTAGATGGTGAACAGACACCTGAAGAAGTGTTTAAGAATGTTGATGCGGTTTTAAGTAAAAAGCAATAATTTGTATATTTACTTTTCCGTGTTATAATTTCAAAGTATGACTGTTTAAATGCGGAGGAACGGCTTTGGCAAAAGATGATGTCATAGAAGTAAAGGGTAAGGTTGTTGATACCCTACCTAATGCTATGTTTAAAGTTGAATTGGAAAATGGAGCTGTGATTTTAGCACATGTTTCCGGTAAGATTAGGATGCACTATATTCGCATTTTACCTGGAGACCGTGTTACTGTGGAACTTTCTCCTTATGATTTGACTAAAGGTAGAATAACTTATCGATTTATAAAGTAATAACGGAGGGAAACATGAAGGTTAGACCATCTGTTAAACCAATGTGTGAACATTGTAAGATAATTAAAAGAAATGGTCGTGTAATGGTTATTTGCTCTGCAAATCCAAAGCACAAGCAACGTCAAGGTTAAAATAATAGGAGGTGCAATTTATGGCACGTATTGCTGGTGTTGACTTACCAAGAGATAAAAGAATAGTTGTTGCATTAACATATATTTACGGAATTGGTGAACCAACAGCACAAAAAATTTGTGCGGATGCTGGTGTTTCTGAAGACATACGTTCAAAAGATTTGACTCCAGATGACCAAGAGAAGCTTCGTGCAGAAGTTGATAAATACCGTGTTGAAGGTGACTTACGTAGAGAAGTAAGTATGAACATCAAACGGTTAATTGATATTGGTTCTTACCGTGGTATTCGTCACCGTAGAGGACTTCCGGTTCGCGGTCAAAATACCAAAAATAATGCCCGTACACGCAAGGGTAGTAAGAAAAATAAATAGAAATTTTAAGGAGGTTTATTGATGCCTAAAACAGCACGTAAACGTCGTGTGAAGAAGCACGTTGAAAAAGGCGTTGCTCATATTCATTCTACGTTTAACAATACTTTAGTCATGATTACTGACGTTCAAGGCAACGCGATTGCTTGGTCTTCAGCTGGGGCATTAGGCTTTAAAGGTAGTCGTAAGTCTACACCATTTGCTGCACAAATGGCGGCCGAAGCAGCAGCTAAGAGCGCAATGGATCAAGGCATGAAACATGTAGAAGTTTCTGTTAAAGGTCCTGGTGCTGGTCGTGAATCTGCTATAAGATCACTACAAGCGACTGGACTTGAAATCACCGCTATTCGCGATGTTACACCAGTTCCTCATAATGGTTCTAGACCACCAAAACGTCGTCGTGTTTAATTTTGTTCTTAATGAAGGACATTGCGTTTTGAAAGGGGCCTAGTAATGATTGAATTTGAAAAACCAAATATTACCGTAGTAGACCAAGAGAAGTCTTATGGTAAATTTGTTATTGAACCACTTGAACGAGGCTTTGGTACTACTTTAGGTAACTCATTACGTAGAGTTTTACTGACATCTATCCCAGGTACAGGACTTGTTTACGTTCAAATAGATGATGTCTTACACGAATTCTCAACCGTTCCAGGCGTAAGAGAAGATGTCGCTAAGATAATCCTGAACCTTAAGAAACTTGAATTAAAGTCTTTTTCAGATGAACAAAAGATTATTGAAATTGACGTAGAGGGTCCGGCTACTGTAACCGCCGATGATCTTAAAGCTGACGCAGACATTCAAATCCTAAATCCTGATCAATATATTTGTACTATTGCTGACGGTGGTCACTTGCATATGCAAATTGCTGTTAAAAATGGTCGTGGCTATGTTGCAGCAAGTGATAATAAGAGTGAGGATATGCCAATTGGGGTTATTCCGGTTGATTCTTTATTTTCTCCAATAAAAAAGGTTAATTATCAAGTTGAATCAACTCGTGTTGGTAAAAGAGACGATTTTGACAAGCTCACTTTAGAGATTTGGACAGATGGTTCAATCAAGCCTAACGATGCCCTCAGTTTCGCAGCCAAAATATTAGTTGCACACTTTAAAGTGTTTGAAACTGCTGATGCAAATACTAAATTCAATGATGTAATGGTTGAAAAAGAGGACGATACAGCTGAAAAGAAGCTTGAAATGACAATTGAAGAGCTTGATCTTTCTGTTCGTTCATACAATTGTCTTAAGCGTGCCGGTATTAATACGCTGCAAGAACTGACTGATAAAACAGAAGCAGATATGATGCGTGTACGTAATTTAGGACGTAAATCGTTGGAAGAAGTTAAAAATAAATTAGCTGACTTGGGACTATCATTACGTCAAGAAGATTAATTAAAGAAATAAAGGAGGTAAACTGATGGTATACCGTAAATTGGGACGCGACAGTGCACATAGAAAAGCAATGCTGAGAGAAATGACTACTCAATTAATCATGAAGGAACGCATCACTACTACCGAAGCTCGTGCTAAAGAAGTTCGCAAAACCGCCGAAAAGATGATTACTTTAGGCAAACGCGGAGATTTGGCTGCAAGAAGAAGAGCAGCTGCTTTTGTTCGTGATGAAGTTGCTGATATTCATGAAGAAAAGGATGCAGTAGTTGTTAAATCAGCTTTGCAAAAGCTTTTTAGCGATATTGCACCTCGTTACAAAGATAGAAATGGTGGATACACCAGAATTATGAAGCTTGCTACAGCTCGTAAGGGTGATGCAGCTCCAATGGTTATTTTAGAATTAGTTTAATTCAAATAATCCAAACTTAATAGCTATTAAGAATTATCCGTGAGAGTGAGAATAAGCGTTAAGATGATGACGAGAGTTTAGTCTAGCTTAGATAATTATATTATCCCTCCTCATGGGTGATTTTTTTTGCTCTTTTTATTTTGTTTAAGCACCAAAAAAGTAAGATAATTTTTTAAAATGAATTCAGAACGAATTAAGTCTTATTAGGTAATATAAATGATAATTTTGATCTATAAAGGTTTCAATCAGTATTCAGAATTGTTGCTTTTTTTGGTACAATTGAATCAGACTTTTAGGACGGTGAGAGTATGGCAACCGATAATATTATTAAAATAAAAAATGTAAGTTTTTCCTATCCAGAGTCAGACGCTCCCGCTATAGATAACATTAGTTTCAATGTAAAAAGGGGTTCATGGACTTCAATTATTGGTCATAATGGTAGTGGTAAATCAACAATTATCCGCCTAATTAATGGTTTGCTAGTACCAGATGAAAATGGTAATCCTTCTATTGAAGTAGATGGAATAAAACTAACGGATGATACAGTTTGGGAAGTTCGCAATAGAGTAGGCATTGTCTTTCAAAATCCTGATAATCAGTTCGTGGGAGCAACAGTGGCTGACGATGTTGCATTTGGCTTAGAAAATCGTGGCATTCCTCATTCAGAAATGGTTAAAATAGTTCCGGAAGCGATTAAAGCTGTGGGCATGAGTGAATACACAAATGCAGAGCCTGCAAATTTATCGGGTGGTCAAAAACAAAGAGTGGCTATTGCTGGTATATTAGCTATTAAGCCTAAAATTATTGTGTTAGACGAAGCTACTTCAATGCTTGATCCTGAAGGAAGAAATCAAATACTCTCAATTGTTAAGGATATGAAAGAAAAGTATGACTTGACTGTAATTTCCATTACTCATGACATTGATGAAGCTAATATGGCTGATCAAGTTTTAGTAATGAATGATGGTAAATTAATTACACAAGGAAGTACTAAAACTGTTTTTAGTCAAGTTAGCCTTCTTAAAAACATAGGTCTAGATGTACCGTTTTTTGAGCAAATTAAAGAAAAATTGCAGCAAGATGAAATAAAATTACCTGATAACTTAGATTCAGAAAAAGAGTTGATTAATTATCTATGTCAATTAAATTCAAAAATGTAAGCTATATTTATTCTCCCGAAACTCCACTTGCAAAAAAGGGGTTAGATAATGTTTCTTTTGAGTTAAAAGATGGGTCTTTTAATGCAATAATTGGACATACGGGTAGTGGGAAATCGACTCTTATGCAGCATTTTAATGCTCTTATTAAACCTACAACAGGAAAAATAGAAATAGCTGGTACAACTATAACGCCAGAAACTACAAATAAAAATTTAAAGGATTTAAGAAGACATGTAAGTTTAGTTTTTCAGTTTCCTGAAACGCAGTTGTTTGAAAATACTGTTTTGGATGATATTGCCTTTGGTCCTAAAAATTTTGGTTATGAGAATGAAAAAGCTCTTGAAAGTGCTAAATATTGGCTAAAAAGAGTGGGTTTATCTGAAGAAATTGGTAAAAGATCACCATTTGAACTTTCTGGTGGCCAAATGAGAAGAGTAGCAATAGCTGGAGTAATGGCGTATGAACCAGATATTCTTTGTTTGGATGAACCAGCGGCCGGACTTGACCCGGAAGCGCGTAAACAAATGATGGCACTATTTTCTGATTATCAAAAACAAGGACACACAGTAATATTAGTTACACATAATATGGACGATGTAGCCAAGTATGCCGACAATGTTTTAGTTTTGGAACAAGGTAAACTTATTAAGCAAGACACACCTACAGAAATTTTTAAAGATCGTAAGTGGTTGCAAGAGCATCATCTAGAAGAACCCAAAGCTTCTCTATTTGCAGGCAAATTAACTAACTATAAATTTACCGAAATGCCATTAACCATTAATAATTTAGTTAAAGAAATAGAAAATAATATAAAGAGGTGATTGTGTGAGTAAAATCTTAATTGGTCGTTATGTAGCCGGAGATTCAATAGTCTATAGAATGGATCCTCGAGGGAAATTACTTGCAACAATTCTCTTTATTTTGTTTGTCTTTTTGGCTAATAATCCAATTTCATATATTATAGTGACTATTTTTAGTTTAGCCGCAGTTGCTGCTACAAAGCTAAAGCCCAAAATCTTCTGGGATGGAGTAAAGCCATTAATTTGGCTAATTTTGTTTACTTCTTTTTTACAACTATTTTTTACTGTTGGGGGAACTGTATACTGGCGCTGGACAATTTTTGCCTTATCGAGTTACGGCATTACTAATGCAATTTTTATATTTATTCGTTTCACTGTAATTATTTTAATATCAACAGTAATGACAGTTACAACTAAGCCACTTGAAATTGCTGATGCGATAGAATGGCTGTTAAAACCGCTTAAATTGATTCATATTCCCGTGGATAAAATAGCACTGGTAATGTCTATAGCACTACGCTTTGTGCCCACTCTATTTGATGAAACTTTTAAAATAATGAATGCGCAGCGTTCACGTGGTGCAGATTTTAATAACGGTGGATTAGTTACTAGAGCAAAGGCCATCACACCACTTTTAGTACCGCTATTTATTAATTCTCTGGAAACAGCAATTGATTTGTCAACCGCAATGGAGTCTCGCGGATATCGCGGTGACAAGGGAAGAACAAAATTTAGAGTTTTAAAATGGTCTAATGTAGACTTTATAAATTTGGGATATTTTATTTTATTGTTAGGACTTCTATTAGTATTTAGGATACATTGATGACAACAAGATATAAAATGACGGTCGCTTATGACGGTCATCTATTTCACGGATTTCAGTACCAGCCACACCAAAGAACTGTGCAAGGCACAATTGAAACCGCATTATATAAAATGACAAAAGGCAAAACTGTGATTGTCGAGGGCTCAGGCCGTACAGATGCTGGTGTTCATGCACTAGGTCAGGTAATTCATTTTGATTACCCAGGCAAAAAAATTCCACCTGAAAGAATGATTTGTGCATTGAATTCAATGATGCCACTAGATATTATATTTAAAAATTGCGCAGTAGTTGATGAAAAATTTCATGTTAGATATAGTGCAAAAGGTAAGTGGTACCGGTACTGTGTTAGTCTGGATAGATTTGTTGACCCCTTTAAACGTTTCTATACAGGACACTATCCTTATCCAGTTAATATAGAAAAAATGAAAAAAGCAGCTACTGATTTGCTGGGCACTCATGATTTCACCAGTTTTGCTGCTAGTGGTGGCCAAATAAAAAACAAAGTGCGTACGATGTATTACGTAAATGTTGCTAAAAATGAGCAATCTAATGAAATTGTTTTTGACTTTATTTGCTCAGGATTTTTATATAATATGGTTCGTATTTTAGTAGCTATGTTATTAGAGATTGGCAGAGGTAAGCGTCCTGTAAATGATATTCCCCGGGTAATATCTGCTAAGGATCGAGAACAGGTGAGAGAAACTGCTCCAGCAAGTGGACTGTTTTTATACCATGTTTTTTATGAAAATGTACCGGAAAAGTACAGGCTTGATAGGGATTAATATTGACTTTTTAATTAAAAAGACTTATTATATTAAAGTATGTTTGTCCACGATAGGCCCCGGAATCTTATTGTTTTCAAACAACGTATAAACGGAGGAAATTAAATTGCGTACTACACAATTAGCGAAACCTAATGAAATTGAACGTAAGTGGTATGTTATTGACGCAACAGATGTTTCTTTAGGTCGTCTGTCCACAGCAGTAGCAACTATTTTAAGGGGTAAGAACAAGCCTCAATATACACCAAACGTTGACACTGGTGATAACGTCATTATTATTAATGCCGCTAAACTAAAGTTAACAGGTAAGAAAGCTACTGACAAGATTTACTACCATCACTCTGATTACCGTGGTGGCATAAAGGCCACTCCAGCCGGAGACTTGCTGGCTAATAATCCAGTTAGATTAGTTGAATTGTCAGTTAAGGGTATGCTTCCGAAAAATACTCTTGGTCATCAAGAATTTATGAAGATGCATGTTTATGCTGGTGCTGATCACAAGCATGAAGCACAAAAGCCTGAAGAATTAGACATTAACAAATTAATCTAGGAGGTTAAATAATGGCACAACAAGTTGCATATGCAGGTACCGGTCGGCGCAAGAATTCTGTTGCGCGTGTTCGTTTAGTACCAGGTAGTGGTAAAATTACCGCTAATAATAAAGATATTGATCAATACATTCCTTTTCCTAACTTAGTTAAGGATTTGAAGCAACCATTAACTTTGACTGAAACTGAAAATCAATACGACGTTAAGGTTAACGTTAATGGTGGTGGCTTTTCGGGTCAAGCTGGAGCTATTCGTTTAGGAATTGCTCGTGCTCTTCTTGAAGTAGACCCTGATTTTCGTGGTCCACTGAAGAAAGCGGGATTCTTGACTCGTGATCCAAGAATGGTTGAACGTAAGAAACCAGGTCTTAAGAAAGCTCGTAAAGCTTCACAATTTAGTAAACGTTAATCAATACGATTATATCAACGTTTAATGCACTTCATGGTTTACACCATGAGGTGTTTTTTTATAATTTTTTAGCAAAATTTACACCATTACTTTAAAAAGCAATATGCGCTACTGACTTTGATAAACTTAATTTGAAGTAGTTTAATGGTTGTATATATGATGTTGCAATCATAGTGAGGTATAAATATGGACACAAAACCAGTAATAGATGTGCTAAATTTAAGTAAGCGGTACGCAGATTTTCAACTACAAATTAACAATTTAAAAATAAATGAAGGTAGTATTGTTGGTTTAATTGGTGAAAATGGGTCAGGTAAGTCAACTTTTTTGAATTTACTATTAAATCAAATAAAAAGTGAAATAGGCAATGTAAAAATTTTTGGTTTGGATTATGTTAAAGATGAATGCCTGATAAAACTTAACTTAGGTGTAATTTTGGAGCAAAATTATTTTCCAAACTCATTTTCTGTTCAACAAATTGAAAAAATGCTAGAAAAGGTTTATCCATGTTGGGATAAAAAACTCTATCACAATTTAATTGATGAGTTTGATTTGCCTACCAATAAGCCTATTAGTAATTTCTCAAGAGGAATGCTTGTTAAATTAAATTTTGCTGCCACACTTTCTCATCACCCAAGACTCTTAATTGCTGATGAAGCAACCAGTGGGCTTGACCCCATTGTAAGGAAAGAAATCTTATCTATGTTAAAAGAATATGTAAATGATAATCAAATGACGGTATTATTGTCTTCACATATCTTAAGTGGTTTAGAACAAGTTGCTAACTATTTTATTTTTATGGAAAATGGCAATATTTTATTAAAGGGTAGTAAAGGTGAGTTGTTTAATCATTATGCAATTAAAACAGAGATAACAGACCTTCCACTGAAGAACATCCAATATAAACTATACCAAGATAACATGGTTCAATATCTAGTTGAAGTATCACAAGAAAGTGTTGATTATATAGATTATGCTTCATTAGAGGAAATATTCCTATTTTTAGTAAAAGGAGTAAAGATAGATGAGAGGACTTCTTTATAAGGATTTTCAACTTATACTAAATAAGCTAAGTGTGAAAAGTAGATTGCTAATCATATTAGTACTACTTTTGGTGACAATTTTTGGTAGGGAGTCTGGAACGATTTTTCTCTCAATAATGGGACCGATTAGTTTAGCATCAATGCCAACTGGTCTATTGATTGCTGACCAAGAAAGTGGATGGAACAGATTCGTAGGTGTTTTTCCTATTCCCAAAAGAAATATAGTTTTAGCTAGATATATTTTTTGTATTTCTTTAATTTTATTTATTAGCTTTATAACTTTAATTTTAAGCATTGCCACTGCTCTAATTTTCCAACAATTTAGCCTGCAAATTCATATATTGATAGCGATAGTTGGCTTATTGATTGGTATCATGTATGTAGTACTCTTACTCCCAGCAGTTTATGCTTCAGGTACGTTTGGAAGCACAATTGTGAATATACTGGTTTTAGTCCTTATTATGGGAGGGGTTTATATTTTGCAGAAAACGACTTGGGGTCTATCGTTCATCGCTTGGATTGGTAATACTAATTCTTTCCTGCTAGTAATCACAAGCTGTTTCTTAATTGCAGTAATATCAATCGTTTCAATGATAATTTCGACAAAAGTATATTCCAACACATTTAAGTAGTTAGGAGTTTGAACTATTATGACTAAAAAATTATATCATCAAATAGCTGTTGCTTTAGCAATAGTTTCAATTGTACTCGCAGTCGGGATACTGATCTGGGGAGAAAGAGGGACTGCTTTTATTGCAATTATCCCCACCTTAATTGCTGATTTAATAGAACGTAAGGGAAAGAAAGTAAAATAAGTAAGCGTAAATCTATTGTTTGTTGAAAATATGCTTTTTGTTCTTAACTTTTGAATATTAGAAAGACATTAGCTGAGTATAAAAGTGCCTTTCTAATTTATGTTCTATTGGAATAATTAATTGGGAATATTCTACAAAAGTTTACCAAAGTAAGTTATTGAGTAGTGTGAACTTTTAGTATTTATCAGCTCAATTCATATATTTTTAAAAGTGAAATTCATACCATTCAGATGAAGTTAGTTGAAACTTATTGAAACAGCACTTTCAGAAAAGCGAGAAGACACCTGATATTAAAGTCTTTTAAAATTTAGTTAAACCAGATCTTAAGAAGGTTCGTAACGCTTCACGATTTAGTAAGCGCTATTTACTTATTCTTAGTGTATTGCATTATTTATTATAATAATTATCAAAGGTAGGATTATGACAAAAATTGAATTAACACGTTTTCGTATTAAAAAAGGTAAAGAATTAAGAGCACAGGAATGGATGGATTTTTTAAATAAACATCATCAAGATACTGTGGCAACAATGGCTGGAGAAAGAATGTATATTGAGACTGTATTTAAAGAGAAAAGTTCGGATGGTTACACATACTTTTATTGGTATTCTATCCAAGGAGAAGGAGGCAGTGTAGTTGAAGATTCGGAAAGCTATATTGATCAAAAACACTTAGAGTATTGGGAAGAGTGTATAGATACTGCTTATAAGCCGGTAGATATGAAGGTGATGGAAAAACTAGTAGCACCTAAAATTAACAGCATTATAGATGCTGATTAAGTGAAAATGTTAAGTTGCTTGAATAAAAGAAGAATGAAAAACGCCAGATATAGTCTGACGTTTTTATTATTTGGTTTTTATTCATATCTTAAAGCAGTGATTGGATCTAGTTTTGCTGCTCGTTTGGCAGGTAATGTTCCTGCTAAAAAGGTAATTAGGCAAATGATGCCAATAATTATTAGGCTACTAGACCAGTTGAATTGAATTAAAGTAAAGCCATCTAGACCTTTTAAGAATGATTTAGCAGCAAAATTGTTTAAAGCATTGCCTAAACCCATTGCTAGTAGTAATCCCAATGAAGAGCCAAGCAAACCAATTAAGATTGCTTCGCAGCTGAAAATGGAAAATACTTTACCCTTGCTGAGTCCTAATGCCTTCATAAGACCAATTTCTTTTGTACGATCTCTCACTGACATGTACAGAGTATTGATTACTCCAAAGCTGGCAGCTATCAATGCGATAGCTCCAAAAACAATTAAAACCCCAGTGACTGCGTTGAATGTTAGGAAAAGCTCATTGACTGCTTCCTTAAGAGTCATACCCGAATATCCTTTTTTAGTTAGATTATCTTCAATTTTTTTAATACTGCTAGCACTCTTGTTAATAGGGGTAGCCATAACACTGGTATACTTATCTTTTAATGCTTGCGGAAGTCCTTTTTGGTTGGCTGAAACTATTTTTTGTCCTAAGCCATTACTGTAAATGGCAAAACCTTTTGATACTATACTGTCATTTCTTATTCCAACAACCGTAGCAGATATTTTTGCTTTTTTCTTAGTAAGGGGTGATTTTGTGACTAAAGTTACTTTTTTACCAAGAGCATCTTGAGCATTTTTGAAGCCGTAGGATTTAACCATTGGTTTAGTGATTAGGATCTGAGATTTTTTTCCGCTAGTAGCAACTTGGTGACCAACTTTTAAGTCGTAGTTGATCCCTTCGGTTATTTGCGCAATTATAAGATATTTAGTTTTATTAGGGCCTTGGACATAGTCAACATCACAGTCCTTTAACGCTTTAAAATCTTTTAAGCCTTTAACAGATTTGATTTTTTTAATGTCGTTTTTGTCCATCATACCATCAGCGTTTTGACTGCTCTTCTTGGTATTATATTTTTGAGGTTCATTCGTATCTTGACTGGAACTCCCAGGCAAAATTGACATTTGCTCAGTTTTACCAACATTGCCGACCTGCTTTTTCAAATAATCATTAACACCATTATTAATACCCATAGTAAAGGCAATAGTTAAGGAGCCAATGAAAACAGCTATAATGGTTAGGAATGTTCTCCCTTTATTGTGCCATAAGTTTGTAGCCGCAGAATTTAGAATATCATGGAATCTCATTGCTGTATTCCTCCCACTATTTGACCATCTTTAATCTGAACTTGACGCGCACACTTTTTCGCTAAATCAGGATCGTGAGTAACAATTATTAAGGTAATATTTTTTTCTTGATGTAGTTTAAATAAAATATTTTCAATATTTTCGCTAGTAGCTGAATCCAAGTTTCCTGTCGGCTCATCTGCAAAAATAATTTCTGGGTTGTTCACTAAGGCCCGTGCAATACAAACGCGCTGCTTTTGACCCCCTGACAAGTCACTTGCTTTATTTTTAACTTTATTTTCTAAGCCAACTGCTTTGATGGCTGCCAATGCCTTTGATCTGCGTTCTTTTCCTGTAATTCCACCTATTTTTAAAGGAAGCATTACATTTTCTAACACGCTATCTTGAGCATTTAAGAAAAATTGTTGAAAAACAAAGCCAAAGGTCTGATTGCGCAATTTATTTAATGTTTTGTTTTTAATTTTACTTGTGGGCTCATTATTTAGCCATACGCTACCAGTAGTAGGGTGGTCGAGGAGTGCCAAGATGTGCATTAAAGTAGACTTGCCTGAACCACTTTTGCCAATGATAGCAACAGAATCACCTTTGTCAATCTGTAAATTAATTCCTCGTAAGGCTTCAAATTTGGTTGCTCCCTTGCCATAGGTGCGGGTTACCTCACGGGTTTCAAGTAAACTCATAGATTCTCCTTCTTTCTTGTATTACTGTAATACATATATAATACACCATGATTAAAAAAAGGCAAATATTTTTTAAAAATTTTTCAGACTAGGCAAACCAGGATTCCATAATTTTTATCTCTGGTTTTTCAAAGTTAATTTGTGTGAGTGCGCCATAAGGTAGAGCGGTCCTTGGATAGGCGTGGCCAATATTTACATTATATAAAATTGGTGTATTGAACTTAGCAGTTTCTTCCAACAAGATTTGTTTATATTCTGCAAAATACTTTTTATCTTGAGGTTTGCCTACTAAAATTGCGCGAACATTTCCTAAAATACCAACTTCTTCTAATTTAGCTAATTCTTGACGATAAAGTTCAGGAGCTGGTTTTTCTTCACATGTTTCTATAAAAAGTATTTTATCTTTGGCTTCTTCCGGTGTGAGTATAAGCTGATACTGGTTAATAACAGATGGTTCGTCTGGATATCGATTTGTGGTTAAGTCATCATAAAGGCTATCGATGCAGCCACCCCATAGTCTACCCCGAACTTTTCCATGGCCACGTAAAACTTCATAACCGGTGTCTTTGTGGCTTATTCTTTCTTTACCAATTTGTTTAATTGAGAAATCAGTTCTTTCTTCATACCAGTTTTCACTTGCAGGAATCAGAGTAACAGGTGGATTTTTAAAGTAATGTATTAAAGTCTTTTTTGTATAAGGTAAAAGTTCATTAGCCAGTTCTGCAAAATCAGTTAAAAAGCTCGGTCCATAGAATGTTTGCAAGCCCATTTTGTAAAACATAAGATGATTATTCGTAGTATCAGAGAAGCCACTAAATAACTTGGGATGATCACAGACAGTTTTTTTAAATTCTTGATCTGCCATTAAATAGGGCAAAGTTCTGTAAGTGTCATCTCCGCCAATAGCAGCAAAAATACCTTTAATTTCTGGATCTAGAAATGCTGCTTTTAAATCGGCGGCACGTTCAGCTGGATGACTTTTAACATAAGTGCTACCTGAAAGGGCATGTGGCATAAATACAGGATTTAAGCCAAGTTGTTTCATGTGCTTGATTCCTTGTTTTAGTTCATGGGAAGCAAAACTCTCACCTAGAGTACCAGCTGATAAACTAACGATTGCTACTTTATCACCTACATGTAATTGCTTGGGTTTTATTAGCATAGATTGCTCATCTTCTTTCTTAATGAACTTCAATTTTATTAATAATACAATAAAAATTTACTCTTAAAAACTTTTTAAAGAATCAAAATATTAAAGAAGAATAGATTTTATCATTTTATGTTATGCTAAGTTCTTTCAAGGAAGAACCAGATAGTTTACCAAATTACTGTTTCAGGTAAAACCAGATTAAAAGTAATTATAAATGCACGCAATTAGAGTTACTAGCTAACAACAGATGGTAAAGCATTAAGTACAAGGGTTCAAAACCTGATGAACTTTATCAAAATAATTTCAAGAAAAATTTCCTTCTGGCTGATTCAACAGAGGGAAATACGGCTATTAAGTAAAATTTATATCCGTTGTCTGTCTTAAGCAAACTGAGTCTTAAACGCCAAAAAGCTTTCAGGGCTATTTTTTATATCTATATATTTCATATAGGAAATGATACAAGTTACACAAAGATTTACAAAACGGGCAGATTGTGCTTTTTTCAATAAATAAATGTAAAAAAATGTCATTAACATGTACATGCATACTGGAGAGAGCGATTACATGATGCTAAGATGATTAATAGGAGATGAAATTATGAAATTAGAAAAAGCTATGACAGTTCTTGGATGGATTGCTTCTATAACGGCTATCATAATGTATGTGTCTTATATACCGCAAATTATTAATAATTTACATGGCGTTAAGGGTAGTCCTATTCAGCCATTAGCAACGGCAATTAATACATTTTTATGGGTGATTTATGCCTTGTTTAAAAAAGATCGAGATATTCCTTTAGCTGCTTGCAACGCAGCAGGAGTTGTGTTTGGATTAATCACATTTTTCACTGCACTATAGTTTTGTTAAAGTTTGAGAGGTAAGAAAATGGTAAAAGTAAAGATTACTAATCCCCAAGAGAAAATTAAAATTCCTGTTCCAGTTAAGTTTTCGGTTCCCGATGATATAACAGGGAATTATTGGGTTGTTAAAAATAATTCTGGAAAGACTTTTGTGGCACAGAGGTTACATAATGATTCAGATCATAATTTTGTCGCTATTGTCGATTTCTCTGGTCCAGAAGAGGAATTATCTTTTGATCACGAAATTGAAGAGGACAAAGTTAAAGGTATTAAAGAGATACCTACAGCTAAAGAAAATGATGCTTATGTACATTTGAATACTGGTAAATTTGATTTCGAACTTTGTCGTGGTACTGCTCAAGGTGAAGGTTCATCTAAATGGGGTTTACGACATTTTATGGCTGTGGATGAAAAACGGGATTTGCTGCCATCAGGAAATAATGCTATGGGTGGCTTTTATGGTCCCTTCTTTACTCCTGATAATGGTTTAATTAATCCGGCTGAACATTTAATTGTAGATATCAAACCAATTGAAAATGGTCCTGTTATGAAAGAGTACCGTTTATCAGGCAGAATACCAGACGGTTTAAAACCGGAATTACACGGAAAGCGTTTTGCTTTGGACTGGTCCTTTTATTACGATGTTCCTTTCTTTTCGCGCGTTTACCATGTAGATCATTTTCAAACCACTGTTAATCAGCGCTCTATTGTGGACAAAATCACTGTCGGTGATGAATTTGAAAGTGGAATTGGACAATTAGTATTTGATCGCTTTGCCACGTATGACGGTGTATGGTATCGAGAAGGAGATCCATATTCTGGTCAACTGGCAAATAAAGTACAAGAGTTAGTTCATGATGGTCAAAAACGGAGTGATCGTTTTGAAGATTTTAGAAAACAACTTACAAGCAATATGGCCAATGCACATTGGGATCTGTATTGGCGCTTATTCTCTGTTTGGGAAAATGCATTATCTCAAGATGAAATAGAGACTAATTTGCATGATGTGCGTCAGAAAGCTTTTGTATTGGCTGAGTTGAATGATCGTCCGTGGTTATTTAGTGCTGATCCTGTCAATGTGAGTGCAGTTAAGGATCAGACTGTCTTTGCTGGGCCCGCAACTAAGAGTGCTGAAATTAATACTCAAACCGGTCAGGCCATGGTTTGGCAAACTGAACATGCCTCAAATGCTTTTCAAATTGTTCAGAGACCACAATCAGGTTGGCAAAATTGGGGAACTAATGCAGAAAATGAGTGTCCCTCACTACCAGTTGGTAGTTTGATTCATACTGCGTATGGACCTTACCAGAATAATTGGCCTGAGGTAGCAGATAGTTTGGAAGCCTTAGCTGATGTAAGAGCAGAAGTAGAGTAACAGTTTAAAAATTATGAACCAAAAAATTCAAGAAATCCTGCTATTTAAGCTAGATTTTTTGGCTTTTTTATAATTTAAATGTGTGCTAAACATATTTAAAAGATATTTGGCAAAATCCTAATTTTAAATAACACTTAGCAAAAAAGTCAAAACGAGAAATTTGTTTTGAATATATAATATTAAAGCAAAAAGCATAAAAATAGCCAAAAATTGCCAGTTCCTGTATACTAATATTAAGCTTTTATGGGAAAGAGGATGTTTAGTTTAGAAATAGGATTTTTTAAACTAAAGATAATTTTTTAAAAAACGTTGTTAATTAACAATTACTTTTTAATAATCATGTAAGCAGAAAACTTCGGATAATTACCAGAGGCTTTCTGCTTTTTTAAAAATTAAAAAATTATCTTTATTGCATTAATCAAGCTTAGCTTTTATAAAATCGGCTTAATTACGATAATATGGCTTTTCTATTCAAACAGCTTAATTGTAAATTTAATCGAATAATGGAGGAGATAGCATGTCCCAAAAATCAGAACTA
The DNA here is from genome assembly GCF_058139575.1 of Lactobacillus sp. VURO6/B1 (VP7). Lineage (NCBI taxonomy): Bacteria > Bacillati > Bacillota > Bacilli > Lactobacillales > Lactobacillaceae > Lactobacillus > Lactobacillus sp. VURO6/B1 (VP7). The sequence continues at coordinate 80,160 of NZ_JBVOWJ010000007.1, read as the reverse complement.
CTATTCAAATTAACCCCCGAGTCCGGTTTAACTGATGCTGAGATAGAAAAAAAGCGCAGTGAATTTGGCCCTAATGAATTGCTTGAAAAACAAGCTGTTCCACTATATAAAAAAATATGGCATCATCTAAAAGATATTTCGTCCTTAGTCCTTTTATTGGCGATAGTATTAGCGACGTATTTGGCTGTTTTTCAAAACGGTGGCTGGACCAAGACAATTGTAATTAGCCTGATTTTAATAATTAATGTTGTAATTGGCTTGTATCAGGAAGCTTCAGCCGAAAAATCACTGGCGGCTTTGAAGGCAATGAGTTTGCCAACGGCTAATGGTAGAAGAAATAATCATGATATTACAGTAGCTGCTTCCGAATTGGTGCCAGGTGATTTAATCTATTTAAACACCGGTGATCAGGTACCAGCGGATGCTGTAGTATTAAAAGAAACTAACTTAACTGTTGATGAAGCAATTTTGACTGGTGAAAGTTTACCTGTTTCGAAAACATGTTATCGTCTCAAAGGCCATTTATCTGACGATGAACGCGTTTATTCTGGCACAGCTGTTGTTGGTGGTAGAGCCTTGGTTCAAGTTTCAGCAATCGGAATGGCAACAGAGCTTGGTAAAATTGCCAACCTTTTGAATAAAACTCAAAAAAGAGCAACTCCTTTGCAGGGCAAACTGGATCATTTATCAAAATGGATGACAGCTTTCGCTGGTCTAGGTGGTCTGATAATTTTTGTTTTAAGCATGGGTATGCAGAATAAGACTTTAGCAGACAGCTTAATGATTGGACTTTCCTTAGCAGTTGCGGCTGTTCCCGAAACCTTGCCAATTATTGTGACAATCAGTTTATCTCGCGGTGTCAAAAAAATGGCTGATCGTAATGCTATTATTAGACACATTGGTGCTGTGGAAACTATTGGTAACGTGGATGTTATTGCCACTGACAAAACTGGCACTTTAACTCAGAATAAAATGACGATTACTGAGTATTGGACGCCAGAAACGGGCATTAAAAAAGCAGCTGATTTACCTAAAGCTGGGCAAAATTTGTTGAAAATGCTGGGTTTAGCTAACAATGCCAAAATCATGGAAAAAGATGGCTCAAGAGAAGTCGTTGGCGATGCTACTGAAGTTGCGATTGTAAATTGGTTACACCAACAGGGCAGCTCACGGCAAGAGCTGGAAAAAGAGGCACCTCGGATAGCAGAAGACCCATTTGATTCCAATAAAAAGATGATGACGACGGTTCATCGTTTAAGTGATGGACGTCAATTAGTAATCGTTAAAGGTGCTTGGGACAGGTTGCAGCTAGATAAAAAAGAACCCATTAAAATCGGTCAAAAGGCCCATGACGATTTTGCTAAAAATGCGTTAAGAGTATTGGCAGTTGGGTATAAGGTAATCGCTGCTAACGCAGACCCAACCAACTGGATTGAAAATAATTTTAATTTAAAACTTGCTGGTATGATTGGTTTAATTGATCCACCCCGTCCTGAAGTATCCAGAGCTGTTACTAAAGCAAAACAAGCTGGCATTAAGACTGTAATGATTACTGGGGATCATCTTGTAACTGCCAAAGCAATAGCTAGAGAAATAGGAATTTTAGACTCTAACCAAAAAGCAATCACAGGGTCAGAATTACAAAAAATGACGGATTCTGAACTGAAAGATTGTATTAAAGATATAAGAGTTTTTGCTCGTGTTTCTCCCAGTGACAAAATCAGAATAGTTCAAGCTTGGCAAGATCTTGATAAAACAGTTGCAATGACAGGCGATGGCGTGAACGATGCACCGGCTCTTAAAGCAGCGGATGTTGGAATTGCGATGGGCATGACAGGTACAGAAGTGGCAAAAGAAGCTGCTGACATGATTTTGACTGACGATAATTTTGCTACAATTATTAAAGCTGTGGCAGAAGGCAGAACGGTTTATCAAAATATTATTAAGGCAGTTGAATTCTTAATTGGTGTCAATTTCGCCCAAATTTTCTTAATGGTTATTAGTACAATTATAGGTTGGGGTGCACCACTTTTAGCAGAACAATTGTTAATTATTAATGTACTTGCCGATGGAATACCTGGATTCTTTATCAGTAAAGAGCCTGGTGAACCAAACATAATGGATCAAAATCCGATAGGTAATGATGAAAGCATTCTTGGGCGTGGATTAATGCAAAGGATGATTATCCGTGCGGTTACTTTTACGATTTTAACATTGAGCGTTTATGCCTATGGCAGATTTATTCTTTCAACTAACGATTCACAAGTTGGGATGACACTGGTCTTTCTAGTATTAGCACTAGGATCTATGGTTGATATCTACGCTATTAAAGATTCTCAACCAATCACTGTGCAAACATTTAAAACCAATAAAATGCTTAATTGGGGACTATTACTAAGCATGATACTAGTTTTATCACTGACACTCTTACCTCGTTTGCGACAATTTTTGCACTTTGCCTTGCTACCCGTTCAGGGCTGGCTGGTCGTTTTGATTGGTAGTTTAATTCCTGTTTTTGTTTTGGAAATGAATAAACGTTTAACTAACAACATTCAAATGGAACCAGAAAAGAAGAGTTGCTAAAGAATTGATTTCAAAATAAGCCTTGAAAATTGTCTAACTTTCAAGGCTTATTTTTTGTCATTATTGATAAAAATTTTTTTATAGTTAAAAAATCAATTATTGTTGACATATATTTGTAATAAAGTTACAATTTTGTTACAAATTATTATTATAGTTTATTTTTGAGGTTAAAAAATGAAACACAAGTATTTTAAAACAATTTTATGTTCTGCAGCCATCCTTTTTTCTTTTACACCATTGACCACTTTAACCGTGACCAAAGCAGAAAGTACTGATGCTGCTAACCCAGCAGCAGTTAGTCCTACAACCGACCCAGGTATGACCGTTACGCCTGCTAAACGGTTTGCTAAAGAAGGTTACGTATTTAAATTAGCTAGGAATGCTACTGTTTATCACGAAGTTAATGATTTCATTAGTCATACTTCTAAGCCGTTTGGCAAAAGCTGGGTTAAGAAAATGGCAGATAAAAATATAAAACTTAAGATTACTGAATTTGGTACCGGTAGGGTTGAATTGGTCGCTCACATAGTTGATCAAAGTGGCAAAAATCAAGGCTGGGTTACCTTCTTTAATGGCGATCTTTATAACATAAATGCTAAGAAAAAAGCTTTACAGCCACTGATCAAAGCCGAGTTAAAAGTCATGGATTCACAGTTTGAAGGCAAAAAGCCATCACTAATTCAAACTAAAAATGAGGCTAAAAAGCTACACGGTCAAAACAAAAAAATTGCCAATAAATCAATAAAGGAAATAAAAGACTGGTTTGCTTATAAAGGTGATTTATCATATACACAATATCCATCACTATTAGTTGGTAAATAGTTGTTGTTTATAAAAATGCGTTTAAAAGTATTAAACTTTTAAACGCATTTTTGTTTCAAATAGAACAATTAAAAGACTAATAACTCAAATCAACTGGTAATAATTTTTAAGCTAAAGCCTTTTGTTTTTTGGTTTCTAAAACTTTAAAGTCATGTTGAATAGGCTGGGTAATTTTAGTCGTTGTAGCAGGATCCAGAACAAATTTTGTCATTGTTGGGCAATCCTCTGGTTGAATATATAAACTTCTGCTTGAAACATCATATCCTGCCCAGTAACCTGAATAATCACATTTGTCCTCACCTTCTTGAAGATGCTCTAATCCCCGTGGAATCATGACCGATTTGAATACATTATATAGTTGAGGAATTCCCTGATCTGAATGGAATGGTGCTAAAAATTTAGAAATAAATGTTCCCCGAACAAAACGTGATGGAGCAGTATAGTCACCAGGTAATCCTAATAATCCAGAACCACTTTCAATTTGTTTAATGTCTAGCTGATCGCTTATTTGGTGATGACCCAAATTGTGATTGGTTAAATGTAAGTAATTACGCAAATTGTCAAGGTGCCAAGGATATTCTGGACTGTTGGTCATAACGCCAATACCATCATATATTTTAAAGGCCCCATTATTAACCGGCTCCAAAATAACGCTTTTGCCACTTGGATCACAGAAAGTGTAATGCATTGGAATTGGAGTAGGGATGCCAGTGTCTGCATTTTCCCAATCAGGATAATTGGTTTTTTCTTGGCCAAAATGCTTAAAAGCTTCTTTTATTTCAGCGATACTGCCAAAATTACTTAAAACATATGCAACGACTTCTTCGCCAATTATAGGTTTTAATCCTCGCTTTTTAAGACTTTCTACTGTATCCCAAGAAGCCTCTTCTAAGAATTGTGCATCACCAACAATACCTGCACTATTTATACCATCATTAAAGAAAAGTGAATCATTGACGTTGATACCCATAAACAGATATTTGGTCGTCCAGCTTTGGTGCAAACCCTTTAATTCATAGTTTGCAGGAAAAGTAGTCATTTTGCTATCCGCACTAGGTTTAAAGGGATCAAATGTAAAGTCCATAGTCCGTCCCCAAAATACGTCACCACTATCAGATTTAATTGCAATAGTTGTACACATGCTTAATACCTCCCGTTATTTGTTTTCCCCTTTTAAGGGTAATTTAATTTTATCATATTTTTAAAATACCTCTTAAAAAAATATTTTTGTAAATAAGAAGTACTAGTTCATAGGTGTTTAGCAGTAAAAAAATAAATTAATGCCAATTTCCTGCTACAAAAAATTGTTATCTTAATGTTAATTACAGTCACTTAATAAATATTCGAAAGAATAAAATGACTAAGACTAATGTTAAATTTACTTATTTAATTGTAATAGTCAATTTTTTAACTCAAATTTTGCGGGACAAGCTAACGCAACTCATTTTTGATAGGTGGTTCAGGAATTATTTTACTTTTGATGTTATCTAAAGTTATGAATAAGTTAATAATCTATCGTAATAAAAAAGTGAAGTTTAAAACTTCACCTTTTCGTATCAGAGAAAAATTTACAAACTATCTTGAATATTGTCGGCTAGATAATTGTATAACATGCCCGCTTTTAGGTTCTTAGTGTCAATTCCCAGCGCTTCCGCAATTGCATATGCAAATGCCCAAGCAGTTGCCGGACCACGACTAGTAATGACTTTATGTTCGTCATCAGTTACAGTAATATCTTCCTTGAAGTGACCGCTTGGTGCATCCTTTTTGGTTTGTTTTTCAAACCCGGGATAACATGTATAATCAGCGCCAGCTATAACGCCATAACGGGCAAGAGCAATGGGGGCAGCACACATTGCGGCATCCCACTTGCCAGCGTTATGCCGTTTTATCATTAGATCTGCCAGTTTTTCATTATCACGTAAATTTTCTGCTCCGGTTGTACCACCTGGAAGAGCTACTATGTCATAATCCAATAGACTATCAGCAACAGTTTTATCACAAGTAAGTTTGATATTGTGTGCACCATTTACCGTTGTACTAGTAAGCCCAACCATATCAGCTTGAATACCTAAGCGTCGTAATACATCAATAACGCTTAAACCTTCAACTTCTTCACAACCATCGGCAAAAATCACAGCTACTTTTTTCATTTGTTTTACCTCACAATTCTTTTACTTTATTATAAACTAGCTTAATTCTAGGTAAAATAATAAATCAGTTAATTTATTTAAATGTAAAGTTGGACGTGGACTAATTGGCATTTTTACTTTCTTGGGCGCTAGCCAAAGAGAATCCAGGTTAGCATTTTCGGCACCCTGAATTTCATCGACTAAGTTTGTCCCAATTACAAGACAAGTAGCTGGCGTCAGATTCTGCTGCTGCAATATTGTTGTCAAAACCTTCTTATTTGGAAACTTACATGCAAAATCGTCTTTAAAATAAACTGCGGAAAAATAATTTATTAGTTCTGTATTTTGCATGCGGTATGAAGCCACATCTTTTTTCTCTTTCGTCAGCAAAATCAAGTTAACTTTATTTTTCACTTCATCTAAAAAAGGCAATACATCTTTATTTAGCTGATCTTGTTTTTGTAACTGGTTATCAAAAGCGCCTTTCGCAGAAATCCAGTCATTTTTAAAGAATTCCTGCAAAGTTAATTTGATGCGCTCATCAAATCCTAGTAATTTAGTCTTTTCTTGTAATGATTTATATTGTATGCGCTCAGTTGGACCATATTCTCTGCCAGTTAATTTCAAAGTTTGCCTAAGTGCATTTTGTTCTGCAACTTTTTCGTTTAATAAGCTTCCTTCAAGAATAAAAATTAAAGTTTTATATTTTGCCAAGTGTACTTTTCCTTTCATTAACTAACCCTCTGCATTATAACGATTAGCTAAGCTAAATTAAAGACAAATATTTATGAACAAGTTTTTACTCATAATTTTTCTGAGTTCTCACACAGCCACCTGAATAGTTTTATTATTTTTACTATAGTTCAAGGATTTTTGATTAATATGTTAAAAATTATTGTGTTTTACGAAAATTGTGATACTATTTAGACAAATATCTAATTAGATATTTATCTAAATAGAAAGGAAAAGAAACTAATGTGAGTTTTGAGTCTAGTTTTAAGGCCTTGTCAGATCCAGTGCGCCGCAAAATATTGCAGCTTTTAAAAAATGGACCAATGTCGGCAGGAGATATTGCTAATCATTTTAATATGACTAAAGCTACTATTTCATACCATCTTAATATGCTGAAAAAGGCTGATTTAATTAAAGAGGAACACGAAAAAAACTTTATTTATTATTCGCTAAATACTTCTATTATAGAAGAAATTATGGGTTGGCTTGTTGATCTGAAAGGAGATCATGATGAAAAAGAATAGTATTCGTCAAACAGAATTAATCTCGCTTCTGCTAATCTTATTTCCAATTTTGACCGGAGCATTTTTATATAATCGTTTGCCGCAAAAAATGGCCACACACTTTGGGATGACTGATATGCCAAATGCTTTTAGCAATAAATTATGGGTTATTATTGGTCTGCCTTTTTTGGGAATTATGCTTCAAGTAATGGTTTTTTTTATATTACACAATCAAAAAGAAACCAAAAATCTTGATTTTAAGATAGTTAATATTACCCTTTGGCTTGTTCCTGTTATTACTAATATCGTAAATCTGTCACTTTATGCCTATGCACTGGGTCATGAAGTAAAAGGCTCTTTTATGCTTAGTGCTTTTTTGGGACTGTTCTTTATTATTTTTGGTAATTATCTGCCCAAAGTTAGTCCCAATCATGTCGTTGGCATTAAATTACCATGGACTTTGAATAATACGGAAAATTGGCGTAAAACACACAGATTTGCCGGATGGATCTTTTTTATCAGCGGCATTGTTCTGCTTCTAACTTCTTATTGGGAAATGTATTGGACCGTTATATCCGTCACTATTATAGTTATTTTACTTCCAACTTGTTACTCATATCTGTTGAGTAAGAAAGGATATTAAGTAACTTAAGAAACTGAGAGATGAATTTAAAACAAAATATTTATTTTAGAGAAGAATTGGCTTTATTATCGACTAAAGTTAATTCCTTTTTTGTGTGCAAAAACTATAATGTTTCAGTAATTATTATTTAGAGACTAATTTGTTAAATCAAGCTTCATTATTAAATAGACAATTGGTCAGAATTAAAATACCTGCTTAAATTATTTTGCAAAAGCATTATAATAGAAATTAACTTTTAAAAGGGAGTTAATTTGAATGGCATCTATTTTTTCACTGATCTTTATATTAATAGGGGGCGTAGCCAGCGGTTTGTTGTCGTCAGTGGCTTCAATGGCTTCTCTTGCATCATATCCGGTATTGCTGGCAGTTGGTATTCCACCAGTTTATGCCAATGTCACAAATGATGCTGCCTTGATTTGGACTAGTATTGGTTCGACTATTTCTTCAACAAAGGAGCTTAAGGGACATTGGCACCAAGTCGCGTTTTACTCTATATTTACTATTGTAGGTTCTTTAATTGGATGTCGTTTATTGTTAGCTTTTCCATCGAGTGTTTTTGAAAAAGTGGTACCAATTTTTATTGCTGGTTCAGGTGTTATGGTAATTGTTTCAGGTAAGCATTATAGTCTAGAACCGCATAAAAGACCACTTTGGCAGGAAATTTTTTATATTGCTGCATTATTAGGGATGGGTGTTTACACCGGCTATTTTGGAGCCGCCGGTGGTGTAATTGTGCTGGTTTTATTAACTTATATTACTGATGAAAAGTTTATAGTTGTCAACGCAATTAAAAACGTCATCTGTGGACTTTCGAATCTTGTTGCTCTAATAGTTTTTATTTTTACTTCTCGAATATACTGGATGCAGGCAATTCCTCTTGCTATCGGGATGTTCATCGGTGGTTATTTAGGCATGGATATTTTGCGTAAAGTTCCAGCCAAATATGTGCGTATCTTTATTGCAGCACTAGCATTTATTCAGGCTGGGTATTTCTTTTATAAGGCATATATGTTATAGTTTAAAGCACGTTAAATGAAAGGAGAATGCAAATTGGCAACAGAAATTTATATTGTCCGTCATGGCGAAACAATGTTTAACCAGTTAAACAAAGTTCAGGGATGGTGTGATTCTCCTCTGACAGTCAAGGGTATTAATGACCTAAAGGTAACTGCAAATGCTCTGAGTCAAGTTCATTTTGACAACATGTATTCTTCCGATTTGAAGCGTGCGATTGATACGGTTCACTTAATGAAGGACGCTAATCAGGTTTCAGAAATAGGCAAGATTAAAAAATTGCCAGAATTTCGGGAAGTATTTTTTGGTTCTTTCGAAGGTGATGATATAGAGGAAACCTGGAATGAAGTTGCGCTGGCAGCAGGTATTGGTCCGCAAACAGATGTAACCAAAATTATCAATCAGGTTGGAATTTATGAATTTCGTGAGGCTACAAAAAAGGCCGATCCGCGTCATTTGGCAGAGAACAAAAAAGAGCTGGATGAACGGATGGTAAGGGCGATTGACGTTCTCCATGAGCTGACTAAAAATGAAAAAAGAGTTTTAATAGTTTCTCATGGCGATTTTATCAAAACCTTAGCCATTAAGTATTGGAACCAGAGTGATGGCCTCCATGATATTGTTTTTCCTAATAACGGTAGTGTCACTCGGGGAATTCTTCGTGATAACGGTAACTTTGAAATTGTAGATTATAATGTAAATGCTGAAGATATGTAAAGTCCTGCTTAAAAGTAGGGCTTTTTTTACCTTTAGTGCTTGAAAGGAAAAAACATGAAAGATCATACTACAAAAAAATTTGCCTATGTAACTGCACTTAATGTTGTTATTACAGTTGCAGAATTTATTGGTGGGTTTGTTTCAGGTTCTTTGTCTTTATTATCTGATGCGGTACACAATCTTAGCGATGTCGGTGCAATAATTATTTCGTTTGTGGCACATATCATTAGCAATAGACGCAGTAATAAGCGAAAAACTTTTGGCTATGACAGGGCTGAAACTTTGGCTGCCTTTACCAACGGTATTATTCTAATTTTAATTAGTATTGTTTTATTTGTGGAAGCTATTGAAAGATTTTGGAAACCAACAAAAATCAGTGGCGGCATAATGCTAGTTGTTGCAATTATTGGTTTGATTTCAAATGTAGTTTCAATGTTGGTAATGCATCAAGGTGGACAGCAAAATCTAAATGTGCGATCCACTTTTATGCATATGCTAAGTGATGCTCTTTCCAGTGTAGCAGTTGTAATTGGTGCAATTTTTATTTATTATTGGAACATTAGCTGGATTGATCCGGTGATGACTTTATTAGTGTCAGTCTTCGTTTTTCACGAAGCTTGTGAAATAACAGAAAAGGCAGCAAATGTGCTAATGGAATCTAATCCTGACATTGATCTAGATGAAGTTAATAGGATAGTTTTATCTTTTCCTGAAATAAAAAATATTCATCATGTACATGTGTGGCGTTATAGCGATCGCTATGTCATGCTTGATGCACACGTCAATGTTGATGCTGATTTAACAGCTGGTAAATTTGAATTTTTAACGCAACAAATTAGTGCAAAATTACAAAAATTAGGAATTAACCATATCAATTTTCAAGCAGAATGTGAACGAGGAAAAAATGATAAAATGATTGTAACTGATCGTAGTCAAGAGTAACCAGGAGAATGAAAAATTTGAAAGTAAGTATTTTTACTGCCGTTATTGTTTTGATAGTAGGATTATATGATATTGCTTATGCTTACAACAGACGTTACCGCAACCATAATCATGGAGTAACTCCTTTTATGATATTGGGCGTGATTTTTACAATTAGCGGCTTAGTTTTAATAATTATGCACTGGGTGAAATAAAATGGTCAAATTAGTGCTTGTAAGACACGGTGAAAGTACTGCTAATAAAGCCAATGTTTACACGGGTTGGAATGATGTTGCTCTAACTGAGAAGGGTCGAAAGCAAGCTAAAATGGTCGGCAATTTGATTAAGAGTATTACCGATTTTCACCCTACTCATATTCACACATCAGTGTTAATGAGGGCAATCATTACAGCAAATATAGTTGCAGATATTTGTAATTTTTTATATTTGCCGATTACCAAAACTTGGCGTTTAAATGAAAGGCACTATGGCAATTTACGGGGCATTAATAAAGACGAATCACGTAAAATTTTTGGTAAAGAACAGGTAATAGAATGGCGGCGAGGTTTTTATGCGATTCCACCTGAAGGTAAAAAAGTAACATCCAGACGTTATGCTAATTTTGATCCGCACTTTTTGCCGCAAGCTGAAAGTCTTTACCAAACACAACAGCGTGTTATGCCTTATTACTATGACAATGTTGCTAGCAGATTAAAAAAGGCTGAAGATCAATTAATCGTCGCTCACGGTTCGAGTTTACGAGCGCTAATTAAAAAGTTGGAAAATATTGATGATCAAGAGATTATTAATCTTGAAGTTCCAAATGCACAGCCAATAGTTTATACATTTGATCCGCAAATGAAAATTATTGACAAAAAGATTTTACGTTGCTTTTAGTTCATAGTAAGGATTTCTACAAATGTATGTTAAAATTTATTACGATATCATTTAAAATTTACATTCTTAGTTTGGAGTAGAGGCATGCGTAAAATATTTTTATTACGAGGCGCACCCGGCTCCGGTAAATCTTCATTTATTGCTCGTCATCACTTACAGCCATATGCAATTAGTCGTGATCAAATTAGATTGTTGTTGGCGAATCTAACCTATTATTATGAAGAAGATACCGATTGCTTACACCAAGTAATTCCGCGTTATGCAAATGAGCAAACGGAAAAAGTGGTGGATTACCTCGTAGAAGAAAAAATGAAACGTGGCGAAACGGTTATTGTAGATAGTACGCATATCTTTGCGGAGAATATTGAGCATTATCAACCCTGGGTCGAACGTTATCGTTATGAGTTGTTTGTTGTTGATTTAATGTATCACAAGAGCTTGCGTAGTTTGTTAAATCGCAACGAAGTTCGCAGGCAATATGATTGGGTAAAGCCTGATGTGATTAGGGAAATGTTTTTATCTTACCAGGATAATCTGGATGTGCCTGAATGGGCTCACGTTATAAATCCCAATCAATTGGGCAGAGCACTTTCACAAAAAGAAAGCAATCTGGATCATTTTGCTCATGTTATTGCAGTTCCTGATCAAGTGACTGAAGACAATTTTCCCCATGTACACATTTCGAATTTCTATTTTTCGTTTAACGATTTGTTTACCGAAAAGTATGGCACCTACCGCAATGTGGTTACGATTGGGAAAACTAAAGAAGAGGTAGTCAATGACTTTCGATTGCCATTTTTTGTTTTTAAGTTTCATCACAAACATTTTTTAATTTCGGCTTTTCCGATTCGAAATGAAATGCTTGATCCGATTAAAAAAGTTAAAAGTGTGTGGTCGTACTCTACTGGTCTGGCTAATCCAGCGGATTTCTTGGAATCATTTCCGCAAAGCCGTCCGCAGCATGTGCACCAATTTAATTTATGCAAGTTGCATCCCGATAGACTGCTACATATTTGGTAATAAACTTAAGAAGAGTTTCATGTTGATGTGAAACTCTTTTAGTTTGTTTTTGCTTTTTGGCCAGGCATTGCTGGTAATAAAAAAAGAAGTATAATAAGTTTATTGACTTTTGATAGCGCTTTTAAAAAGGAACAGATAAAAATGAAAATTAAAGAACTCAAGCAAGAATTTAGTAATATTTATCATCAAGAACCAACCGGCTGTTATTTTTCGCCTGGTAGAATTAACTTAATTGGTGAACATACTGACTATAATGGTGGTCATGTGTTTCCTTGCGCAATATCTTTAGGAATCTATGGTGCAGCTAGTCCCCGTGATGACGCTAGATTTTGCTTTTATTCTGCTAATTTTGCCGATATGGGCGTAGTAGAAACTGATATGCACCAGTTACAGTTTGCCAAAGAAGATTCCTGGGCAAATTATACTAAGGGAATGCTTCATTTTATGCTCGAAAACGGGGCAAAAATTGAGCATGGACTTAACATTTACATTAATGGCAATATTCCTGATGGTGCTGGTTTATCTTCGTCTGCAGCCCTAGAAATGTTAATTGGTATTTTATTGCAGGACCAGTTTAAACTAACTTTTACTAAATTGGAAATTGTTAAAATGGGAGTTAAGACTGAAAATGAATTTATTGGTGTTAATTCAGGCATTATGGATCAATATGCAGTTGCCATGAGTAAAAAAGATCACGCCATTCTGCTTGATACCGAAAAGGTGGCGTCTGAGCTAGTACCCCTTGATTTGAAAGATAATGTTATTGTTATTATGAACACTAACAAGAAACGGACCTTAGCGGACTCGAAATACAATGAGCGCAGAGCAGAATGTGAAAAAGGATTGCAATTTTTACAACAAAAGGTTTCAATCCAGTCCTTAGGCGAATTAGATAATCTGACTTTTGATGAAAACAGCTATTTATTACCAAATGAAAACTTACTTAAACGTTGTCGTCATGCAGTCTGGGAAAATGAACGGACATTAAACGCTGAAAAAGCACTGCAAAAGGGTGATTTAAATGAGTTTGGTCACTTAATGAATGCCTCACATGTCTCTTTAGAATATGACTATGAAGTGACGGGTAAAGAACTTGATACATTGGTTCATACTGCCTGGAAGCAACCTGGAGTTTTGGGTGCGAGAATGACTGGTGCCGGCTTTGGCGGCTGTGCGATAGCTTTGGTTGCCAAAAATAAAGTTGCAGCTTTTGAAAAAAATGTCGCTGATATTTATCAAGAACAAATAGGCTATTTGCCCTCATTTTATATTGCAGAAACAGCTGATGGTACAAAAGTTTTATGATGTTGGAAAGTTGAGATGGATAAAACGAATCTAATTGAGAAATTCATTACGCAAGTTATTGCCCACAGCGATTTTACAGAACTTGATCGTATTTATTTGAAAAATAGAATTTTGGCTCTTGTAGGCGATGAGGCAAGAAAGGTAGCAACCAGTAAGAAGGATCTACTGGATCTTAAAGACGAGCTGATTCAGGTTGCCCAAAATTCAGGGAAGTGCTTGGCCAATAATTCCGCCAAAGATGTCCTCGATGCACAATTAATGAATTTGATTGTCCCTAGACCAAGCGTTGTTAACCGCAATTTCTGGCAAACTTATGAGAGTTCACCCCAAAAAGCGATAGCTGATTTTTACCAAATGGGTAAAGACAGTAATTATATTAAAACTAGAGCTATTGCAAAAAATATTTATTTTACAGCCGCAAGTAAATATGGCGATCTTGAAATTACAATTAATCTTTCCAAACCGGAAAAAGATCCTAAGGAAATCGCGGCAGCCAAAAATGCTGAAGTAAAGTCATACCCAAAGTGTCAGTTGTGTATGGAGAATGAGGGTTACCTAGGACATGTGAATTATCCTGCGCGCACTAACCACCGTATCATTCGTTTTCAGTTGGGAAATGAAATTTGGGGTTTTCAGTATTCACCTTACGCCTATTTTAATGAACACTGTATTTTCTTAGCGCCAAAGCATGAACCGATGGTAATCAATAAACAGACTTTTGCTAATTTGCTGGAGATTGTGGCTAAATTTCCGGGTTATTTTGTTGGTAGCAATGCGGATTTGCCAATCGTGGGTGGTTCAATCTTGTCTCACGAACATTACCAGGGTGGAAAGCATCTCTTTCCTATGGAAAAAGCACCAATTGATAAAAAAATTAATTTTAAGGGATTTGATGATGTCGAAGCAGGTATCGTCAAGTGGCCCATGTCTGTAATTCGTTTAAGCGGTCTGAATAAAAATAGTTTGATCAAATTAGCAAATAAAATTTTAATAAACTGGCGCAATTATAGTGATGAAAAAGTAGCAGTCCGAGCATTTACGGACAGTATCCCCCACCATACTATTACCCCAATTGCTCGTTTACATGGACAAACTTATGAACTTGATTTAGTTCTCAGAGACAATCAGACTTCAGATAAATATCCTGATGGAATTTTCCATCCCCATGCTGATGTACAACACATTAAAAAGGAAAATATCGGCTTAATTGAAGTAATGGGATTAGCGGTTTTTCCGCCGCGCTTGAAGCCAGAGTTGCTTGAGGTTAAAAAATTTTTGCTTGACCAGCCTAACAGAATTGCACTAATCCACCTTGACTGGGCTAAGAAAATTAAAAGCAAGTATGAAATAACTAGTGAAAATGCAGATCAGATTTTGCAAAAAGAATTGGGTTTCATTTTTGCTCGTGTCTTAGAAGATGCAGGAGTTTTCAAGCAAACCCCTGATGGCAAAGCAGCCTTTATGTGTTTTGTTAAGGAGGTCGGGCTAAATTAAATTTTGGCTTTTGTTTAAAAGATCCATATGTACAAAAGCAAAAATAAGACAATTTCCTATAAAAAATAGGTGAATTTTTTGTAACTTTTTTGGCACACCATTTATTTGATAATTAATGTTATATTTGATATAGTATTCAAAGATATATTATTATGAGGATGGTGCAAATGCTAAGCCGAACCAAAAAATTTGTTCTGATTATTTTAATTATTTATCTTCTTTTGATTACCTGGCAATTTGTAACGGCTGCTAAAGAGGGGGCAGGATTAATTCCAGCAAACGGCAAAGCAGTTGACATTTCTGTAATGCTTTTCTTTTCCATTCAGCCGAATGGCTGGAATGAAAATATCATAAGTTTAGTTATGATGTTGGCATTCGTTCCCACTTTTGGAACAGGTCTCATAATCTATTTTAAAAATAATAATATGTTCAGCGCTGTTCAGCAAAGAGTCGGCTATCATAAATTTCTGAAAATCGGGGTCATTAACTCCTTTGTTGTTGGATTTCTGTTTTCTTTAATAATTAATATCTACCAGTTAGCATTGATTAGTGTATTTTATTATCCGTTTTTCTTTAAAACCAGACCTCTAAAATTATATATTGGTGCCAGACCAGGATATTTTTCTACTAACCAGCTGATCGATTTATGTTCGTATGTTACTTTAGCTGCTGTTGGTTGGGGTATTTTTGCTATTTTAATTTTCAGCATTGGTCTTTTTGTTTCAAAAAATAGTATTTATTTAGTTTTAGGTCCGTGTGTGGGTTTAGGTTTGACTTTATTGTCAATTTTAATATCCATGGGCAGTAAATTTTGGCTTTTTGTCTCGTATTCGTGGTTTCCATTTGCTGTACTTGCACCAGGTCAGTTTGCGTTAGGATCCCGCTTGCCGCCGATTAATTCCTATTTGCTTTTTATGGTAGTGGCGCTGCTTTATTTGTTATTTGCGGCTTACTTAATTAAATTATGGCAGCAGCAGAAAAGAAGGCTGGGCTGATTATGCGTTTAAAGCGAATATCCCGCAGACTTGTTTTAATTGGTTTTATCATATTTTTTATAGGATTAATAGGAAGCATTATTCTGATAAAAACAGGTTCGCCAGAAACTATGGAATTGCCAAATGAATATCTCAATTTTCACTTGGTATCGTTGTATTTGCAGCCAGCAGTCTTTTTGCTTCTCTATAACCAGATACTTACTTTTCGCAACATCAACGTGTTTGTAACGGTGAGAAGAAAGAATAAGTGGATGATGTTTCACTTAATGGTACTGGCTGCAATTTATTGCTTGTTATTTGTATTAGGATTATTTGGTCCCTATTTTTTAACTGGTTACCCTCTATTTAAATTTGGCAGCCCTATTTTGGGCACTGAACTCATAATACTGCATGTGCTTGTTTTTTTACTTCTGCTTTGTTTCCTAGTCGGAGGCTACAACTGGCATAGACCATATTTATTATTGTTAATAGTCATACTCATAGACTTAATTTACCATTACTATATAGAGAAAAATGTTTTGATTAGGTATAGTCCTTTGTATGACGAATTATATCGGGCTATTCATGAAATTTATGGTGGCTTTTAAGGAGAAATAATGTTAGAGCTTAGGCAAATAAAAAAGTCTTTCGGTCAGAAGCTGGTTTTAAAAAACGTATCTTTGCTAGCTAAACCTGGTGAGCTGATTCATATCTCAGGTATTAATGGTTCTGGGAAGTCCACCATTTTTAAAATTATTACCGGTCTATTAAAGGCAGACAGCGGTGAAATTAGGCTGGGTGAAAATGATGTTGTAGGCGCGTTAATTGAAAATCCTGATTTTTTAGAATATGAATCGGCCATGTCCAATCTTCATTTTCTGGCTAATCTTAATAAACGGTTTAATGAGAAAATAGTTAGGGATTTACTAAGGCATTTTATGCTTGATCCTGATGATCCAGAACCCATAGCTAAGTATTCTGTCGGTATGAGACAAAAGGTAGGTATTATTCAAGCTGTGATGGAAAACCAAAATGTCATTTTGCTTGATGAGCCAACTCGTGGAATTGATCAAGAGAGCATTAGCTTATTTGTGGCCCTGCTAAAAAAATTAAAACAGCAAAATAAAATTGTAGTAGTTGCCAGCCACGATCAAATTAATGAGCTTAAATATGATCGTTTCTTTATATTGCGACAAGGAATACTGCAAGAAAAATAAAAGCAGTATAAAATAATCGCTCAAAGCATATAAAAACAGCATTGAAAAATTTTCTCAATGCTGTTTTATATTTTAACTAATTTTATATAATTAATAATTTTACTTAAATGCTAATGCGCCCATTGGATCCCAAGGTAATAATTGAATTGGGTCTTTAGCACCTTCATCAAAAGCTTTCTTTAAGTCATCAGGCAAGAATTTCTTGTTGATAACTGCTTGGTAAACAAAACTGTCAAACCAGGAATCGCTCATGACAAAGTAACCCTTAAAGCCAGGCTTTTCTCCCCAAGAGTTTTCAATCTTCCATTTAGTAGGCTTGTCATCAACTAAGTCAACGCCAGTGATAACCATAGCGTGATCCATCATACTTTCACTGGAATCAAGCATATCTGCTTTTGACATTGAAAAGTCAACGTCAAATAGCTCATTGCGCTTGTAAATATCTGTATCTAGCAAACCAAGTTGTCTTTCTGAATCTTTACCAACATTTGAACCAAACCAAACAACTTCACCAGCTTTAAGTTGTTTAATAATCAGGTCTTTCATTTCAGAAATTTTGACGTTAAGATGGCGAACTTGCCGACCGCCAACAACATTACCCAAGTACTCAACGGAAAAAACTTTATGATATGGTTTATCATCTGTAGGTGAATTAATGATTGAAACGTGATCTTCCAAGTTCATGCCTACGAATTTATCCAAGAACTCCTTAGGCGTAATTCCTGCTTCACGGTGATAATTACCATCATCATCTTTATATTCAAAGTCAAATTTCTTTGGCGGAACTCCTAATGAAATAGCCAAAATGCGGAAGACTTCGTTTAAAAAGTCATTCTTGCGTTGCTCAACTTCATCTTCTGACTTGCCAGCGTTAACTAAATTGCGTAATTCTAAGCCATCTTTACGCAAAAGAGTATTCAAAGTATCATTTAAAGCACTTGAATTATTGGAATTAGCTGTTTCTGGATAAACTGACTTAGGTACGATTCCGTATTTCTCTACTAGTCCACAAAGCATGTCCCATTGACCACCGTCTTGTTGTGGTGTAGCAAACAAGAAGCTAACTTTACGGTCACCGAGTGGTTTCTTGGCTGAAGCAATCACATTTTCAAAGAAAAAGTTTGATTTTTCAAATTTATCCCAGAAATTAGTGTAATTTTGTGATAATTCAAAATCCTTAATCTTATATTCCTTTTGGATTGGGTGGCGCATAGTATTCAATGCAGAGAACATCCAGCAACGACCTGACTGCTTTTGATCAGCAGGCTTGCCAGTATCAATTTCTACTGAAAAGGTTGGTGTTAAATCAATCTTAGATTGCAGGTTTTGACTAGCTTTATAGATGCCATTTTCTTGGGCAGCATGACTGGCAATATTAATACCAGAGTGATTCGCTAAATCTTTTGTGAAATCATCAATGGCTGCACTTGTAATTTCTTTTGTCATATTAAATAGATCCTCCTTAAACAAATTAATACTATTTTAGCTTATCCGGCTGAAGTAGTCTATCTCTGAAAATTTAATTATTGTTAAAAAAGTATTTGTTTTTACTTTACTTATTTAATCTTTCAATACTAGATAGAATCATTTTTTTGACTTGGTTTGTGATACCAAATTGATTCAAAATCTGGATGATCATTAAAGTAATTAATAACTAAAGGATCAAGCGGCCAAACGGGCAGATGAGATTTTTGAGCAATAAACATTACTATTTTCATTTGATCATGTAAAATCTTTTTGCTATCCATTTTGGGATTGACGAAGAAGTGATTCATAATCCAAACTGTAGCATCTTTACGCTCAATTTTGTCCATTGTCCAACTATAAACCATTTCCCCATTATCATCGTCTTCGCGAAAAAATTGGTGGGGATCATCTACATTAAACATTTATTCTCCCTTCAAAAGTAAAAATTTTACGTACCTAATTATATAAGATTTCAGATAATATCTGCAATTTAATGTAAAATAGTGTTTAAAAGTTTTAAAGGAGATAACATGGAAAAGATTCGGGGCTTTGAAATTGTATCTAAATATAAAAATAAAAATGTTACTTTACCAAGAAGACAAACGATTGCCAGTGCAGGCTATGATTTAGCTGCAGCAAAAGATGTATTAATTCCCAGCATTTGGCGGCTTAATTTTGTCCGTATTTTTAGGTTGATCCGTAATGGTCACCAACTATACGAACAAGATTATGAAATGGCTGAACATGTCCTTAAACCTTTTTTAATTCCCACAGGAGTGAAAGCATATATGCCGGATGATGAAGTGTTATTGCTGGCAAATCGGTCATCAAACACTTTTAAAAGAAACCTCGCGCTGCCAAATGGGGTTGGTGTCATTGATTCTGATTATTATAATAATGATGCTAATGAAGGCGAGATTTTTGTTCAATTAATCAACTATGGGGTACGACCTATTCAAATTCATCAAGGTGACCGAATTGGTCAGGGAATTTTTATTCATTATTTAAAATCTGATAATGATGTTCCTATCGACAGACAAAGAATAAGTGGCTTTGGGTCCACAAACAAGAAGGGAAGCTAAATGGCAAAACTAAAGACCAAGTATAAATGTCGTTCCTGTGGTTACATTTCTGCCAGCTATTTAGGCCGCTGTCCTAATTGCGGTGCCTGGAATCAGTTTGAAAAGGAAACTGAAGCAGTGCAAAATCGTTCAACTAAAGGCAGTCCCAGCAGGCTTATCAAGAAAACCGGAATTAGTGAACCGGTTAAATTAGGAAATGTTAAGGCAGAAAAAGAAGAACGTATACAAACCAGTATGGAAGAGCTTAACAGAGTTTTAGGAGGGGGTATTGTTCCAGGTTCATTAGTTTTGATTGGCGGCGACCCTGGCATTGGCAAGTCAACTTTAATGTTGCAAATTATGAGCGAACTAGCAAATCAATATAAAGTGCTGTATGTTTCGGGGGAAGAATCAGCCAATCAGATTAAGCTACGGGCTGACCGTTTAGGACTGCCAGCTAATGATATGATGCTTTATCCTGAAACAGACATGGAAGACATTCGCCAACAAATTTCCGAGCTAGAGCCCGATTTTGTTGTCATTGACTCAATTCAGACAATGAATGAACCAAGCTTAGATTCAATGACGGGATCAGCTTCACAGGTAAGAGAAGTTACTAGTGAACTAATGAAGATTGCCAAAATGGATGCTATTACCGTTTTTGTTATTGGCCATGTTACAAAAGAAGGCGCGATTGCCGGTCCTAAAATCCTAGAGCACATGGTAGATACCGTTCTTTATTTTGAGGGTGATGAACACCATGCCTACCGTATTTTACATTCTGTAAAAAACAGATTTGGTGCTGCTAATGAAATAGGCATGTTTGAAATGGTTAATAAAGGTTTAAAAGAAGTTACTAATCCTTCAGCTATATTTTTAGATGAACGGTTGCCCAAATCTACTGGTTCCGCGATTGTTGTCTCTCTTGAAGGAACAAGACCTATTTTGGCAGAAATTCAGGCTTTGGTTACGCCCACAGCTTTTGGTTATGCCAAAAGAACTACTTCGGGCATTGACTATAATCGGGCGGGATTATTGCTGGCTGTTCTAGAAAAACGAGGCAACTTGATGTTGCAAAATCAGGATGTATATTTAACTGCTACTGGTGGAATTCGCTTGAACGAACCGGCAGTTGACTTAGCTGTCGTCATGGCTATCGCATCAAGTTATAAAAATCAGGAAATTTTGCCAACTGATTGTTTTGTTGGTGAAGTTGGCTTGACTGGTGAGGTCAGACGCGTCAACCAAATAGATGCACGTATTAAAGAAGCTGCTAAAACCGGTTTTAAGCGTATTTTTATTCCGAAGCACAATATGCGCGCAAGTCTAAAGAATGCTGGAATTGAAGTTATTCCCATTTCAAGTATTCCGCAAGCCTTAAAACTAGTTTTAGGCTAACGAACATTGAACTTTTTTTCTATTACGCGTAAACTTAAATTGTTTATATTTACTTTTGAAAGAGGCATGAATTTTGGCTAAACAAAAAATTCGGGTAAGATATGCCCCAAGTCCAACAGGGCACTTACACATTGGAAATGCACGAACTGCGCTATTTAATTATTTATTTGCGCGTCATAACAAGGGAACTTTTGTTTTGAGAATTGAGGATACTGACCAGAAGCGTAATGTTGCAGGCGGTTCAGAGTCGCAAATGGAAAACTTGCACTGGCTTGGTATTGATTGGGATGAAGGTCCTGACAAGGGTGGCGATTATGGTCCATATCGTCAATCTGAACGAAAAGACATCTATAACAAGTACATTAAGCAGCTGGTTGATGAAGGTAAAGCTTATTACTCTTATAAAACTGAGGAAGAATTAGAAGAGCAGCGTGAAGAACAACGTGCAATGGGCATTGCACCTCATTACACGTATGAATATGAAGGAATGACAGCAGATGAGATTGCTGAAAAGCAAGAGCAGGCAAAGGCAAAGGGCTTAAAGCCTGTTGTTCGTATCCATATTCCTGAAATGGAAACATATTCTTGGGATGATATTGTTAAGGGTCATCTTAGTTTTGAGTCTGATACTATCGGTGGCGATTTTGTCATTCAAAAACGCGATGGCATGCCTACTTATAATTTTGCAGTGGTAATTGATGATCACCTGATGAAAATTACTCACGTTTTGCGTGGAGATGATCACGTTTCAAACACGCCTAAGCAATTAGCAGTTTATGAGGCTCTTGGCTGGGAGCCGCCAAAATTTGGTCACATGACTTTAATTATTAATGCTGAAACTGGTAAAAAACTTTCAAAGCGTGATGAATCTGTTTTACAATTCATTGAGCAATACAGAGACCTTGGCTATCTGCCTGATGCAATGTTTAACTTTATTACGTTACTCGGCTGGTCACCAGTAGGTGAAAACGAAATCTTTAGCCAGAGAGAATTGATCAAGCAATTCGATCCTTCACGTCTGTCAAATTCCCCAGCAGCTTTTGACCAGAAGAAGTTGGAGTGGATTAACAACCAGTATATTAAAAAGGCCGATCGTGATACGCTTTTAGACTTAGCACTTAATAATTTGCAGGAAGCAAATTTGGTTGAAAACGACCCGACCCCTGAAAAGATGGAATGGGTTAGACAGTTAGTTAACATCTATTCCGTTCAAATGTCATATACAAAGCAGATCGTTGACCTGGCAAAAATTTTCTTTAATGCTCCTAAAGATTTAAGTGACAAGGAAATTGAAGAAATTCGCAAAGATGAAGCTAGACCGGTAATTGAAGAATTTAAGAAGCAAATTGATTTGATTCCACGGTTTACTGCTCCTCAAATAATGAATGCTGTACAAGCAACTCGCAAGGCAACAGGAATTAAAGGCAGACGTTTGTTCATGCCAATTAGAATTGCTACTACCAGATCAATGGTGGGACCAGGAATTGGTGAAGCTATGGAGCTGTTAGGCAAAAAACGGGTGTTAGAACATTTAGATTTAACTCTGAAGCAAATGAGTGAAAACGGCTTATAGTTATCAAAACAGCGTATTATTCTATTATTAAATGAGAGTAATACGCTGTTTTAACTTGCAGTTAGGCAAAACGTGATTATGGCAAAAAACAAGATTGTAAACTTTTGGTTAAAAAATTGATTAAAGTTTCTGGTAAAATAAGATTTAGAATGTAGAAAGGTCAGTTAGCCACAGTGAAAATTTACAACACTTTAACTAATACTAAAGAAGAATTTAAGCCGATAAACCCAGGTCAGGTAACAATGTATGTTTGTGGACCAACTGTATATAATTATATTCACATTGGTAATGCCAGGAGCGTTATTGCTTTTGACACCATTAGGCGCTATTTAGAATTTCGCGGTTTTAGGGTAAATTTTGTGTCCAATTTTACTGACGTAGACGATAAAATGATCGCTGAGGCTAAAGCTGAAAATGTTACTGTTCCTGAATTAGCTGAGCGCTACATTAAAGCATATCGTGAAGATATTTCAGCTTTAAACGTTAAGCCGGCAACTAAAAATCCCCGTGCAACTCACGAAGTCAACGAAATTATTAAATTTATCCAAAAGCTGTTTTCTAAGGGTTATGCTTATGAGTCAGATGGTGATGTTTATTATCGTACCAGAAAATTTAAAAATTATGGTGCTCTTAGCAGCCAAAATCTTGCAGAGCTTGAAGAGGGTGCTTCTGAGCATGTTAATGAAGAAGAACAAAAACGTAAAGAGGACCCAATAGATTTTGCTTTATGGAAAAAGCAAAAGAAACCTGATGAAATAGCTTGGGCTTCTCCTTGGGGCAAGGGCCGTCCCGGTTGGCATATTGAATGTTCAGTAATGGCTACAAAATATTTAGGTGAAACAATTGATATTCATGGTGGTGGTCAAGATTTGGAATTTCCTCATCATGAAAATGAAATTGCTCAAAGTGAAGCAGCAACTGGTAAACCCTTTGTTCACTATTGGATGCATAATGGTTTTGTTACAGTTGGAGCAGATGCAGAAAAAATGTCCAAGTCACTGCATAATTTTGTAACTGTGCATGATTTGCTAAAAGAAGTTGATCCACAAGTGTTGCGCTTCTTTATGGCCAGTGTTCAATATAGAAAACAAATTAATTATTCGACTGATAATTTAAAACAAGCACAAATTATTTTGCAGAGGTTTAAGAATACTCTTAACAATCTTGAATATCGACTAAAAGATGAAACAGATAGTGAAAAGTCAGAAATTTTAGACAATAAAATTCAAGAGACACAGCATAAATTTATTAATGCTATGGACGATGACTTTAATGTTCAGAATGCTTTAACTGCCATTTACGATTTATTACCGGAAATTAATGCCAATATTAATGCTGAAAATGCTGATAAAGATGCTCTTAAAAAAGCGGCTAAACTTTTGACAAGCTGGTTAGCTGTTTTCGGGATAGATGTACAGCGCTTAATTACCGCTGAAAATCAAAATGATGATGAGCAAGTTCAGAGACTAATTAAAAAACGTGAAGAAGCACGTAAAAACAAAGATTGGGCACAAAGCGATGCGTTGCGGGACGAACTTAAACAAATGGGTGTTACAGTTGAAGATACACCACAAGGAACAAGGTGGCTACGTGAATAAAACTCTAAAAATGACAGAAAGTGATGTTAATCCGGATACTCTAAATGGTCAAACATTAGCTTATCTAGGTGATGCTGTTTATGAAATTTTTATCAGGCGACATTTAATTAAATGCGGTATTGTTAAACCCCAAATATTGCAAAGAAGAGCTACTCATTATGTGTCGGCCAAAGCGCAGGCAGCATTAATTACCAAACTTCAGGAAGAAAATTTGCTTTCTGAAGATGAAGTGGCAACCTTTCACCGCGGTCGAAATTCGAAAACTTATACTAAAGCAAAAAATACCAGTTTAGCTACTTATCAATTATCCACCGGTTTTGAAGCTGTTTGGGGATACTTAGAACTCTTGAACAAAAAAGATCGTATAGAGCAGCTGACCGAATGGTGTATTAAAACTATTGAAAATGGGGGCATAGAGGAATATGACTTCAAGTGACAAAGACTTTGTTTTTGGCAGGCATGCAGGACTGGATTATTTAAAAACCCAAGATGCCGATCATATCAACAAAATATTTTTACAGCAGGGCATTAAAGAAAATTTTGCCAATCAGGTATTTACCTTAGCTAAGCAGAAGGGGTTAATTGTCCAAACGGTACCCAAAAATAAATTGGATAGACTGGTGCAAGGTGAGAATCATCAAGGTTTGGTATTAACGGTAGCTAGTTTTGAATATGCCGATCTGGATCAACTGCTCGATCGATTTGACCGCAGCAATCACGAACCGTTTTTACTGATGCTTGATTCAATTGAAGATCCTCATAATTTAGGCTCCATTTTGAGAACAGCAGATGCTACTGGAGTTGACGGCATTATCATTCCTAAAAGACGTGCTACCGGATTAACTTCTGTTGTAGCTAAAACTTCAACTGGAGCAATTGATTACGTGCCGGTAGCCAGGGTAAATAATCTGGTGCAAACTGCGAAGATATTGAAAAAACGTGGCTATTGGCTTTTTGGTACTGATATGAAAGGTACAGATTATCGTCTGTGGAACAGTAATGGCAAAACTGTTTTGGTAATCGGCAATGAAGGCAAAGGAATTTCACGCCTTCTTAAAGAACAGATGGACCAAATGCTGACCTTGCCTATGGTCGGGCATGTGCAATCACTAAACGCGAGTGTCGCGACAGGTGTTTTGCTTTACCAGATGCTTAACAGCCGCAATCCTCTTAAATAGTTTTTCTAACACTCTGACCAATCAGAGTGTTTTTTTATAGCCAAATAAAGTAATATTCTCTTTTTTATTTAATGCGGTTTCAACAAATTTAGTTTTTTGTTGCAGCCGAGCTAACAGTAAAAAATAGTTGCCGAGTTTGAACTTAGGTTCGATTTTTGAGGTTTATTAGGTACTGTATTCTTCAATAAAAATTTAAATAGGAGAAAAGAAATGAAGAATACTGAAACAAATGTTAAAAGTGAGGCGGAACTTATTAGGCAAATAAAAAATGGTGAGGATGAAGCTTTATTAGATTTATGTTTTCGCTATAAGCCATTGATTAACAAAGTTAAAAGCATGTATCATGTGCGCTATTATGACAACCAAGATTGGGAACAGGATGCAATGATTATTTGTCATGCTTCGGCAAAAAGTTTTGACTTTAATAAAGGAAAATTTGGCAGCTATTTTAAAACACGACTGATTAATCATGCACGTTCACTTGTGAGATATGATAATGCCTATCGCAGGCAGGCGTTAAAACAATCAGTTTCGCTAGAAACAGCCAAGAAAAACAATTTAATGCCATTAAATAAATCATTTGTTTCTATACCAGAAATTCCTTTAAGTGAAAATATTGCTATTTTAACAGGCAGATTGTCTACTTTAGAGGCTAATGCATTGTTAGTAGGATTGGGTGTAATCAAACAAAAAGATGTTATCGAGAAACTAAAAATTAGTAAATTAACTTTATCAAGAGCACGCTCACGTCTGGCGCAAAAAATGCGCCAAACATTGCTCGATTAGTTTTTATAGTTGACATCTAGAAATTGCGGTATAATTGTTATTGTAGAATAAATTTTAGGAGGTAGTTAAGATGGCAGATGAAGTTATGAAGACTGCATTGTTGGATCGTCACATGAAAGAAGTTTTTGACTGGAGTGACTCAGATATTCCAGTTAGAGATGCCCTTTGGGATTATTTTATGGAAAAGAATGGCAGAGATACCATTAAGACGGAAGAAGCTATGCTTCCATTCCTGAAAGACTCTGACGATAAAATCGAATCCTTTGTTAATGAAAATCTTAAGAAGTAAATCCGACTAATACAATGTTCTACGCACTGTGGTCACGCATTTGTTTGGCCACTCTTAAGCAGCTGCTTGAAAGAGCAGCTGCTTTTGTTATGTAATAAGTAAGATTTACAAGTAATTATTAAATTAATTGCTTAAGTTAGCCATTTTTGCTAAAATACAATAGTTTGGAAGTGAGATTATGGCAGTGAAAAAAGCATCATTAGCTTGCAGCATTTGCGGCTCTCGTAATTACTCAATCGCTGCAAGTAAGAATCGCACTCAGCGACTTGAATTAAAAAAATATTGTAAGCATTGCGGTAAAATGACATTACACAAAGAAACGAGGTAAATTATGGTTAAATTCTTTAAGAGTGTAGTTGAGGAAATGAAGCTGGTTACTTGGCCAACAGCAAAACAAAACCGGCACGACACTGCAATCGTAATTGTTTCCTCGATTTTGTTTGCTGCGTATTTAGGTTTACTTGATCTGCTATTTACTAATGTTACACAAATAGTTATGTAATAGCGCAACTGATTGATTTGTGGTACAATTATATTAATTAGAAAAGTCCTCTGACGCAAGAGGCTTTTTTGTTTGCCAAAAATATAAGGAGAATATGTAATAATGGTAGAAACTACTAAAAAGCAATGGTATGTGCTTCACACTTATTCAGGTTACGAAGACAAGGTCAAATCAGACTTATTGTCACGAGCTCAAAGCATGGGGATGCAAGACTATATTTTTCGAGTAATGGTTCCTGAACAAGAAAAGATTGAAAAGGTTAACAACAAGAAAAAAGAAGTCGAAGAAAAAATCTTCCCTGGTTATGTTCTTGTTGAAATGGTAATGACCGATGAAAGTTGGTTTGTTGTGCGGAACACACCAAACGTAACAGGATTTGTCGGTTCACACGGCGGTGGCTCTAAGCCATCGCCACTTCTAGAAGACGAGGTCAACAGGCTTTTACGTCAACAAGGTGAACCAGCTAAAAGACCCCAAATTGACTTTGAAGTTGGTGAAACAGTTACGATTATTGATGGAGCCTTTAACGGTGTTGAAGGCAAAATTACTGAAATTCAACCTGATAAGTACAAATTGTTTGTTTCTGTTGACATGTTTGGTCGTGCTACTACCACTGAGCTTGATTATGATCAAGTAAAGAAAATTAGTTAGTAATAAGTCATTTATTGCAAAATTACTAAATCGATGATAATATATTAAAGTACTTTTATTATTGTGGGAGGAAAAGTAGGTAACTTTTCCATTTTAACCACGCACGGAATCAAGGAGGTTTTGACCGTGGCAAAGAAAGTTATAAATGTTGTTAAATTACAAATACCAGCTGGTGCTGCAACACCCGCTCCTCCAGTTGGTCCAGCTTTAGGTCAAGCTGGTATTAACATTGTTGGCTTTACTAAGGACTTCAATGCTAGAACTGCTGACCAAAAAGGCATGATTATTCCTGTAGTCATCACAGTATATGAAGATCGTTCATTCGAATTCGTAACTAAGACTCCACCAGCTCCAGTACTTTTGAAGCAGGCTGCTAAGATTGACAAGGCATCCGGTGAACCTAATACCAAGAAAGTTGGTAAGGTAACCAAGGATCAAGTTAAGGAAATTGCTGAAACTAAGATGAAGGACCTTAACGCTGCTGATGTCGAAGCTGCTATGCGGATGATCGAAGGTACTGCTAGAAGCATGGGTATCGAAGTCGAAGACTAATCCTGTTATTTATAACAATTTAGGTGGGAGAGCTTTAGCTCGCTTAACCACATATTAAGGAGGAAATCACATGCCAAAGCATGGTAAAAAATATTTAGAAGCTGCTAAAAAAGTAGATTCAAAGAAATTATATTCAGTTGCTGAAGCAATGAAGTTAGTTAAAGAAACTTCATACGCAGGCTTTGATGCTTCAGTTGAAGTTTCATACAACTTGAGCGTTGACCCTAAACAAGCAGACCAACAAATTCGTGGCTCACTGGTTTTGCCGAATGGTACTGGTAAGACACAAAAGGTCATTGTTTTTGCTGAGGGTCCTCAAGCTGAACAAGCTAAGGCTGCTGGTGCTGATGAAGTTGGTTCTGACGACTTAGTTGAAAAAGTACAAAACGGTTACTTAGACTTTGATGTCGTGGTTGCTACACCAACAATGATGGCAAAAGTTGGACGTTTAGGTCGTGTGCTTGGACCAAAAGGTTTGATGCCAAACCCTAAGACTGGTACCGTTACAATGGATATTGAAAAAGCCGTTAAGAATGTAAAAGCTGGTCAGGTTGAATACCGTGTTGACCGTCAAGCTGCTATTCACGCAGCGATTGGTAAAGTTTCATTTACTGATGAACAATTAATTGAAAACTTTGATGCATTGCGTGACGTTATTTTACGTGCGCGTCCATCTGCTGCTAAAGGTCAATACATTAAGAGTGTTGCTGTAGCTGCAACCTTTGGACCTGGGATTAAACTTGATCCATTAAATCTGGACTAAAATTGAACAATTAATTAAAGCAACTTTGCGATTGAGCAGGTTGCTTTTTTTATCTATTTACGAGTATTTATGATTGGTCAAAGGTAAAAGTTTTGATAAACTAGAGCTAAATTTTATTTGTTTAATTGAGGGAATTTTATATGAAAAAAAGTAATTTAGGCAGACTGCTGACATTAATATTATTTATGTCCCTATTTTTGACAGGTTGCAGTCAAAACCGAGAAAAAATTACTATTGTTGGCTCCAGTGCCTTACAACCTTTAATAGAACAAGCTGGCAATGACTATCACCTAGCCCACATGAGCAGCAACATTGTAGTCCAAGGTGGTGGCTCCGGTACAGGACTAAGCCAAGTGCAAGCAGGGGCCGTTGAAGTTGGTACTTCTGATGTTTTTGCTGAAACGCAAAAAGGCATTGATGCAAAGAAACTGGAAGATTACCCTGTGGCAGTAGTTGGTATTGTGCCAATTGCAAATAAGGGTGTCGGAGTTAAAAATTTATCTACTAAACAACTCTCTGATATTTTTACTGGTAAAATTAAAAATTGGCGTCAAGTAGGTGGTAAAAATCAGTCAATTATTGTGATCAACCGTTCTCGTGGAAGTGGTACGCGATCGACATTTGAGGACTTGGTTCTAAATGGAAAAGAAGCAATTAATTCTCAAGAACAGGATTCAAATGGAACTGTCAAAAAAATTGTCAATTCTACACCGGGTACTATTTCTTATATTTCTTTTCCCTATGCTAATGACCAAAATATTCAAAAAATAAGTATAAATAATATTCAACCAGATAATAGAAACATACCCACGAACAAGTGGCCACTTTGGTCTTATGAGCATATGTATACAAAAGGTAAACCGAATAAGGCTACTGCAGCTTTTATTAAATACGTATTGAGTAAAAAAGTTCAAAAAGATTTAGTTCCTAAAATTGGCTATATAAGTGTACATGAAATGAAAGTTGCGCGTGATAGTCAAAATAAAATTACGAAGATAGGTAAATAAAATGGCAAAAAAAGAACAAGATTTACAACAAGTTGTTGAGAATGCTCTTGCCGAACAAAAAGTACCACATGTTAAGTTCAAAGGTATTGATCCCAAAAATATTGATGTTGATCGCTTAACTAAGCCATCAAAAGAAACACGACAAGAATGGTGGGGCAGAGGATTAACATTTTTGGCAATTATATTAATAGGAATATTAATAGTTGCAATCATTGGTTTTGTTGGCATGCATGGGTTAGCAACCTTTATTGATGATAAAGTGAACATTTTCCATTTTCTGTTTTCTACTGACTGGAATCCTAATGCTGGTAAAAATCATGTGGGTGCCGCAGCAATGATTGTCACTTCATTTGCCGTAACGCTGCTGGCAGCACTAATTGCAACTCCGTTTTCGATTGCCGTGGCACTATTTATGACAGAATATGAATCTGGTAAGAGAGTGCAGTTACTGCAATCCGTAATGGAGCTCTTAGTAGGTATTCCTTCTGTAGTTTATGGCTTTATTGGCTTAATGGTAGTTGTTCCAGCTGTCAGAACTATTTTTGGTGGAACAGGCTTTGGCATCTTGACTGCCACTTTAATACTTTTTGTAATGGTTCTGCCCACAATCACTTCTCTTACTGTTGATGCGTTTAAAGCTATTCCCAAAGATTTGCGAAAGTCTTCAGCAGCTCTTGGTGCTACGAAATGGCAGACTATATATCACGTTGTGCTGAGAGCAGCTCGCTCACGTATCATGACAGCCGTTATTTTCGGTATGGCTCGTGCTTTTGGTGAAGCTTTAGCTGTGCAAATGGCAATCGGGAATGCAGTCTTAATGCCATATAACTTGGTTAGCCCAGCAGCAACATTAACCAGTCAGTTGACTAGTCAAATGGGCAATACTGTTATGGGTACCTTGCCTAACAATTCATTATGGTCTTTGGCACTTTTGCTATTAATAATGTCTCTTGTGTTCAATTTCTTAGTTCATCTGATCGGAAAGAAGGGTTAGTGGTATTATGAATGCGAAAAAAACTAACCGAATTGCTACTGGCGTAATTTATTTCTTAGTTGGAATCGTTGTACTTCTTTTGGTTGGTATTCTTGGTAATATCTTAGTTTCGGGATTACCGCATTTATCGTGGCATTTCTTGAGTTCAGAATCGTCCTCTTTTGAAGCAGGCGGTGGAATTAGAGACCAATTATTTAATTCTATCTATCTTTTATTACTTACCTTACTAATTTCTATGCCAATTGCACTCGGTGCTGCCATTTATTTAGCCGAATATGCTCCTGATAACTGGTTCACTCAGTTAATCAGAACCACGATTGAAATTTTGAGCTCTTTACCTTCAATAGTTGTTGGTCTGTTTGGCTATCTTTTATTTGTGGTTCAGTTCGGATTTGGCTTTTCAATTCTCGCTGGTGCTTTAGCACTAACTTTTTTCAACTTGCCAACTCTTACTAGTAATATTGAAGAAGCCATTAAAGGTGTTCCTCAAACTCAAAGAGAAGCTGGCTGGGCTCTGGGTTTATCTAATTGGAAGACCATTCACGGCATTGTATTGCCAGCAGCCCTGCCAGGAATAATTACTGGTGTTATTTTGAGCGCTGGACGTGTTTTTGGTGAAGCTGCAGCTTTGATTTATACCGCAGGGCAAAGTGGTTCAACGGTTGATTATTCTAACTGGAATATGTTTAGTCCTACTAGTTTTTTGAATGTAATGCGTCCAGCAGAAACGCTAGCTGTACATATTTGGAAAGTAAATACTGAAGGGATAATTCCGGATGTGAATGTGGTTTCAGCTGCTACTTCTGCTTTGCTAGTCATTGTTGTCATTATCTTTAACTTCGGTGCTAGAGCGTTGGGAAACTGGATCTATAAACGGCTTACTGCCGCAAGAATAAAGTAAAGGGGTTCTTATGGAAAATTGGCAAAAACAAAAAACCTACATTAAGACCTTTCCTGAAGATGACTGTGCAATTTCAACTACTGATTTGAGTGTTTTCTATGGTGGTACAGTTCAAAAGTTGTTTGATGTTAGCTTAGGCTTTAAGAAAAATACAATTACTGCATTAATAGGAGCATCTGGTTCAGGTAAATCAACATTTTTGCGCTCACTTAATCGTATGAATGATCGGGTAGCACGAGTTGACGGCAAAATTATGTTTCATGGCCTTAATGTTAATCAGAACAAAATTAATGTTTATGAATTGCGGAAGGCAATTGGAATGGTTTTTCAAAAGCCTAATCCTTTTCCGAAGTCAATTAGAGAAAATATCACTTATGCCTTAAAAGCAAACGGTCAGCAGAATAAAAAGAAACTGGATCAAATTGTAGAAGAAAGTCTCAGAGCTGCGGCTTTATGGGATGAGGTAAAGGATAAACTCGACCAAAGTGCATTGGCACTATCAGGGGGTCAGCAGCAAAGACTATGCATTGCGCGAGCGATTGCTCTAAAACCCGAAATTTTACTTCTTGACGAGCCTGCTAGTGCTTTGGATCCTGTATCTACTGCTAAGCTTGAAGATACTTTAAAGCAGTTGAGAAAGAAATATACCATGGTTATGGTAACGCATAATATGCAGCAGGCTTCAAGAATTAGTGAATATACAGCATTCTTTCACTTGGGACATGCGTTAGAATATGATACTACTACAAATATTTTCACCAACCCTCAAGGTGAAATTACTGAGAAGTACATTCAGGGTAGTTTTGGATAAAGGTGGCGTTATTGATGACAAATGTGATGGAGGCTAAAAATGTTAAACTTAAGTATGGCAGTTTTGAAGCTTTACATGGTATAAGTTTAGCTTTTCCCGCTCAAAAATTGACTGCCTTAATTGGACCATCTGGCTGTGGCAAATCTACCTTTTTGCGCTGTTTAAATCGTATGAATGATGATATTGACGATATTAATATTACTGGTGAGATACTTTTAGAAGGAAAAGATATTTATCACTCTCATATTGATTTAGTTGCTCTACGTAAGAAGGTGGGAATGGTGTTTCAACAGCCCACGCCGTTTCCGTTTTCCGTCTTTGATAATGTAGCTTATGGTTTACGCATAGCTGGTGTTAAAGATAAAGATTTGATTGAACAGCGTGTTGAAGAAAGTTTGAAGCAAGCTGCAATTTGGAATGAAACTAAAGACAGTTTGCAGCGTAATGCTCTTGCTTTTTCAGGAGGACAACAGCAACGTATTTGTATAGCTCGGGCTCTGGCAATCAGACCGGAAGTTGTTTTACTTGATGAGCCGACATCTGCTTTAGATCCAATATCAAGTTCAGAAATTGAAGAAACGTTAATGGCTTTGAAACAGAAATATAC
This sequence comes from Lactobacillus sp. VURO6/B1 (VP7), assembly GCF_058139575.1. Lineage (NCBI taxonomy): Bacteria > Bacillati > Bacillota > Bacilli > Lactobacillales > Lactobacillaceae > Lactobacillus > Lactobacillus sp. VURO6/B1 (VP7). Next base: position 47,048 of record NZ_JBVOWJ010000007.1, on the reverse strand, counting down.
TTTTATTATGGTGACACACAACTTGCAACAGGCGAGTCGGGTTTCAGATCAGGTAGCTTTTTTAATGAATGGTGAATTGATTGAATCAGGTTCGACACAAGAAATGTTCTTGTCACCTAAAAAAGAAATAACAAACAATTATCTTAACGGCCGTTTTGGCTAATTTTGGAGGTGGATTATGCACGAAATATTTTTAGATGAACTGAAAAAGTTGAACGCTCAGTTTATGGAAATGGGAGTCTTGGTCAATGATTTGATTGACAAGGGTACGCGTTCATTCGTTGAACATGATAAAAAGACGGCGCAAGAAATGATTGCCGAAGACAAGGAAGTCGCAAAAGAAGCTGTCAAGATCGAAAAAAAGGCTTTGGAATTAATGGCATTGCAACAGCCGGTTGCGACAGATTTTCGCGTTGTTATTAGTATCTTAAAAGCTACAACGGACTTAGAAAGAATTGGCGAAAATGCAAACAGTATTGCCGTTGAAACTGTCAGAGTCAAAGGTAATCCACGTCTGCCAGAAGTTGAAAAAGTAATTTCCAACATGACCCATCAAGTGCGTGAAATGTTGGTTCAAGTGTTAACTGCTTATGTTCAAGAAAATGAAAAAGATGCTAGAAAAATGGTACTTGGACATGCTAAGGTTTTTAAAGATTATAAGAATGCCAGACAAATGATTATAGATGGTGTAGAACAAGAACCTGACGCCGCTGTAGCTTCTGCCAGTTACTTTGTTATCATCAGATTACTAGAGAGAATAAGTGATCATATTGTGAACTTGGCCAGTTGGGTAATTTACAAAACTTCAGGTGAATTATTTGAGTTAATAAAACCTAAGCCGAAAAAGAACTGATTAGCTTGCAATTAAGTTATATTCCTGTTATATTTAATAAAGTAAATTCTACCTAAGACTCGGGTGGCATGACGCCTTAATTTCCCGCCGAGGCCAGAAGATATTGATGAGTTTAAAGCTCCATGTCTTTCTTGGCATGGAGTTTTTATTTGGGCCTGATGGAATTTATTATTAAATTTGATGGAGGTGAAATCGATTGAGTAAAGCTGCTATTGCTGAAAAAGAAAAGTTCGTTGATGCGTTTGCTGAAGAACTTAAAGCTGCTAAAGCAATCTTAATAATTAACTACTTGGGTTTAACTGTTGAAGAAGTTACTAACATGCGTAAGGAACTTCGTGAAAACGATGTTAACATGAAGGTTGTTAAGAATACTTACTTAAGACGTGCTGCTGCTAAGGCCGGTATAGAAGGTCTTGATGAGACTTTTGTAGGTCCTACTGCTGTAATTTATACTGATAATGCTGATGACATTACCGAACCAGCTCGTATCGTTTCAAAATACGAAGATGATTATGATGTTATCGACATTAAGGGTGGTATGCTGGAAGGTAAATTGACTTCTAAAGAAGAAATCAAGGAACTTGCTGCCATTCCTGGTCGCGAAGGCTTACTGTCAATGCTTGTTTCTGTATTACAAGCCCCTGTTCGCAATTTCGCATATGCTGTTAAGGCTGTTGCTGATTCAAAAGATGAATCTGCAGAATAAATAAAATAATTTATATCTAAAATTTTGGAGGATAAATAAGTATGGCTTTAGATACTGATAAGATTATTGAAGACTTGAAAGGTGCTTCAATTCTTGAATTAAATGACCTGGTAAAGGCTATTGAAGATGAATTTGGTGTTTCTGCTGCTGCTCCAGTTGCTGCTGCAGGTGCTGCTGGTGGCGAAGCTGCTGCTAAGTCAACATTTGATGTTGAATTGACAGAAGCTGGCCAAGAAAAAGTTAAGGTTATTAAGGCTGTCCGTGATATTACCGGACTTGGCCTTAAGGACTCAAAAGATCTTGTTGATGGCGCTCCTAAGAACGTTAAGGAAGGCGTTTCTGAGGATGAAGCTAACGACATTAAATCTAAGCTTGAAGATGTTGGTGCTACAGTTACATTGAAATAATTGTAGTCCAATCGGACAAGTTAAAAAAAGGCGTATTTGCAATTTGCAAATACGTCTTTTTATTTTTCAAGAGATTTAATTAAAATTGGACTTAAGCTAAAGGCTTTTAATTATTTTTTTACATAATTCTTCTGACAATACCATCAGGATAGTGAACTGATAAATACTTTGAATTGCGTGAGTTCCAGAAATTGTCTTGCAGACTGGAAACTCCAACCCCACCGTTGTCAGTGTATGGACTATCATGTAAAAATAATCCTTTTCCGAGGTACATTCCAACATGGGCTAAATGACCATCGTCTTTATCATCGAAGAAAATGAGATCGCCACGTTTTTTGTTTTTATAATTAACGGGTTTGCCATTATAACATTGACTAAATGTGGTTGATCCTAGATGATGGCCTGCTTTAGTAAAAAGATAATTCATAAAACTAGAACAGTCAAAATGTCTTGATTTTTCGTCATATTTGGAATAACCAATCATTTTTTCACCGATTTTGATAGTGCGTTCAAGCGACTTTTTGTTGCCTTCTAGAGCCTTTAAATTATATTTGATATTTTGGCCTAAAATCCAATAATTTTGTCCCCGATGTTTAAAACGATAATATACTGCATACAAGTTAGTATGGGCAATCATATTGACATGAACCCATTTATTCTTCAAATGCAAATTTTTGCTAGTTCCTATTTTTCTGGCATCATTAGTGTGGGCAGGTAAGTTATACAATTTGGCATTTCTGACAATTTTCATTTTATAATTGATTTTATTTTTAGTTAATAGAAACTGATTGAAAGCTTTTTTATTTAACCATCCGTACTTTGTCTTAACAAAAGTCCCTTTGTTAGTTTTGGCTAATTTGCTGTAACTAATTTGTCTTTTATACCAATTTTTGGCTGAAAGCTTTTTGCCAGTTAATGTTTTACTAAAGCGATAATGGGTTTGGTAAATTTTACCACTACCTTTTTTCTTAGAATAGACAACCTTTGGCACTTTTTTGTGCTTTTTATTAGTGTTAATTGCCCCGTTTGAACCAGAGTTATTATCGTTCGTATTAGAATCTTCTATCTGATTATTGTCAGAATTAGAATCATCACTAGTGTCAGAATTAGATTGAGTTTGCTCTTTTTGCTCATTGTTCTGCTGATCAACAATACTTGATGTATTAGTAGTTGCAGCAGAAACTCTTTCATTAAAAATAAATGTGCTCATAAGCGATAAGCTGATAGCCACTAAAAATAGTTTTGATTTGCTTAACATTTTAGCTCCAATCAATTTTAAAAAAATTTAACTACATTTACCATTTTATAATATAATGAAATTTATAGTTAATTAATTTTAAAATATCACTTGTGATTTTAAATTTGAAAATGTTTAGGGAGGTATAGGTGCAAGTCAAAAATAAGTTTATTTTTGGACTTTTTTCTATAATAGCAGCTTTTTTTGTTAGCGCTTCTGTAGTTCAGTCTGATGAAACCATTCAAATTGACAGCAATAGTGCAAACAATAAAGTGGATCAAAAAACTAAAAAGAAAAAACATAAAACTACAGTTTATAGTCACAATCAAGACAAATCAGTTGGCCAATATACTAAGTATATTCATGGAAAAAAGCCTAAAACCAAAGCAAAAGCTTACCTAGTTTTGGATCGTAAGACTGGAGAAGTACTGTTGGCAAAAAATGCGAAGAAGTGCTATTTAACAGCATCTACTGGGAAACTAATGACAATTTATTTAGCCAGGCGCAAGCTTGCCCGTAATCCGCATGATTGGCAAAAAAAGCTCAAGTTTTCCAGCCCTTTGGTAAAAATGGCCAAGAATCCCAACCTTAACTGCTTTCATGTAAAAAAAGGAAAAAAGTATACTGTCAAAGAGATCATGTCTTCAGCAATAATTGATTCCGACAATAACTCTGCAATTCGATTGGGTCAATGGGTTGCAGGTTCAAATAAGAAATTCATCAAAATGATGAACAAACAAGCAAAGCTATGGCATCTTTCTGCAAATTTCGTATCAGCTTCAGGGCTTGAAAACAGTGATTTAGCACCTTATGGTTATTATGTTAAAGGTGCTTGGAGTTCAGGAAACTTATTGTCGGCAAAAGATCTAGCAATAATTGGTTATCATGTTGCTCATGATTATCCCAGTTTGATGAAATTTTTTGCCACACCTGAGATGTATGTGGCAGGCCAGAAATTACATAACTATAATGATACGTTACCTGGTCGTAAATATAACGTTAAATCCTTCAAAACCGATGGCATGAAAACAGGCTGGACACCGCGATCAGGCTATTGCTTTGTTGGAAGTTGTAACAAGGGCAACGGACGGATTGTAGTGGTACTGCATGACAAAGATGAGTTTTCGGATGCGAATAAATTAGTAAAATTTACGTATAAGCATCGTAGTTAGTCGACATATTAAAGAAGGTGAGTAATGGATAGTGAAAATAAAAAAGAATAAATTTGTAATAGTTAGCTTTTTAATTATTCTTGGTGGATTCATATTAAATTTTGGGCAAAAGAAAATCTTTGCAAAATCCGTTAGTGAAATTCCACGAGAATATATGCGTAAACCGATTAGTTATACTAAATCTTCTGAAATTAAACCATATCCTCATGGGATGAGCGCTAAAAAAGATAAGATAGTAGTTTCATTAAAAAAGCAACGCGCGTATTTGATCCGTGGTCGCAAAACCAGATACGAATTTTATGTTTCAACTGGAGCACATAACTCAACACCTAAGGGACATTTTCGTATTAATACTTATCGGGCACCGTGGTTTTATTCTGCCAGTGAGAAAATGGGTGCAAGATTTGCGGTGGGCTGGCTGCAAGGCGGCTTATATCTTTTTCATGAAAATCCGCGGAATATTCATCATAAATTAATTAAAAAGGTAGCTAACAAATTAGGTAAAAAGCCAACCTCTCATGGTTGTATTCATTTAAGCACAAGCGATGCAAAATGGTTCTATCAAAAAGCACCAACTGGACTAAGAGTTATTATTAAATAAAGGAGAAAGCAATGAAAAAATTTAATTATCGTAAAACTGTCGCAGTACTATTAACTTTTACAAGCATGGCAAGCGGTCTGTCTTTTGGCTCAACGACCACAGAAGCTAAGAAAGTTTCCAGCAGTGTGGTTTTGAAAGCACCAGCTGTTAAAAGGGTAAAAGTCAAAAAAAGAACATATTACTATAATAAAAAAGGCAAGAAGTTAAAGAAAAAGATTTTAAAAAAGGGCAAGAAGCTAACAGTTGTTAAAAAAGCTAAGAAAATAAAAGGGAAAAAATTCTATCTTGTAACTAAAAATAGATTTGTTCTGGTAAAAGATGTTGCAAATATTAAGTCAAAGGTTAAAAAGCCACAAAAACAGCCTGTAAATCAACCTACTCAATCTAATTCAGGCAATTCTGCCAATCCAGTAGATACTAATAAACCAGCAAGTTCAGCTAATACAGGCACAACACAACCTGCTCAAAATAATTCCTCAATTGCTGATTTTTCAATTAGTGAATTTAGGCAAGAGTTTTTAAAAGAATTAAATAATGAAAGAACAAAACGGGGGTTAAATACAGTAACAGAAGATTCTCGTTTAGATGAAGTTGTACAGGAAAGGACCAAACTACTGCCTAATAATTTTGCTCATGTGGATGCGAATGGAAAATTTATCTTAAATGACTTCTTTGATAAGGCCGGAATTAGTCGTAACAGTACCTCTGAATGTCTAGCGATGTTTCCTTGGGGTTGGACAATGGATCATTCAAGCAACCAGCTTGTTGAGGCCCCACATGGTGGCACTAGTGCTTTAGTAGCCGATAACATGGTTTATGAATATATTTATGATGACGCTGCATCCAATTGGGGCCACCGTGACATTCTGCTTAATCCTAAGGATAAGACAATTGGACTTGGTGCAGTAGTAGATAACAACAGCGATCAAATTTATTCATCGGTTGGAGTTACATATTAAGTAAAAAAAATGTAGACTCGTCAAAGGTTGCCTAATAACAATGAAATACAACAAGTGATTTAATTAATAATTTTAATATACATCACAAACTGAATATTTTTGCAATGTAACCTTTGTTATTAAAGGTAAATCTAATGAAAAAAAGATACATTTTGGGGCTGATATTAATTGTCTCTTTGTTCGAAATACAAATTGCCAATCCCGTAAAAGCGGACTCAAGCGATTTTTCTGAAGATACAACAATTAATGCTCAAAATAATACTACTGCTGAAAATGAAACTACTGATAAAAACAATAACAGTACTAGTGCAAATGATAATGAAACTGTAGATAGTAATAGTGACCAAAATAAGCAGAATACTGATAATGAAACGCTGAAAAAAGAGCAAAATAAACCGACTCCACTGGTAAAACCCAAAATTAAACAGGGTTGGATCAAAAGGGAAAAGAAAAAATATTTTTACAAAAATAATAGAAAAGTCAAAGGACTAGTAAAAATAAAAAAATATCATTATTTGTTTAATAAGCATGGTGTTTTGCTCAATGGGCTGAGAAAGACGCCCCATAAATCTACCTATAGTTACTACCAGCCTAGCGGCAAAAGAAGTGAAAAATCAGTGTCTACCAGAAAAGCCTATTATTGGATTAAAAAAGGAGTAGTCAAGGGTATAAAAAACTATGCTAAATGTATTTCTCAAAGACCAGAATTACCAACAGGATGTGAAATGACGGCAGCTACAATGATGATTAATTTTGCTGGTAAAAAAGTGTCAAAATTAAAAATTGCTAATGAAACTCCTCGTAGCAGTAATCCCAACAAAGGTTTCATTGGTTCTCCTTACAAAGCTTATCCTGCAGGTTATTGGGTAGCACCTGGTGGGCTAAAGGGCGTTGTCAAAAAGTATCTGGGCAAGGCTAAAATTATGACTAGTTGTGGGTTAAGTGCAATTAAAAATAAATTGCTACACTCTCATTTAGTAGTTGTCTGGGTTAATGGTATGGACGGTTTTTCTAATCACGCACTCACTTTGACCGGCTATCATAATCAGCAGCTTTATTACAATGATCCGTGGACAGGGGGGAAAGCTCAAATTAATAGTGCAACTTTTACCAGCTACTGGAGTCGTGATGGGTACAGAGCGCTGAGCTATTAAAATGTTTTAACGCTCTAATAATAGTTTTATGATATTATTATTTTGTATCTTATTTTTTGAAAAAGAGGAAAGAATATGAAATATAAAAAGCAATTATTTTTGGGCATTGCTGCTATTACTCTAATTGCAAATATTGGAACTACTTCAGTTGTTAATGCTCAAACTAGTACATCACCAGAAACTGGTGAGTTACAAAATAATCAAAATAATCAGTTAACTAATAATACCAATGAGACAAATAACGCTGACGATTCTAAACAATCTGATAATACAGGTGATACTGAAAATTCGAATAAACCCACAGAAGAACCTAAAGCTCCTGCAAAAATTAAAACAAAATTTAACAAATTGCATACGAAATTTAAATGGACAGCCGGCGATAAAATCACTGATCAGGTAGCGTTAAATAGCCATGAAAAAAGACCAGTCAGTTTGCAAAAATGGAATGGCAAAAAATATGTTAATGTTAAAAAGCTCTCAACAAATAAGGATGGAAGCTTTAAAATAACTTACCCTTCATCTTGGTATCATCATAAACATTCAACTTGGAGATTTTATGCTCCTAAAACAAAAGATGCCACAGCCGCAAAGAGTAGTAAAATTACTATAAAAACTGTCAGGCGTTATCAAATACCAAAAAGGTATCGTCAATTGCATATGAAGAGTTTACATCTCAAAGGTTTCTATACCAGTCCACTTGATAAAAGCTTAAGCTATGCTTCAAGCAGAAATGATTATGTTAATGCTTTTATTAAGCGCGGTTACCAATATAAAAATGCTGGTACAGCTTGGGTTGATTTTACTACCAAAAAACCAGGCACTTCTGTAGATTGTTCTGGTTTAGTAATGCAATGTATGTATGCAACAGGAATCGATCCTTCTCCTGCTAACCCGAGATGGCATGCTACTCATGAATGGGGCTGTCGTTCATTTGTTCAAAGTCCGACTTTGCAAACGGTTAGCCTTAATAAATTAAAGCGGGGAGATTTAATTTTTTATGGTCAACCAAAGCCAACTTGTTATCACGTAGGGATTTATTTAGGCAATAATAAAGTCTTACATTCTTGGCCTAATGCTGGCGTAACAGTATGGAATGCCAATTTTCGCCCATACTATTATGCTAAACGTGTATTTCCAGTAACAAAAACTCAAAAGGTTCATCAAATGTGATAGAAAAAATTTAAGCTATTTTTTTCAGAATGCTAAAAATGAATTTTTAGTACTAGACTATTCATTAGTTTAGTGCTTTTTTTGATTGATGTAGTACAGGCATAGTACGAAAATTTTGATAAAAATATGCTTAACTTATATATCTATTTTTTATATACTAAAATAAATTGTTCTTAAAAAAATATCAAATTATAATGTAATTTATGTTGATTAATTAACACTTAAGAAATAGAATTTAAAGTGCAACCAGTTAATATAATTTTAGATGAAGGAGAACTTTAAAAATGAATTCTAATTATAATAAAAAGCATCAATTGAGTAGAAAATTAATAATAAATGCGACAATTTTAGGGCTACTTGGGGGAACTGCCTTAACTATTTTGCCAAAACAGTCACAAAGCATTCAGACTGTTCAAGCAGCTTCAGTAAAAAAAGCTAAGTTGACAAAGAAGGCATATATCTATAATAAAAAAGGTCACCGCTTAGAATTAAAAGCTTACAAAAAAGGTAAACGTGTAAAAGTTTATGGCACAAAATATATTAAACATCGTAAATATTACAGAATAGGCAGTGGTTTATACATTGTCGCTACAAATGCTAGATTTATAAAGTCTAAGTTACCAAACAATGTTTCAAATTCTAAAGATAACAATAGTTCTACTAGTAAGCCCGTAGGAGATGATTCTTCATCAAATAAATTATATAAAGTAGGTGAATTTGGTGATTGTAACTTAACATATTCTCCAGCAACTAGGACAGTACACATTTCTGCGTATGGCGAAAACAATACTCTTGGTTATGATGAGAGTATTGCGGATAAGATAAATGGAGCTAAGCTAAACAAGGGGAATAACTTAAAAATTAGTGAAGTGGAACATATTAGTATAGATACAAATGTTTCTTTGGATAATAATACTTCAGATCACCTTTTTGCTAACTTTGCTAATTTGCAAGATATTTCGGGACTAGAAAAAGTATACGCTGGTAAATGTACTGATTTTGACAGTATGTTTGCTAATGATCCTAAATTAGAAAAATTAGATCTAAGTAGTTGGGATTTATACGCTTTGGAACATGAAGATGATGTTACTACAAAAAATATGTTCTTTGGTGACAGTGGGTTAACTGAGCTCAACTTAACTGGATGGGATATTAGTAATGTAAGTGATGCTAAAGGCATGTTTGATGGTGTTAATCCTGCAGCTATCAAAGGCTTAATTCAAAAGGCGCCTAAATATAATTAAAGCAAACCATGAATTTATCGGGGGTATACATTGAAAAATTTTTTAAAATTACTTGCTAAATTTAGTAATAAATTTTTGCTAAGTCTTACCTTAATTGGAATTTTTGGCGGTAATCTGGTAGAAGCGGATTCTATTCATGTTGCTGAGGCGGCTACTGGAAATAAATATGGATTTGTAAAAAAATTTCAAGTTCCAAAAAAATGGCGAGGACAGTGGTATAAATATAATAACAAAAATGATTTTTATACGATGCGTTTATATGCTCATGGGCTAGTTGCTAAAAGTACTTATGATAACTATGTCCACAGTAAAGGTGTTTATAATCCGCTATGGGTTATAGGCAAAATTAAGGGCAAAAATAAATATCCTTGGCAAATGCCATTGAAATGGGTTGGTAAAAATAATAAAGGCTACACAAATAATTATGCTGGCTATTGGGTAAAGCGGAGTAATAGAGAATGGATTGTAGAGACGTCTCCTCTTACAAAATTAGGTGAAATTTCAGACTATCGTTTTCTATCTTTACATTCTTTCAAAGTAAAAGATAAAAAATACTATGCCTTACTAGGGTCAGGTGAAGATACAGAAAAAGTTTACTTCGAAACTAAAAAATTAGCCAAAAAATTTAGCAACTATAATTTCAATAATATTAAACGTCCTTTGAGGTAAAAATGAAACATCTTAAACCTGCCAAAATTTTGGCTTACATAACTATAGGACTAGTCAGTCTAACCTTGCCGTTTACTGCAAAAAGTTCTGAAATAAAGGCATCCTATAATGAATACAATTTTCATAGCCTTAAGCATCTAATTCCAAAAAAACATCCTAAAAAGTATGATTACTGCTATAAATTACAAAAAAAGGCCTCTAAAAAAGCCTATGCTAAGAATCCCTGGATTCATATGAATGGTTATGTTGTCACCGATCATAGTGGATATACCAAATACACTAAAAATATGAAACCAGTTAAATCTTCATATTATCCGAGATTTAAACAATTAAAGGCTCACGCGGTTAGTGCCGACTTTTCAAAGGGTAACTTCATTATGCACTATAAAACTAGAGATAATGCAATAATTCATGGCATAGCTTTTAAGAAAAAACAGAATATCAAGGTCAAAAGAATTAAATTAACTCCTGATATTTTGCTTAAAGCTTTTTATAAAGATTTTATTGATCCAAAAGGTGATTTTAAATTAAAAAAGGGTAACGAAACAGATTTTCTTGCATCTAAAAAGCAAAAACATTTTTATCACAACTGGAAGATTGATACCTCTGATACTATGAAAGATACTGTAGCTGATTTTATGGATACAGTTCGTTTTGTTGATGTTGAGATAAATGATCCCAGTTACGGCTATCATTATATATTCTTTAAAATAGATAAATTTAAGAAATATAAAAACTATGTGAAGTTTCGCATGCTTTACGGTATTTACTAATATCCAAGAAACTAATTATGTTGGAAAATATCTTTTAAACATAATTAGTTTTTTTGTATTTGCAAAAATTGACATGTCCGTTAAAATTATCTGGATAAGGTTTTAGAAATGAGCGAATTATGACTGACAAAGAAAACCAAATGTATTTTGCTGAGAACCCCACTTCTCAGCATGATGAGCATATAATTGATTATCAAGTCAACGGCATTGATCTCAAATTTACCACTGATGCCGGAGTTTTTTCGAAATTACGGGTGGATTATGGTTCAGGTGTTTTAATTAAGAAAATGCTTGATGTTGATTTTCCTCAAAACAATATTTTAGATGTTGGCACCGGATATGGACCAATCGGTCTTTTTGCAGCTAAATTTTGGCCAAAGCAAACAGTAGAAATGATAGACGTTAACCTGCGTGGATTAGATCTAGCAAAAAAGAATGCTGAGCTTAACCATATAGATAATGTTGCTATTTTTTCTTCTGATATTTATAGCAATATTGCATCAGCAAAGAAATATGGCTTAATTCTGACTAATCCACCGATTCGAGCAGGTAAAGAAGTTGTTTCAAATATTTTGTCTGGTGCGAAAAATCATTTGGTAACTGATGGGGTTTTACTAGTAGTAATTCAGAAAAAGCAGGGTGAACCGAGTGCCCGTAAATTATTAACAAAAACTTTTGGCAACTGTACCATTTTAAAAAGAGATAAAGGTTACTACGTTTTGCAGGCGGTGAATAATTAATGCCATTTTCAAGTGCAGAAAAAAAAGACTTTATGCAATTAGCTTTTCAGCAAGCAAAAAAAGCCCAAGATTTAGGAGAAGTTCCAATTGGTGCGATTGTGGTAGCTCCCGATGGGCAAGTTATCGGGGAAGGCTTTAACCGCAGAGAATTGGATCAAGACGCGACTCAACATGCTGAAATGATTGCTATCAGGGAAGCTTGCAATAATCTTGGTACTTGGCGTTTAATAGACTGTAGTCTTTTTGTCACCCTAGAACCCTGTCCAATGTGTGCAGGTGCGATTATTAACTCTCGCCTTAAGAGTTTGTATTTTGGAGCACTTGACCCTAAAGCTGGTGCGGCTGGTAGCGTTGTCAACCTTTTTGATATTGAAAAGTTTAATCATCATCCTAACGTTATTCGGGGACTATACCGTGAAGAGTCTAGCCAAATGCTAAAAAACTTTTTTAAAGATATTAGACAAAAACAAAAAGCAGCAAAAGACTCCGGCAAAAATTTCGCAAATTAGTGGAAAAATACCTTAAAATACGTTAATATATCTTATGGGCAATGTTTGACCTCCAAAGCGTGTCAGGACCGGAAGGTAGCAGCACTAAGGTTGCTCGGGCATGTGCCTTTTATTAGACAATTACAAACTCTTAACTCTTGCGAAAGAGTTAAGAGTTTTTTACTAGGGAAGACTGATCAATGGCTTATCAAGCGTTATACCGCAAATGGAGACCCCGCACTTTTGACAGTGTGATTGGTCAAGATGATATTACGGATACTTTGAAAAATGCAATTAAGCGAGGTACAATCTCCCATGCTTTTTTGTTTGCTGGACCACGTGGTACTGGGAAAACTTCATGTGCAAAAATTTTGGCTAAGGCGTTAAATTGTACAAATCTTAAAGACGGCGAGCCTTGTAACGAATGCGCGAATTGCAAAGCAGCAGATAAAGGCGCGATGGCAGACATTATTGAGATCGATGCGGCTTCTAACAATGGCGTTGATGAAATACGTGATATTAGAGATAAAGTTAAGTATGCCCCAACTCAGGGCAAATATAAAGTATATATCATAGATGAGGTCCACATGTTGTCTATGGGTGCTTTTAATGCTTTACTTAAAACTCTTGAAGAGCCACCGGAACATGTCGTTTTCATCCTGGCCACTACGGAATTGCAAAAAGTGCCAGCGACTATCATATCAAGGACTCAGCGTTATAATTTTAAGCGTATAACTCAGGCTGACCTTGAACAAAGAATGAAGTATATTCTTGAGCAAGAAAAAATCAGTTATGATGAAAAAGCCTTAGCCGTAATTGCTCAAGTAGCTGACGGTGGTATGAGGGATGCCTTAAGCATCTTAGACCAACTTTTAAGTTTTGATAAAAACAAAGTTGAATATGATGCGGCTCTTGAAATAACAGGTTTTGCTGATAAAGAAAAGATCGAACAGATTTTATTAGCAATTTTAAATAATGATACAACTGAAGCATTGTCTTTGGCGCAGACAGAACTTGAAAATGGTGCCAGTTCAAAAAACATTTTAGATGAGCTCATTGAAATGGCGACTAATGCATTAATGGCTGTCAAAACTAACGACAGCAACCAAAACTTCTTTTTAAGCGATGATTTTGTTGAACAGATTAAAGAAGTTGATCCTGACCGCTATTTTCAACTGATTGCATCCGCGAACACTGCATTAAATGATTTACGCTATACTAATCAGCAACAGATTCCACTAGAAGTCTTTTTAGTTGAATGTGCTGGCAAACAAAATAGCAAAGTTGGTTCTGAAAATGTTTTGGCCGATTCAGAAAGTCAAAAGAATGCAAATACTGATTTGGCAGCTGAAATAGCAGCATTAAAAAAGCAAGTTACAGACTTGACTAAAAAAGTTTCTAATTTAAGTAAAAAGCAAACTCAAAATAGCAATAAGATTTTTCATCTTGATAGTGCCGTTTCTGATCGAATTGATACTAATAAAAGTAAAAATTCCAAAGCAAAAACTGCTCTCAAACCTAAAAAAACAGTCAGAAGTAGAAAAAAGGCTAATGAGCAAAATCGGAAACAAGTTTATCATGTCTTAGAAAATGCCACTAAGGATGATCTTGTGGCTATCAAAAATGTTTGGCCTGATCTGCAATCAGTTTTAGGCGTATCGCAACGAGCTTTGCTAGATGTGCTAGAACCTGTTGCAGCTAGTTCAGATCAGGTAGTAATGAAATGCAAATATACTCTTTGGTTTGAAAAAGCCAGCGAAGATGGTAATTTATTAATTGTATTGACAGATGAAATTGCTAAATTTACTAAGCATAGCTATGAAATAGTGCTGGTACCTGATGAAGACTGGTCTACTGTGCGGACAGAATTTTTGCAAAAGCATGGTAAAGAACTGCTTAACAAGCAAAAACAATCAGATTCAGGACCTGAACAACACGAGTCAAGCAACCAGGTTGTAGAAAAAGCTAAAGAGTTATTTGGTGACACAGTAAATGTTAAAGACTAAAATTTAAAGGAGAAAAAAATATGAGTAAAAGACCTAATTTTGGTGCTATGGGCGGCATGAATATGCAACAAATGATGAAGCAGGCTAAGAAGTTGCAAGAGCAAATGGCGCAAGAGCAACAAAATATTACTGCACAGGAATTTGTAGGCAAGTCAGCAGATGACTTGGTTGTAGCTACTTTTAGCGGAGATCGCAAATTGAAAAATATTACTATTGATAAAGATGCGATTGACCCTGACGATCCTGACATGTTGCAAGATTTGATTATTGATGCGGTTAATAAAGGATTAGCAGAAATAGACCAAGCTACCCAGCAAAGTTTAGGCAAGTATACGAAGGGCATGATTTAATTGCAGTATCCAGCACCAATTGCGCATTTAATTGATTCTTACATGAAATTACCTGGTATTGGTGAAAAAACAGCTACAAGGCTTGCATTTTATACTCTAGATATGCCGGATAACGACGTTCATAGTTTTAGTACTGCACTAAAAGAGGTGAAAGAAAAACTTCACCGTTGCTCTATTTGCGGCAACATTACAGAAAAAGATCCGTGTACTATATGCAGTAATCCTGAACGTGATCAATCGACAATTATGGTAGTTGAGCAGCCTAAAGATGTGATGGCTTTTGAAGATATGGGTGAATATAATGGGCTATATCACGTTTTGCACGGAGTTTTATCACCAATGGATGGTATTGGCCCAGAAGAAATTAATATTAAGTCATTAATAGTTCGGCTGCAAAAGCAGGATCGCGTAAAAGAAGTCATTTTGGCTTTAAATTCAACTCCAGAAGGAGAATCAACAGCCATGTATATTAGTAAACTAATCAAACCAGCTGGTATTAAAGTAACCAGGCTAGCAGCAGGCTTGGCTGTAGGCAGTGATATTGAATACGCTAATTCAATTACCTTAAAACGAGCAGTACAGGGGAGAACTTCAATCTAATGGCACGTAACAAAATAAAAAATATGGGTGATGAGTGGTTAATGGCTACTATTGAAGACTTGCAGGAAAAAATTGCTGTTCAAAAAAATCTTGATCCGACTACACTAGATATGTCTGAAGACAATGTAGTGACAGGTAAAATTTTAAGAGCCAAGTATTCCTTTTTATATGATGAAGCGCGACATCGTCATACAAGATTTAGTGGTTTTACCAATGCAATTTCTGACTAAAGTCCTTTTTCAAAAGGGCTTTTTATTTTGATGAAAAATTAAAAGTACGTTGGGGTGTTCATATAAAGATAACTCTTGTAAAATAGAGACATGGAGAGTTTTATGAAGAGTTATTTTATCAGTTTTGAAGGACCAGATGGGTCAGGAAAAAGTACAGTTTTAAAGCAAGTTGTGGCGGAAATTGGGCCTAGGCTTAAGACACAATATCTAGTAACCAGAGAACCAGGAGGCTCAAAAATTGCTGAGAAAATCCGGCAATTAATTTTGGATCCGGTTAATGAAGAAATGTCTGCCAAAACTGAAGCATTGCTTTATGCAGCTTCTCGCAGTCAGCACATGTTTGAAACCGTGATACCAGCACTTAAAGCAGGTAAAATAGTTTTTTCAGATCGTTTTGTTGATAGTTCATTAGCCTATCAAGGAGCAGGCCGAGAATTAGGTGTTGCTGCAGTAAAACAGATTAATGATTTTGCTACAAGTAAAATTGAACCCGATCTAACTATTTTTTTAGATGTTAAACCGCAAGTTGGATTAACCAGAATTGCTAAAGAAAGAGCCGGTCAAGAAGATCGTTTGGAACAGGAAAAATTAAATTTTCATCAAAAAGTTTATCAGGGTTATCAAGAAGTAATTAAGGCTCATCCTGAAAGAATAAAGGTTGTTGACGCAAATAAACCTTTTAATTTAGTAGTAGAGGATTGTGTTAAAATAATTGCAAACCGATTACCAGTAGATTTGTTAAAGGACTGATTAAAATGAAGTTAATAGTTGCAATTGTTCAAAAAGAAGATGCTAATAGATTGCAGCGTACTTTTGTCAAAGAAAATATTCGTGCGACTAAGCTGGCTACAACTGGCGGATTTTTAAGTGAAGGTAACACTACTTTTCTTATCGGAATAGATAATAAACATGTCAAGCAGGTTTTGCGCATCATTAAGGAAGAGTCTAAATCCCGTGAAGAATATATGAACCCTAATTTGGTGATGACGGGTTTTGAAATGAGTAGCCAACCAGTTAAAATAACAGTTGGGGGAGCCACTTGTTTTGTTTTGCCTGTTGAAGAATTCAAGCAATTCTGATGTTTGTCAATATTCAAGAAAGGGGCAAGAAGCAGTCAGAACTTTTGCAGCAAGCTTTTGAGCAAAACAAATTGGCCCATAGCTATTTATTTGTTGATGCCAATGAAATTCAGGCATTAAATACTGCCTATTGGCTAGCTTGCCTTTTTAATTGTAGTGGCATTGAAAAACCGGATGGTACATGTCAGAATTGCAGGCAAATTATTTCCGGCAACCACCCTGATGTGTTACTGGTGAAGCCTGAAGGCAAGCAGAATTTGGGAATCGATCAGGTGAGGCTTTTAAAGGAAGAATTAGCTAAAAGTCCAGTTCAAAGCAACGTGCGTTTTTTTATTATTAATGAAGCCCAGAAATTAACTTTGCCAGCGGCTAATGCTTTACTTAACTTGTTGGAAGAACCTATCGCACCTGTTGTTACTATTTTAATTACAAATAATACCGATCAAATTTTGCCCACAATTCGTTCACGTACTCAGATTATTAATTTTACTAATAATGAAAAAGAGAATGGCAAAAGCGCGGAATTGCTGGCAAATGGGTTTAGTCCAAGTGAAGTTGACTCATTGGAAGATACTGCTAAGTTAGATAAAAAGACTAGGTATTTTTACCAAGAAATGCTTGAACACAATTCACTTTCACTAGTGAGTGCACATCAGTTAGCGGAAATGGCTAAAAGCAAAAGTGAGCAAAATTATATTCTTTTTTTACTTAAAAAATGGGCTCAAGCTGAATTAAACAGCAGTAATCAAGAAATCGGGGCAAGGATGTTAAAGTATTTGCTTGAAATTGACAAAATGCAGTACAGCAATGTCAATTTTCGCAATTTATTGGACTTTCTTGCTTTGCAATGGAAAAGGTAGGTGTTTGAGGTGGATTCTTATTCAAAGTTAGAGCAACTTCATGATTCAATGGTTAGCATGACCAAAACAATTGAGAGTTTAGAAAATAGTATTTTGGAAACATTGAAAGAAAATACTGAGTTAAAAGTAGAGAATCAGTTGCTGCGTGAAAAAATGGACAAAATGAATAATGCCCACAATAACACCGTTAAAACTCAGAGTGGTCTTGAATCTTTACGGCAAATTTACAGTTCAGGTTACCATATTTGCAATATGTACTATGGCTCTCACCGTGATCCCAATACTGACTGTATGTTTTGTTTGGATATTCTTGATAATTTTGGCGAAAAGAAGAAAAAACATTAAAGGATTGATTAGATGCAAAGGCAAAGTAGTTATGGCCAAGACAGCGGCAAACTTTATTTAGTGCCAACTCCGATAGGCAACCTTGAAGACATTACCCTTAGAGCAAAAAGAATTTTACAGGAAGCTGATTATATTGCTGCTGAGGACACTAGAACAAGTGGAATTTTGCTTGAAAAAATTGGGGTCCATAATCATATGCTTTCCTTTCACAAATATAATTCAAAAGAAAGGGCACCTGAATTAATCAAGCTAATGAAAGAGGGAGCGTTTATTGCTGAGATTAGCGATGCAGGGATGCCCGTCATTTCTGATCCAGGATATATTCTGGTGCAAGAATGTATCAAAAATAATATTCCCGTAGTTCCTCTGCCCGGCGCTTCCGCATTTACTACTGCCCTGATTGCCTCTGGCTTTGACGCCCAACCTTTTACATACTATGGCTTTTTACCTCGTAAAAAAAGTGAACAACAGCCTTTTTTTGAGCAAATGAAAAAAGCTCATGCTACTTCTATTTTTTATGAAGCGCCACACAGGTTGACAAAAACTCTCAATAATTTATCTGAAATACTGAATTCTGAGCGTAAAATTGTTGTTGCCAGAGAGCTTACTAAAATTCATGAAGAATTTATTCGTGGTACAATCAGTGAGGTTACCAATTATTTTGGACAAAATCCTCCCCGCGGCGAATTTGTTGTTTTAGTTTCTCCAAACACTGTTAAGGAAAAACAATTGTCTTGGACAGAATTGATTAAATTGGTCAATCAGTTAGTTTCCAAGGGAGAAAGTAAAAAATCGGCGATTAAAACAGTAGCTCAGGAAAATCATGTTTCCAAAAATGAGTTATATGAACGTTATCATCAAAAGTAGGTGAAAGTATGAAGTATAGTGAAAAGCATATAGTAAATTATTATGAGTGTGATGAAAATAAAAATTTGAAATTGCCTGCAATGATTGATTTAATGATGAGCGTTTCAGAGCATCAATTAGACTCTGGTAATGGCAGTACAAATGCACTAACTAAAAGGGGATTAGGTTGGGTTGTAACACAATACCATATTGAAGTTGCTCGCCTGCCTAGACCAAATGAAGAAATTATCATCATAACGGAACCATTTGGCTATAATCGTTTTTTAGAATACAGAAATTATGCTTTTACAGATCAAAGCGGAAATGAACTAATAACTGTTAAGAGTGAATGGGTGCTATTTGATTTAAAAACTCGTAAGCTGGTTTCCACAGACAAAGAAATGATGGCTGAAATAGGCGTTCCACTTCTAAAAAAATTACCTCGTTTTCCTAGATTAAGAGTTCAGGATAAATATCAAAAAGAGAGACAATATCGGGTTCGTTATGATGATTTAGATACAAATCATCACATGACAAATGGACATTATTTTAACTGGTTTATTGATACATTGGACCGTGATTTTTTGAAAAACCATATTGTCAAGACTATTGATATTAAATTTAACCTTGAAGTGCGCTATGGTGAAACCCCATATTCGCGTGTGAGCGTAATTAAAAACGAAACAGGTATTAAATCTTATCATACAATTGCAGATGAGGACAAAAATGATAAAGCCGTTTGTGAACTAACTTGGCGCAAATTATAATATAATTATTTTTTGTGTTCTCACAAAAATTAACTGAAGAAAGAAAGTGCTGAAAATGACTATTAAAGAGATGCTTAAGGTCGAATTGCGTGATCTTGTCCTTTTAGGAATTATCGTGGCAATGAAAATTATTCTTAGTCGTTTTACAGTTGGAACAACAATTGTGCATGTTAGCCTCGGATTTATAGGCAGTGTAATGCTAGGTTATTTGTTTGGACCAGTATGGGGCAGCATTGGTGGTGGAATTAGTGATTTGGTTTCATCAGCTCTATTTGGCAATCAAGGAGGGTTTTTCCTTGGCTTTACATTGAGTGCAATGATAGGTCCCTTTATTTATGGATTGGTTTTTTATCAAAAGCCAGTTAAAATATGGCGAATAATTTTAGCAACATTGTTAGTAACTGTTGTTGTTAATATAGGTTTAAATACGCTTTGGGTTCACCTTCTTTACGGGATGGACTTTCGCGTTGTCCTTATTCAACGAATACCTAAAGAAGCGATTACTCCGTGGTTAGAGATGATTATTAGTTACTTTGTATTAAACGCCATTTCACGCGTGAGAATCAAAAGGTAATTTTGAAAGAGTATAAAAATTTTAGAATGAAAATTTTGAGTATGTCGACTGCGACAAATAATTTAAGCGTAGCTTTAAATGATAATGGTGAGACTATTGCGGAAAAAAATGAGTATGATGCCCACAATCATAGTGCTCATTTGGATCCTTTAATTGATCAAATTTTAAAAGAACATAATCTGAAATTAGCTGAAATTGATCGCTTTGCCGTTGCGATAGGGCCGGGTTCATATACTGGATTACGGATTGGTGTAACTACTGCTAAAATGTTTGCCAGCATATTACATAAAGATGTAGTAGGCATTTCTACTTTACAAGCACTGGCTGCAAGTTATGCAGAACAAGGCATTTTAATAGTAGCTGGGATTGATGCTCGCAATGATAACTATTTTGCTGGTGCTTATATAAATAAGGAAAATGGTAATGTACCTGACTGCGTGATTCCCGATGGTCACTATCACATTGATACTCTTTTAAGTGCAATATCAGAGTATCATGCAGCTCACAATTTGGAAAAAGTGATTTATGTTGGGACTGGCTTTGAAAAGCAGGAAGAGGCTATAAGAAAGACAAATATTCCCTTCAGTTTTGGCACGGAAAAACAGAATGTTGTTCATGCTGGTTTAATAGGTAAGCTGGCTCTGAATGCTCAACCTGATGACCCTGATCAATTATTGCCGAATTATTTGCGGCGCACGCAAGCTGAAATTGACTGGCATAAAAAGACAGGGGAAGCCTATAAACCAGATAGCAATTATGTGGAAGAAGTTTAAGCATTTTGGGTCTTTTTGGCTTTTAGCAAAAGAAAAAAAGTTTATTAAGTTTGTCCCAGAAAAAATCATTGTGAATCAATCTAGTCTGAGTATCAGGCAAGCCCAAGTTAAAGATATTTCTGCAATATTGTTATTGGAGCAAAGTCTTTATCAGGGTAAACAACCGTGGAATTCAATGGCTTTTCATACTGAAATAAGTAGAAATGATTCACTATATTTAGTTGTATTGCAGACTAAAAGTCTCATTGGCTTAATTGGTGTGCGCTTTGACAGCAGTAATGCTCATATTACTAATCTGATGGTTGATTCGGCTTGGCAAAAAAAAGGTATTGGCACTTATTTAATTAAAAAAGTAATTGAAATTGCTAAAAATAAAAACTGTAAAGAACTTAGCTTGGAAGTAAGAGTTGATAATTTAACTGCTAAAAATTTGTATTGCAAGTTAGGCTTTACAGTAAGTTTTGTGTGGCCTAATTATTACCAGAGTTCGCATCAAGATGCTTTTAACATGGTGCTTAAATTGGCAAGTGACTAAAAGAAAGGAAATTAAATTGGTAAATAAAAAAGACATCCGTATTTTGGCTTTTGAAAGTTCGTGTGATGAGACTTCGACATCTGTTGTCAAAAATGGCAGAGAAATAGAAAGTTTGATAGTTGCAACTCAAATTAAAAGTCATCAGCGTTTTGGCGGTGTTGTTCCTGAAGTTGCTAGTCGTCATCACATTGAAGTTATAACTCAAATTACCAATGAAGCACTAAAAGAAGCAAATGTAACTTGGAAAGATATTGATGCAATTGCTGTCACCTACGGACCGGGTTTAGTTGGGGCACTTTTAATCGGTGTCAGTGCGGCAAAAGCTGCTTCAATGGCTACAGGCATCCCTTTAATTGGCGTCGATCATATTATGGGTCATATAATGGCAGCGCAGTTAAAAGAAGAAATTGCTTATCCAGCATTAGCTTTACAAGTTTCAGGTGGTCATACTGAAATCGTTTTGCTCAAAGGACCAACTCATTTGGAAATTGTTGGTGATACCAGGGATGATGCGGCAGGAGAAGCTTATGACAAGATTGGCCGAGTTTTAGGGATTAATTATCCGGCCGGTAAAACTATTGATGAATGGGCTCATCAGGGGCAGGATACCTTTGAATTTCCGAGAGCAATGATTAAAGAAGATGATTATGATTTTTCTTTTTCTGGTTTAAAGAGTGCTTTTATTAATACCTATCATCACGCTGAACAAATTCATCAAAACCTGAATAAATATGATCTGGCTGCCAGTTTCCAAGCTGCAGTGATAGATGTCTTGGCTACTAAAACTATTAGAGCAATTAAACAGTATGCTCCAAAAACTTTTATTATGGGTGGAGGGGTTGCCGCTAACCATGGTTTACGTGAAAGAATGAACCATGAAGTAGCAAACCTGCCTCGGAATTTACAACCGAAAGTAATTTTGCCAGAGTTAAAATTGTGTGGAGATAATGCTGCAATGATTGGTGCTGCTGCCTATAACTTGTACCAAGAAGGAAAATTCGCTGATCTTACTTTGGATGCTGATCCATCTTTAGAATTACCTTACGCATCAGAAATGCTGCAATAAAGGAGACTGGGAAAAAGTAGGTCAGTGATCTTACTAAAAGAGCCGGCAAACCACTAAAAAAGTGGTTTGCCGGCTTTAGTTTTATTGAGTCAAGGGGACTCTTTTCCTAGACCTTTTTTGTCATTATACGTTTTAAGATTAACTATTTTAAACATTAAATTTATGTATCAATTACTGAATGAGCGTGATCAGTCCTTTGATTGAAAAGAAGCAGAGTGCAATCAACTAATTAATGAAGCCTATTATCAAAACTCTGAAAAAGATTTGAATTTTATCTTGTTTAGATAATTTAGTCATAAAAATGACCCCCAAATTTGTTTTAAATTTGGGGGTCACTTCAAAAATCATATATGACATTTTTTAATTTAGTTTTCCTACCAGATTATAATAAAGTCAGAAAGGTAAAGTGGGAAATCAAAAAAGTAAGTTCAAGAAATACAAAATTTGATAATCACTTTGATTATGAATTTTATAAACATGGACTATTAATAAAACTCAAACATAACCAAGTTCTTACAAATAAATAGGGGAAATGTTTAAACTCTTAATCAAAAAACAATGAAATTGATATAATTCAATGATATCCTGATATAGTATTCTATCATTTCAAATTAATTCACCACTCAAAAAGGAGACAATGATGTTAATAGTCCAAAACCTATCACTCAAAACCAGGCAGCCAATCCTGCATGATTTTTCTTATCAATTTGCACCCGGTCAATTTTATCAAATTGCTGCAGAAAACGGTTCTGGTAAAACAAGTTTCTTGCGTGCTGTTACGGATCTAATTCCAACTTCTTCTGGTAAAGTCTTATTAGACAGAAAACCATATGCCAAAAATAAGCGTAAGCTTTTTTTCTTTGAAAGCAATGAATGGTTGAACGTCAATTTAACTAGCCTTGATTACTTAAAATTCGTGAAAAGCCAATGGCATTCTAATGTCGACCTTGATCAAGAACTTGATTTGCTGGGTGTACGTGAGTATGTCAAAGTCCCGATTAAAAAGTATTCGCTTGGAATGAAGCAAAAATTGATTGTGGCCATGTACTTAGTTAGTGACGCTGAATATTACTTGATGGACGAGATCACTAACGGTCTTGATGAAGAAAGTCGCGCAATTCTTTATGAACGACTAAATGATGAGGTGACTCAGCGTAATAAATGTATTATTCTGACCTCTCACTATAGCAGTGAGATTAAAGTGAATAACTTACACCGGCTTGTTTTACAAAAACAAATGATGCACGAGGTAAAACAATGAGCTCATATTTTTCATTGCAACTTAAAAAAGTTACTAAACAAAATCTATCAATTATTTCAGTGGTTATTTTATTATTAATTTCTTTTGGCTTATTATACATGAAGTCTACGCAGATCAGTGGTACAGGTTCTTTAAAAGGAGATGCTCAAGGTCAGATTGCCATGAAAAAGGAAGCCTTACAAGCCGATCGTCAAGCACTCAAACGATATTCACCGCAAGGAAAATCATACAAGGCCACTGAAAAAGATATTAAACAAACTGAAAAGGAATTAAAAAAAGATCAAGCCTTTGTTGATAATATTAATCACAATCACTGGAAGCGAGTTTATGAAACCAAATTAAAAAAGGAACAAAAAGGCAAATTGACTGATCTAAGTTCGGATGAAAAAGATGGACATAAAAGTGTAATACTGCGTTTAAAGTATCTCATAGCTCACCCTATGCCTTATGAAAGCGATAGCGCAGTCACTGGAATACAGTTTCTATTAGATTTGAATGAAAACTATTTGCCCGTCTTATTTAGTTTAGTAATGATTTTTGTTTTGACTTATTTATTTACTGGTTCTTATAAAAATGGTCTTGACATTTCGACTGTCTTGCCAATTAATCGCTTGCAAAGTACCCTGACTAATAATATTGTTGGGCTACTGGTTGTCAGCTTTATTTTTCTTTTACTAAACTTATTAGTTTTCGGTGGAGCAGCGAGCATTTTTGGTACTGGTCGCGGTGACTATCCTTACATCATTCACCATCTGGTTAGCGACCACTTGGTGCCAGGAATTGTTCCGACCGCCAAATTGTTGCCCCAAGCAACTATACTGCAGCTCTTAAATTTCATATTTATGGTTTTGTTTGTGCAGCTGGCTGCTAAAATCTTTCATAACCAGTTACCGACTCTGTTAGTTTCGCTATTGCTTTTATTAGGCGGTCATTTTATTACAATTTTTATCATTCCGTTGGAGAAGATTGCGCAGTGGCTTCCTGGTACTTATTTAGGAGCTTTAAATGTTGTATCAAACCAAACAGCCTATGCAATGGATAATTCCGCGATTAACTTTTCAAATGGTGTGCTTACCTTAATACTAAGTTCTATATTATTATTCTTGCTGGTACTTTTAATTGATCGCATTACAACTATTGCACATAGAAATGGGAGATTGGCATAATGTCCTATTTGGCTTTTCAGCTTAAAAAAGTATTTAAGAATAAGCTAACCCCAGTTTGCTTAGCAATTTTGCTCTTGTTAATGGGTATTGTCTTATTCATGAATATTCGTACTAATCCCCAATTTTCCTTGCAGGCGGGGGCTAAATCAGAGATTGCTTACCGCCAAAAAGAAATTAACCGACAGCAAAGATTACTTAAACATGATAAACAAAAATCAAAAACTGAAGTTTACCATGATACTAAAGCTGCTATTAAGCAAAACCAAGATGCAGTTAAGCAAGATAAACAAGTTCAAAAAGCGGCAAATAAAGGCAACTGGCGCAAAGCCTACACGATTATGTGGCAACAAAAAAAGCAAGAACGAACTATTATATCAAATGGCCAAGATTCAACAGGCCTTAATTCAAGGACAAATGTAGAGAAAAAACTGCAATTCTTTAACTACTTACGCCATGAGCCTTTGCCTTATGAAAGTCAGGATATGCCAGTAACAGGCTGGCAATTCTTACTGCAATTAAATCAGCAATATTTGCCTTACGTATTTACTCTTGTTGCTCTGTTTTTATTAACTTTGTTTTTAACTGATTCTTACCATCAAAAGTTAGATACGGTGCAGTTATTACCGCTTGAAAAAAATAATTTAATGATTTCGAATACCATAGCAGGAATAGTCCTGACTCTTGGTAGTTTTTTAGGGATTAACTTAGTATTATTTATTGTAGCTTCCCTTATTTCTGGTACTGGTAGTTTATCCTTCCCTTATATCGTAGTTCAATATACAGTTAGTGGTCCCCTTATTAAATGTGTAACTACTGGCAGCTTTATTATCAAAGTAATTGTATTGCAGGCACTTACCTTGATCTTCGATGTTGTCTTAGTTCAGTTCCTTGCCCGAATTTTTCGTGATAAATTACCAGCATTACTTATCGCTATTTTACTTGTCCCAGGGCTCAACATTGCAACTATGATAGTTGATCCGCTGCGTAAGATTTGCGCCTGGTTGCCAATGACATACTTGAACGCAGTTGACATAGTATCTGGCAATTTAGGAATGAATTATCAAAATATGCAGTTGAACTATAAGACAGGGATTTTAACACTGTGCTGTTCAATTTTAATAATTGCTATTTTGATTTTACTGTCCAGTCATATAAAATATAAAAAATAAAATTTTATATTTCTTAAATTAATATTTTTACCTCTAATTTAGTGTTATCATGACTTTAGATCGTTCATTTGTTTATTTAAATTATGCATACTCAAAAGTCTTTTAAAACTAAGTGTAAAAATATATAACAAGCAATAACATACTCGTCATTACAAAATGGGAAACTCGTTTCAAAAGAGTTTCCCATTTTGATTAAATAAATATATACAGATTTAATATTCAATAATATCTTAACTTGCTGTGTAAATTTTATGTTACAGTGTTATCTATTCTAATCAGGTAATAAGGTACCTACCATGATAAAGTCAACTAGATTGGTGTGAGTTCTTCTTAAAACTAAAAGATAAAATATTGAGCAAAGGAGTCTGGGAAAAGATAGTTTTTTCCCAGACTCCTTATTATCTCTTAAAAATCTTTGTAGAAAGCAATCAAGTTGTATTTGTCACACGGATTAAAATTACAACTCTCATAAAACCTGCGCGTTTTAACGGTATTTTCTGTCAACAAAACTTTCTGTCTGACAGAATTGTATTTCTTTAGCACGCTGTTTATTAATTTCGTACCAATTCCTTGTCTTTGATAAGCAGGATTAACAAGTAAATCTTGGATATAAATGATGGTCAGACCATCACCAACTACTCTGATTAATCCCACTAACTGGTTTTGATCATAAGCGCCGATAGCAAAAAGCGAATTTACAACTGCCTTTTGCAGTTGCTGAGGATTTTGCGTATAGGAACTCCAACCTACGCTTGTGTATAAATTTATAAGTTGTTCCATAGCGATATTTTTGTCAGCTATATATTTCATTTTTATTCCTCTTTAATTAATTAATAATTAAAGAGCAGTGCGTAATTTTTCCATGTGTACCTCTCAATTTATTTTTGATAGAGCCAGTAAAATTATTATCTTAAGTTTAAACAACTACAATTTTAAAAGCAACACTAAATTTATCAGGTTTTGCAACCGAAAATTTATTAATAATTAATAAGAAAAGTTAGCGCAAGCCAAGAATAGAAACAGCAGATAAAAAGCTGGTTAATCTTAATCTGTGGTTGTGTTAACTTAATATATATTATTTTAGTCAAAGCTATCGAGTTCAGTTAGTGCTTTTTCCCAAGCATTATTTGCTTCGTCCAGTTGTTTTTGTACAGCGTTAAGCTGTTCTTGCAAGGGACCTAATTTGTCAAAATTAGTAGCAATTGCTGGATCAGCCATTTGAGATTGAATATCTTTTTGCTCTTTTTCCAATTTTTCAATTTTATTTTCGGTATTTTCAACTTCTCTTTGCAATTTACGCTTTTGTGAATCGCGCAACTTTTGCTCCTGATAAGACAATTTATTTTTATTTTGTTCAGGTTCTACTATTTCTCTATTCTCAGATGATTCATTTTCGGAGGCTGAGTCTTGCTTATTCTTTTCATCTAAATAATAGCTATAATCACCCTCATATACTTGAGCAATACCGTTTTTAATTTCTACAATCTTATTTGCTAACTGATTGATGAAATAGCGGTCGTGGGAAACGAAAAGTAAAGTACCATCATAGCTCTGTAGTGCCTGTTCTAAAACCTCCTTGGCTTCAAGATCCAAGTGGTTAGTAGGTTCGTCCATCAGCAGAAAGTTATTATGTTCTAGTGACAAAACAGTTAATGTTAATCTGGCCTTTTGACCACCTGAAAGTTGCCCGACAGTTTTATCAATATCTTTTGCCGTAAACAAAAAACTGGCTAAAATCGACCTCACATCTTTTTCAGGCATTGTTTTGTGCCGGTCCCAAACTGTATCGATTACCGTTTTAGTTGGATCAAGTCCCTGAAGTTCCTGATCATAATAGCCGATATCAAGGGATGCTCCATATTTAATTGAACCTTTTTTCGGCTTTAACTCCTTCATCACGGTTTTAAGTAAAGTTGATTTACCAATACCATTTTGACCAATAACGGCCACGCGATCGCCCTTATTTATTTGCAGAGAAATATCGTGAACCATTGTTTTTGTGGGGTAGCCAATTGTTAAATCACGCAAAATTAATACTTCTTTACCTGAAGGCCTTTCGCTTTGGAAATTTATGCGCACTTTATTTTTGTGCTTTGGGGGAGTAATCCTATCCATTTTCTCCAATTGCTTGCGCCGGCTTTGTGCTCTCTTAGTAGTTTTGGCTCTGACAATATTTTTTTGAATAAATTCTTCGTCTTTTTTGATTTTTTCTTGCTGCTTTTCGTATGCTTCTTCTTGTTGACGGTCACGTAATTGGCGTTCAGCGACGTAGGCAGAATAATTTCCTTTAAACACAGTTAATTTGCCAAATTGTAATTCAAAAATCTGTGTTGCTAAATTATCCAAAAAATATTGATCATGGGAAACTACCAAAATAGCACCAGAATAGTTTTTAAGGTAATTTTCAAGCCAGTCTAGAGTGTCTAAATCAAGATAGTTGGTAGGTTCATCAAGTAATAATAACGGGGGTTTGCGTAATAATAACTTGACAAAAGAAAGACGTGTTTTTTCTCCACCGGAAAGGCTGCCAACCTTTTTAGTCCAAGTTGCTTCAGGAAAATTAAAGCCATTTAAAACACTCTTGATATCGGCCTGGTAGGTGTATCCACCTTGTTGTTCGAAGCTGTATTGCAATTGGTCATATTGTTTTAGCAGGTCCTTTTTTCGCGGATTTGCAGACATTTCTTCTTGTAAATCCCTTATCTTTTTACCCATATTAATTAGGGGAGTAAAAACAGACAGCATTTCATCCCAAATAGTTTTATTTTCATTTAAATCATTTTCTTGAGCAATATAGCCGACATCTATATTTTTATTGATTGTAAAGTCACCATGTGTGGCTTCTTCTTCGCCGGTCATAATTTTAAGCAAAGTCGTTTTACCGACACCATTGGGTCCAATGAGACCTATTCTGGCATTTGAGTCAATTGAAAAATTGACATTTTTAAATAATGTGTTGGCACCGAATTGTTTTTCTAAATCGTGTCCTTGAGCAATTATCATAATTTTTCACCTAGAAACCATTTTAGCATACGTAGCAAAATTCTTGGGGGAGAGTTTGATTGATAAATAAAAGAAATAAATGTAAAAAAAAGCATTTTTACATTAAAAAGAGTAAAAATACAAATTTCTATTATCAACCTGATACTATTATGCTAAAATTTGATAGATTGTGAAAAAAATGTTTGCAAATAGCGCAAATTTATAGATAAAATAGTAGTAATTGCTGAAAAATTCACAAAACGAAATATTTACTTAATCAAGTTGGAGGCTTTTTAAATGGAAAAAATCAAAATACCCACGGCTACGGCTAAAAGACTGCCGCTATATTACCGCTATCTGATAATTTTAAATGAGGCTGGCAAAGAAAAAGTTTCCTCTACTGAATTATCTGAAGCCGTTCAAGTAGATAGTGCTTCAATCAGACGTGATTTTTCATACTTTGGCGCATTGGGCAAACGTGGCTACGGCTATGATGTAAAAAGCTTGCTTTCTTTTTTTAAAAAGATTTTAAACCAAGATACCTTAACCAATGTTGCCCTGGTTGGCGTTGGTAATTTAGGTCACGCATTATTAAACTATAATTTCAAGCGTACAAACAATATCCGTATTTCATGTGCTTTTGATATTGATGATAAAATTACGGGCAAGATTCTTAGTGGCGTTCCTGTTTATGATATGAGTGAGCTAAAAAAACAGCTTAGTGACCAGCAGATTTCTATTGCTATTTTGACTGTTCCTTCTACAACAGCTCAAAAAACTGCTGATGATATGGTTGAAGCCGGCATCAAAGGAATTATGAATTTCACGCCAATTCGTTTGTCTGCTCCAAGTGGTATTAGAATCCAAAACGTTGACTTGGCAACGGAATTACAAACTCTAATTTACTTTCTGGACTCAGACAAGAAAAAGTAGGTCTAAAAATAGAATTAGCACTTTTTTACTCAAAGTGCTAATTTTTTCTTGCATTTTTTCATAAAAGGGGTTATTATCATAAATGTAAGTTAGCACTTAACTGATAGGAGTGCTAATGACACGTAAAATAGATTAATAATTTAATTTTAGGAGGGACAAACGTGTTACAACCAATTGGTGATCGCGTGATCGTTAAAGTTAAAGAAGAAGAAGAGAAAACTGTAGGCGGAATCGTCCTGGCTTCTAATGCTAAACAAAAGCCAACAGAAGGTGAAGTTGTTGCTGTTGGTGAGGGCAGTTATGCTGAGAACGGCAGTAAAATTCCTATGACCGTTAAAAAAGGTGACGTTGTTTTATACGACAAGTATTCAGGCACAGATGTCAAGTATGATGACGAAAAGTATTTAGTCCTTCACGAAAAAGATATTTTAGCAATTGTTAAGTAATTAAGGAGCGCAGAAAAACATGGCAAAGGAAATTAAATTTTCAGAAAAAGCAAGACGTTCTCTATTAAAGGGTGTTGATAAATTAGCTGACACTGTTAAGGCAACTATTGGTCCTAAGGGTAGAAATGTTGTTTTAGAGCAATCATACGGCAACCCAGACATTACTAACGATGGTGTGACAATTGCCAAGGCAATTGAATTAAAAGACCACTATGAGAATATGGGTGCTAAGTTAGTTGCAGAAGCAGCACAAAAAACCAATGACATTGCTGGTGATGGTACAACTACTGCTGTTGTTTTGACTCAAGCAATCATTCGTGAAGGCATGAAGAATGTTACTGCTGGTGCTAATCCTGTTGGTGTTCGTCGCGGTATTGAAAAAGCTACTAAGGCTGTAGTTAACGAATTACATAAGATTAGTCACACTGTTTCTTCAAAAGACCAGATTGCTCAAGTAGCTTCAGTATCTTCAGCCTCAAAAGAAGTTGGTGACTTAATCGCTGACGCAATGGAAAAAGTTGGTAATGATGGTGTGATCACTATTGAAGATTCACGTGGTATTGAAACTGAATTATCAGTAGTTGAAGGTATGCAATTTGACCGTGGTTACCTTTCACAATATATGGTAACTGATAATGACAAGATGGAAGCAGATCTTGACAATCCATACATTTTAATCACTGATAAGAAGATTTCTAACATTCAGGACATTTTGCCATTGTTACAAGAAATTGTGCAACAAGGTAAATCACTTTTGATCATTGCTGATGATGTTTCTGGTGAAGCTTTACCAACATTAGTTTTGAACAAGATTCGTGGTACCTTTAACGTTGTTGCTGTTAAAGCTCCTGGCTTTGGCGACCGTCGTAAAGAACAATTGCAAGATATTGCCGCTTTAACTGGTGGTACAGTAATTACTGAGGACTTAGGTCTTGAATTAAAGGACACTAAGCTTGACCAACTAGGTCAAGCTCGCCGCATCACTGTAACCAAAGACTCAACTACTATTGTTGATGGTTCTGGTTCTGACGAAGCTATTAAAGACCGTGAAGATTCAATCAGAAAACAAATTGCAGAGACTACTTCTGACTTTGACAAGAAGAAATTACAAGAGCGTCTGGCTAAATTGACCGGTGGAGTTGCCGTTATTCATGTTGGTGCTGCTACTGAAACTGAATTAAAAGAACGCAGATACCGCATTGAAGATGCTTTAAACTCCACTCGTGCAGCCGTTGACGAAGGATACGTTGCAGGTGGTGGTACAGCTTTAGTAGACGTTAAGGATGCCGTTAAAGGCCTTAAAGGCGACAATGCTGATGAACAAACTGGAATCAACATCGTCTTAGAAGCTTTAACTGCTCCAGTTCGTCAAATCGCTGACAATGCTGGTGAAGACGGCTCAGTTATCTTGAACAAACTTGAAGGTCAAGAAAATGAAGTAGGCTATAATGCAGCTAATGGCAAGTGGGAAAACATGGTTGAAGCCGGAATTATTGACCCAACCAAGGTAACCCGTACTGCTTTACAAAATGCTGCTTCAATTGCTGCTCTTCTCTTAACTACTGAAGCTGTTGTTGCCGAAATACCAGAAGATAAACCTGCTGCTGATCCTAATGCAGGCGCAGGTGCTGGCAATCCAGGTGTGATGTAATCTAGTTTTTATTAGTTATTTAATAAATCCTACTAGCAACCCTGTGGGGCTTGCTGGCAGGATTTTTTGTTATAATGCAGTTTTAAGCTTATATCAGTTTTGATTGTTCACTGGAAAGGAACATTAGTGGAATATTTAAGTTTATTAGGTATTGTTGTTATAGTAGTCGGATTTGCTTTAGGACTTGACACGATAGCCGTAGTTGTAATTGCTGCTTTAGTTACGGCATTAGTTTCGGGAATAGATTTTACCTCATTTTTGACAATTCTGGGTAAAGGTTTTATGGATAATAGAATGGTTTCGTTATTCTTTCTTACTTTGCCAACTATTGGAATTTTAGAAAGACATGGTTTAAAACAAGCTGCTGTTAATTTGATTAAAAAAATGAAGAAACTGACTCCAGGTCGTATCTTCGATATTTACCAAGCCATTCGTGAAATTGCTGGTGCTTTCGGTATTTCATTACAAGGACACGTCCAATTTATTGCGCCATTAATTAATCCAATGGCACAAGCGGCCGGTAAGGTTAATAGCGAATTGACGCCTCTTGAAGTAGACCAAATTAAAGGAAGAGCTGCTGCAACAGAAAATTTTGGTAATTTCTTTGCCCAAAACCTGTTTGTTGCTTCCTCAAGTGTTTTACTTATTGCAAGTACAATGAAATCGCTGGGTCATCCTGTAGATCCTGCAGGTATTGTTTTATACACTTTTCCTGTAGCTATTATCAGTTATATTTTATGCCTGTTCTACAATCACTCATTTGACCAAAAGTTAATGAAAAGCAAGGAAAAATAGGAGAAATAATGGATACTTTAATTAATAATGTTTTACTGGCATTCTATATTTTAATTGGACTTTTTTTCTTGGCTGCTGCTATTGAATCTTGGCGCGATCAGGCTAATCCAGCTCGCTGGGGTACTGGATTATTTTGGCTCTTATTTGCAATACTTTTCTGCACTGGACAATGGTTGCCAAATGCAATTAACGGTGGCCTTATCGTCATTATTGCTTTGTTATCATTATTTAAACAGGTTCGTGTCGGCCATATTAAGGAATTGGATGAAAAAGTAGCCCAAAAAACGGTTGAACGTATTGGCAACTGGATTTTCTTACCCAGTATCTTGCTGGCAGTTTTAGCTTTGGTCATAGCACAGTTTACTAATTTTGGTGGTCAAGTAGGAATCGGTGTAGCAGCTATTGTTTCACTTGTGGTTGCACAAATTTTGACTAGATCAAATGCCAAAGTAGTTTACGAAGATACACAAAGAATGGTTCGTTCTGTTGGTTCTGCCGGCATTTTACCACAACTACTTGCAACTTTAGGTGTGGTATTTACAGCTTCAGGTGTGGGACAAGTGACGGCTAAAGCTATTTCCGGGCTTTTTCCTATTGGAAACCACTTATTAGGAGTTGCACTTTATTGTATTGCTATGGCACTATTTACAGCAATAATGGGTAATGCGTTTGCTGCGTTTGCAGTTATTACAGCAGGGATTGGCATTCCTTTCGTTGTCGCCCAAGGTGGTTCACCGATTGTAGTTGCGGCATTAGGAATGACATCTGGATACTGCGGTACATTGCTTACCCCAATGGCAGCCAACTTTAATACTTTGCCAGTTGCATTAATGGAAATGAAAGATCAATTAGGTGTAATCAAGCAACAATTTCCGATTGCAATTAGCATGCTGCTCATTCAAATTATTCTAATGTACTTTTTAGCTTTTTAAGATAGTAAGGAGAAAAGATAATGAAAATTCTTGTAACAGGTTTTGATCCCTTTGGCGAAGATAAGATTAATCCTGCAATTGAAGCAGTTAAACGGCTGGATGATGAGATTGCTGGTGCAAAGATCGTTAAACTCGAAATACCAACAGTTTTTGGCGACTGTGCAGAAGTAGTTCATGAAGATATTCTTAAGGAAAAACCAGATTATGTTTTAAATATCGGTCAAGCTGGTGGTCGTTATGCTTTGACTCCAGAACGAGTAGCTATCAATTTTGATGATGGACGTATTGCTGATAATAAAGGTTATCAACCTATTGCCAGTCCTATTCATGAAGATGGTCAAAACGCATATTTTACACAACTTCCCGTAAAAGCGATGGCACGTGCAATTCGGGAAGCTGGATTGCCAAGCTCTGTTTCAACAACTGCAGGGACTTTTGTCTGCAATCATATTATGTATCAAGTGCAGTATATGATTGACAAGGAATTTCGTAACTTAAAGGCTGGATTTATGCACATTCCGTATTTACCTGAGCAAGTTGTTGCTAAACCTGAAACTCCATGTCTTAGCCTAGCAGATGATGTCAAAGGCATTACTGCTGCAATTACCGCAATTGTGAAAATGGATGGCAAAAAAGATTTACAGAGTATTGAAGGTCACATTGCTTAAATTTTTTAAACAGAAAGCAATTATTGCAACTAAAAAGCATATTGTGAAAAGAGATCGTTTTACTTGCGGTCTTTTTTCTTTTAACAAGAAGTTTAGCGTATAATAATAACAGTAATGCAGAAAAGAAGGGGAATAATGGCGCAAACAAACCTGACTCCGATGATGGAGCAATATCACGAAATTAAAAAGCAATATCCGGATGCTTTCCTTTTTTATCGGGTGGGCGATTTTTACGAATTATTTGAAGATGATGCAGTCAAAGGTGCGCAAATTTTGGAATTAACGCTGACTCACAGGTCAAATAAAACTGAAAATCCTGTTCCCATGGCGGGAGTCCCGCATGTAGCTGTTCAATCTTATGTAGATACTTTAGTTGAAAAAGGCTACAAAGTAGCCTTGTGTGAACAACTTGAAGATCCTAAAAAAGCTAAAGGAATGGTTAAACGGGGCATAATTCAACTTGTGACTCCGGGAACTTTGATGAATGACAAGCCCAGTGAAGCCAAGGAATCGAATTATCTGACATCAGTTGTGACTACTAAAAGTTGCTTTGGACTTGCATACAGTGACTTATCCACTGGTGAAATTTATGCTACACATTTAAAAAGCTTTGCGGCTGTTTCAAATGAGTTGCTTTCGCTGCGAACACGCGAAGTTGTTTTTAATGGTCACTTAAGTGACAAGGATAGTGATTTTCTTCATAAAGCTAATATTACAGTGTCAGAGCCCGTAGAATTAACTGGCAAACATGCAGAGATTTCTTTTGCTGAGCAGGATTTGACTAATTCTGCTGAAAAAGCTGCTGTAAAACAACTTGTAGGTTATTTATTGCAGACCCAGCGCCGCAGTTTAGCCCATTTACAAGTAGCAAAAAGTTATGAAGTCAATCAATATTTGCAAATGTCTCATACTGTACGGGATAATTTAGAGTTAACAGCATCTGCGAAAACCGGCAAAAAAATGGGTTCCCTTTTTTGGGTTCTGGATAAAACGCATACTGCAATGGGTGGACGGCTGTTAAAACAATGGCTGGCTCGGCCACTTTTGTCAATTGAGCAGCTAAATAAACGGCAAGAAATGGTGCAGGCCTTAATTGATGAATATTTTACGCGAGAAAATATTAACGATGCTCTAAAAGGGGTTTATGATCTGGAACGTTTAACTGGGCGCATTGCTTTTGGCAATGTCAATGCCCGCGAGTTATTGCAGTTGGCTCACTCTCTCAATGCCGTGCCAACGATTTTGACAGCAATCCAAAAAGCTGATAATAAAAATCTGCAAAATTTTGCCAGACAAATTGATCCGTTAAAAGGCATTGCTAAATTAATTACAGATACCATTGTTGATCAGCCTCCAGTTCTGACGACTGAAGGCGGATTAATCAAAGATGGTGTTGATAGTCAACTTGATCGCTACCGGGATGCCATGAATAATGGTAAAAAATGGTTGACTGAAATGGAGCAGGATGAACGGGCCAAAACAGGAATTGAAAATTTAAAAGTAGGTTACAACAAGGTCTTTGGCTATTATATTCAGGTTACAAATTCGAATAAGGGCAAAGTACCTTCAGATCGTTATACCCGTAAGCAAACTTTGACCAATGCTGAACGATATATTACACCTGAACTTAAAGAGCATGAAAATCTGATTTTGGAAGCACAGACCAAATCAACGGATTTGGAATATGATTTGTTTGTGAAATTAAGAGAAGAAGTTAAGAAATATATTCCTGCCTTGCAAAAGTTGGCTGGACAAGTGGCAGAGCTTGATGTTTTCTGCTCTTTTGCTCAAGTAGCCGAGGACAACAATTACTGCCGACCACAATTCCATACTGATAATCAGGATGTTAAAGTTATCATGGGCCGTCACCCTGTAGTTGAACAGGTCATGAAAGCAGGCTCTTTTATTCCTAACGATGTAAAATTAACAGAAAATACAGACATTTTTCTGATAACTGGTCCTAATATGTCCGGAAAAAGCACTTATATGAGGCAGATGGCACTTATTGCCGTGATGGCTCAAATTGGTTCGTTTGTGCCAGCAGATAGTGCTGACTTGCCGATTTTTGACCAAATTTTTACCCGGATTGGGGCAGCAGACGATCTGATTTCTGGTCAAAGTACCTTTATGGTTGAAATGACTGAAGCAAATGATGCTTTACAACATGCCACTAAACGCAGCTTGGTTTTATTTGATGAAATCGGGCGGGGAACAGCCACTTATGATGGTATGGCTCTAGCTGGTGCTATTGTCCAGTATCTGCACGATGAAGTTGGAGCCAAAGTTTTATTTGCGACGCACTTCCACGAGCTAACAGCCTTGGAACAGACTTTGCCTCATTTAAAGAATATTCACGTTGGAGCAACCGAAGAAAACGGTAAATTAATTTTTCTTCATAAAATTTTACCAGGACCAGCTGATCAAAGTTATGGCATCCATGTAGCACAACTTGCTGGATTGCCGCGAAAAGTTTTACGAAAAGCTACTAAGTTGCTTAATAGACTTGAAGCCCAAGGAAGTAATTTAGGTCCTGCTTCCACGCAGCTGGATTTGTTTAGTACAGCTAGTGAAACAGAAGAAGCTGTTCCTGTTGAAACACCATCAGATTCTAAGGATGAATTAACTGATAAAGAAAAAGATATCTTAGATGAAATTTCTAATCTTTATTTAGCTGATCAGACGCCGCTGCAAGTAATGCAGTTAGTCGAAAACTGGCAAGAAGATTTAAAGGATGAGAACTAGTCATGGCAAAAATACATGAGCTTTCTGTCAACCTCTCTAATCAGATCGCAGCCGGAGAAGTAATTGAACGACCTGCTAGCGTGGTAAAAGAACTGGTTGAAAATGCAATTGACGCAGGTAGCAGCAGAATTAGAATTGAATTCACTGATGCCGGATTAAAGCAAATTCTAGTTCAAGATAACGGCTCCGGAATTGATAGCGATCAGATTGATCTTGCTTTTACTAGGTATGCGACCAGTAAGATTGCAAATGAGCATGACTTATTTAATGTCAATACATTAGGTTTTAGGGGCGAAGCCTTAGCCTCAATTGCTGCAGTCAGTCACGTCGAAATTTTAACTAATTCTGCTAATGAAATAGGTACGCGCGCCGAGTTTGCGGGTGGAGTTAAAAAAGCACAGGAGGATGCCGCTGCCAGAAAAGGTACACAGATTACTGTTAAAGACTTATTTTATAACACGCCGGCGCGATTAAAATATTTACGTAGTCCGAGAACTGAAATTATGAAAATCGTGGATATTGTTAATCGGATTGCGTTAGGTTATCCTGAAATTGCATTTACATTGATGAACGAAGGTCGCATATTATTAAGGACTGCTGGCAACAATAACTTACGGCAAACGGTTTCTAGTGTTTATGGCAGAAATATTGCTGAAAAAATGTTGTCTTTTAAAGGCAGTGACAATGACTTTGAGGTAAGTGGCTTAATTTCTAATCCTGAACTTACCAGATCTACGCGTAATTTTATTTCAATTTTACTTAATGGCCGTTACATTAGAAATTTCAAATTAGCGAGTGCAGTAATGGATGGCTATGGTAATAACCTTGCTGCTAAACATTATCCGATAGCTGTTGTTAAGATAAAAACTGATCCGCTTTTGGTTGATGTTAACGTGCACCCCACAAAAAGAGAAGTACGTTTATCTAAAGAAACTGAATTAAGTCGTTTAATAACAAATGCAATCAGCAGTGTGCTTTTGAAGAATGAAACAAAATCTGATGCTATTAGCAATTTAAATAATGCTATGGAGGATACTTTAGTTGATCAGCTAAAATTTAATTTAAATAAAAACGTGGTTGAAACTAACAGACCTGAAACTCAAGCTGACCAAATTAATGAAACACGTCCTGAAGAAATTCAGCATATACAGCATGCACAGTATGTGAATTTAGATATTCCGCGAGATGATGATCGATATTTGATTACTGCAACTTGGACAGATAATGTAAAAAAGCAATGTCAGTTGACGCCTTTTACCAGTAAGCAATCTAATAGCGGGATAATTTCTACGGGGGATGAATTACTGGCAAGTAGTTTACCCGAGCTAAGTTTTGTAGGTCAGACTAAATTATTTATTATTGCTGCAAGTAATGATGACTTATATTTAATTGATCAGGTTGCTGCCAGAAGACTGCTTTCTTTTAAAAAGATTATGCTCGAGTTGTCTAGTTCTAAAATTAGCCAGCAAGGTTTACTGAGTCCTTTAATTTTGGAATTTGGCAATTTAGATTTTCTACAAATAAAAGATAAGTTGGCAGATATCAAAAAAATTGGTATTTTTTTAGAAGATTTTGGGCAAGATACCTTTATCTTGAGGTCTTATCCCACTTGGTTAGGCAAAGACGTCGAACATTCTGTGCGTACAATTTTAGACACCTTTTTAAATGTAGATGAAAGCAATTTTCAAAATTTAATTAAAAGAATAGCAGCAGATCAAGCTCAAAGGGAAGTTCCTGGACGTAAAAGGCTGACATCTGCAGATTGTGGCGAAATTTTGACGAGTTTGAGACAAATTTCTGATCCGTATCATGATGCAAAGGGTAATTTGGTAATTGTGCGCCTAAGGAAAAAAGATTTACGCAAAATGTTTAAGAAAGATTAACAAAAATGTATGAATATTTGAATGGCGATATTGCAATAGTTAAGCCAGATTTTATAGTAGTTGACGTAAATGGAGTCGGCTACAAGGTTTTTACTCCCTCACCATATGCATACCAAGAGGGACAAAAAGTGCGAGTTTTTATAGAACAAATTGTGCGAGATACTGGAGTTACCTTATATGGTTTCCAGACTGAAGATGATAAAGGCTTGTTTTTAAAACTTTTAAGTGTCAGTGGTATCGGACCAAAGTCTGCTTTAGCAATTATGGCTGCTGAAGACAGTAATTCTCTAGCAGAAGCAATTGAACAGGGTGAGGTGAAATACCTAACTCGTTTTCCTGGTGTAGGCAAAAAAACGGCTTCACAAATTGTCCTTGATTTAAAGGGTAAATTAGGAGACTATGTCAAGAAAGCAAATAAAGAAGCTTTAGCAGAAATAACTCCGGAATTAAATGATGCATTATTGGCATTATTGGCATTAGGTTATACTAAAAAAGAAGTAGACAGGATTACACCGGCTTTAATAAAAGAGGAAAAGACAACAGCAGATCAGTACATTAAAAAAGGATTGGCTCTTCTCTTAAAGAAGTAAATCTTGTTATAATGAAAATAACGATTTAAAAGGAAGTGAGACAGTTGGCAGAAAATAAAAATGAGATAGTTTCTGGTGAAGCTCAAGGCTCAGAAGAAGAACAGGCCGAATTTTCACTGCGTCCCCAAACACTAGATGAATATTTGGGACAAAAACGGGTAAAAAAAGAAATGGCAGTTTATATAAAAGCTGCTAAAAAAAGAGACGAAGCACTGGATCACGTTCTATTATATGGTCCGCCTGGATTGGGAAAAACAACTTTAGCATTTGTAATAGCGAATGAACTAGGTGTTCATTTGAAAAGCACTAGTGGACCTGCAATTGAAAAGGCTGGTGATTTAGTTGCCTTGCTAACTGATCTTAATCCTGGTGATATTTTATTTATTGATGAAATTCATCGCTTGGCCAAACCAATTGAAGAAGTTCTTTACTCTGCTATGGAAGATTATTATGTCGATATCGTAATTGGTGAAGGGCAGACTACTCACGCGGTTCATGTCCCCTTGCCACCTTTCACTTTAGTCGGCGCAACTACTTTGGCTGGGCAATTGTCTGCACCATTGCGCGGACGATTTGGTATCGTGGAACACTTGCAGTATTATACGGTTGATGAGTTAGAAAAAATTATCTGTCGTTCAAGCAAAGTTTTTAATATTGATATTGAACCTCAAGCAGCACACGAATTAGCACGCAGATCAAGGGGCACGCCCCGTGTGGCTAACAGGTTATTACGCAGAGTACGTGATTTTGCCCAGGTCAAAGGAGAAGAATTCATTTCTTTTGCCACTACAAAAAGCTCACTGCAACAATTGCAAGTTGACGATGAAGGCCTAAATCAGACTGATCGCAAAATTCTGCGTGTAATTATTGAAAATTATCGTGGTGGACCGGTAGGAATCAGGACTTTAGCGGCAAATTCGGGTGAAGACGTTGAAACTATCCAGTCACTGTACGAACCATATTTAATGCAAAATGGCTTTTTATTAATGACTCCAAGAGGAAGAATGGTCACTGAGAAAGCTTACGTTCATTTAGGCTTGCCCTTGCCAAACAAATAATGCAATTGTTCGTTATTTTTTGTATAATTAATATTTAGACAATGAGTAATTTTAATTTGAGGAGTGTAACATTGAATAATTTATTTTTAGCTAATGCTAATAATGGAAGCGGAAGTTTGTGGACAATCATTATCTTTGTTGTTTTGATCGCTTTGATGTATTTTACTATGATCAAACCCCAAAAAAAGCAACAGCAAAAGAAAATGGAAATGATGAATCAATTGAAGAAAGGTGACAGCGTCATCATGATTGATGGTCTTCACGGTAAAATTGATTCCGTTAATACCAAAGACAAAACTGTTGTGCTTGATGCTGATGGGATTTATTTAACTTTTAGTAGAATGGCAGTACAGCAAATTTTGCCAAATAATACGGCTAATGCTGAACCAGTTGCTACTTCTGAAAGTACTGATAAAGCTGAAGAATCAGAGCAAAGTGAACCGACAACGGATCAGAAACCAGATAAGCCAGCGGAAAAGTCAACTGAAGAAAGACCAGCCAGTTCATCTGATGAAACTCCTGACGATTCAAAATAAAAGCAGTTACTTAAGTGCCTTCAAGGCACTTTTTTGTTACCAAAATTAGTAAACAAATATTGGCAAATGTTGCTCAAAGCGCGAGTTTACCGGCAAAATAGTATAAAATAAAGTTAGTGTAAAAAGATAGCAGAAAGGATTTTTTCATGAATAACATTCCGGTAATTATGATTATCTTTGGTGGGAGTGGAGATTTAGCTCATAGGAAGTTATATCCTGCACTGTTTAATTTATTTGAACAAGGTTTAATTCACGATAATTTTGCTGTGATCGGCACGGCTCGTCGTCCATG
Source organism: Lactobacillus sp. VURO6/B1 (VP7) (assembly GCF_058139575.1). Lineage (NCBI taxonomy): Bacteria > Bacillati > Bacillota > Bacilli > Lactobacillales > Lactobacillaceae > Lactobacillus > Lactobacillus sp. VURO6/B1 (VP7). Next base: position 5,740 of record NZ_JBVOWJ010000007.1, on the reverse strand, counting down.
GTCACATGAATATTTGCGCGACCAAGTGAGTGACGCTGTGCACGAAACACATAATGAAGTGGATGAAAATGATTTAGCTGCTTTTGCCAGCCATTTTTACTATCAGTCTCATGATGTGACAAATGTTGAACACTATGAAACTTTGAAAAATTTGGCGCAAGATCTTGACGATCGTTATAGTGCACAGGGAAATCGTATTTTCTACATGGCCATGGCTCCTAAATTCTTTGGGACTATTGCTGAACACATTAATGATCAGCATTTAACTAGTTCGGGTTTTAACCGCATTGTTGTTGAAAAGCCTTTTGGTCGTGATCTTGCCACGGCAGAAGAGTTGAACAAGCAAATAACTGCATCTTTTGCTGAAGATGATATCTTTCGGATTGATCATTATTTAGGCAAGGAAATGATTCAGAACATTTTACCAATGAGGCTTACTAATCCATTGATTAAAAATATTTGGAATAATCATAATATTAAAAACGTTCAGGTCACTTTAGCAGAACAACTTGGAGTTGAGGCTCGAGGTGGCTATTACGAAACAGCAGGAGCTTTGCGCGATATGGTACAGAATCATATATTCCAAATCATAACTTTGCTTGCAATGCCAGAGCCTAAGGATTTGACTTCACAAAGTATCCACAAAGCAAAGCAAGAACTTCTTGATAGTATGATAATTCCCACAGAAGATGAAATTGCGCGGCATTTTGTGAGGGGGCAATATCTTGGCAGCGATGTCACCTTTGGCTATCGTCAAGAGCCTAATGTTGCTGAGGATTCTCATACGGAAACCTATGTAGCAGGTGAAGTAAAGTTTAAAAAGGGGCCATTGGCAGATTTACCAATTTATTTTAGAACTGGTAAAGAAATGAGAGAAAAGAAAAATAGGATTGACATTGTTTTAAAGCATATGTCGAATCAGTATGGCATGGCTCATTCAAATAATATTTCAATCATTATAGATCCGCAGATGCAAATTTTTATTACTATTAACGGTAAAAAAATCAATGAAACTGGAATCAGACGTGAGAATTTAAGCTACGGACTTACAAGTGAAGAGCAAAAACAGGTGCCAGATGGTTATGAACGTTTGTTGCATGATGTTTTTGTAAATGATTCGACTAATTTTACTCACTGGAGTGAACTAAAAAACTATTGGAAATTTATTGACCATGTTGAAGAAGCTTGGCAAAAAGAAAACGAACAGGGTCAGGAACCTGAACAATATTTGCCATACAGAATGGGTCCTAAGTCAGCTGCTAAAATTTTTGAGTCGCCGACAGAGCGTTGGATTTATGAGTAATTTTGACGATGGCCTTTTGCCTAAAAATGATACACATAGAAGAATTATTCATCTTGATATGGATGCTTTTTATGCATCTGTAGAAACACGCGATAATCCAGAATTAAAAAATAAAGCACTGGTAATTGGTCAAGATCCTAGAAATTATCACGGTCATGGTGTGATTGCAACAGCTAATTATATCGCTCGTCAATACGGTGTGCACTCTGCTATGCCATCGATTAAGGCATTAAGACTGATACCGAAAAATAAATTGGTATTTTTGAGCCCAAATTTTACTAAATATCATAGTGTTTCTGCTGAAATACATCAGTTGATGCATGAAATTACTGATAACGTCCAATCTATCGCGCTTGATGAAGCGTATTTGGATGTAACTGAAAACAAATTAGGGATAACCTCTGCATTGCAGATTGCAATTAATCTTCAGAAGAAAATAAAAAAAGAAGTTGGTCTTAATTGTTCTTTTGGCGTCACATATAACAAATTTTTAGCAAAAATGGGTTCTGAGTATTCGAAGCCATTCGGGCGCACTGTTATTTTGCCAGATGAAGCCAAAGAATTTTTAGCAAAACAAAAAATTGCTCAGTTTCATGGTATCGGTCCAAAAACTCAAGCAAAATTAGCAGAAATGGGCATTTTTACAGGTCATGGGTTGCAAAAAATGCATGTTCGTGATTTAATAAAACATTTCAACCGTATGGGATACTTAATGGCTGAACACGCTAACGGTATTGATTTATCACGAGTAATTCCTGATGATGAGCGTAATCGCAAATCTATTGGTATTGAACGATCCTATGAACCTAGTGTTTACAATGAGCAAACTGCATTGACAAATTTGCGTAATTATGTTAATGATCTGGCTGATAAGCTAATTGAACGAAATTTTTATGCCAATACTGTTGTTTTAAAAATTCGCAACAGTGATTTTAAGACTGTTACTAAAAGGCGTAAACTTGATCATGCTACTAATAATCCATTAGAACTATACGATGCTGCTAAAGAACTTTTTGATCCTATTTCCAGTTCATTTTTAAGTGATGGCATAAGGCTTTTGGGTGTGACTGCTACAGATTTTACAGAAGCAGACTATGAAAATATGGATTTAGATTTATTTACTCAATAAAAAGTTGTTATTAGGCTGGAATTTATATAAGTAATAAAGGAGTTTAGATATGAATACTTTTACCGAAATATATCAAAAAATCACACAATATGACACCATTATTTTACATAGACACACTAGTCCAGACCCAGACGCTTTAGGTTCTCAGGCAGGACTTGCACGTTCTTTAAAGCTACAGTTTCCCAATAAGCGTATCTTATGCGCGGGTGAAAATGATGAAGGCGATCTAGCATGGATCAATCATATGGATCAAGTGACTGAACAGGATTATGAAGGAGCTCTTGTAATCACAACAGACACCGGAAATACAGCCCGTATTTCTAATAAACTATATAGCAAAGGTGATTTCTTAATTAAAATTGATCATCATCCCGATGTTGAACCATATGCTGATATGAGTTTTGTTGATGATCAGGCTCCTGCTGCTTCACAAATTGTAGCAGACTTTATTATTACTGAAAAAATGCCACTTACTGCAGAAGTTGCTTATCCACTTTATGCTGGAATAGTGGGTGATACTGGTAGATTTATGTATCCTGAAACAACAGATCATACTTTTAAAATTGCGGCTAAATTGGCAGCTACCGGAATTAACATCAACGAGATTGCCCGCAATATCAGCGATGTAACTTTCCAGCAAGCAAAATTACAGGCTGAAGTTTTGGAATATATGAAAGTTGATGCTAGTGGTGCAGCTTATGCTATTCTGACTCAGGATACTCTGCATAAATTGGGTGTAGATTCAGACCAAGCTTCATGTACTGTTTCTACTCCCGGTCGAATTAAGGATATCATTGCCTGGAATGTTTTTGTTGAAAAACCAGACGGTACATTCAGAGTCCATTATCGTTCAAAGGGACCAGTAATTAACGAATTAGCAGCAAAACATGATGGAGGCGGTCACGCTTTAGCAAGTGGAGCTAACGCAAAAGACATGGCGGAAGTGAAACAAATTTTCGCAGAACTAGTTCAGGTAACCAAGGAATATCAAGAGGAACATGAATAATATTTTTGAAAATGAACAGATAAATCCAGCAATTAGACAGGGATTAAAAAAGATTAACTTTGTTAAACCCACTGAAGTGCAGGAAAAAGTGATCCCTGTTTTAATGGCACGCAAAAATGCTGTAGTGCAAGCAGTTACCGGTTCAGGTAAAACTCACGCATTTTTGATTCCTATTATGAATGAAATTGACGAAAATCTTCAGTATCCTCAAGCAATTTTGACCACGCCTAGTCGTGAACTTGCACAGCAATTATATCAAGTTGCACGCCAGTTAAGGGATGCTTCCAATCTAAACCTGTCTATTGCGTTATTAGCAGGTGGTACCGATCGTGAGCGGCAAATTGAAAGTATTAGCAGACATAAACCGCAAATTATCATTGCTACTCCCGGTAGACTACATGATTTTGTTGAAAAAAAGATTTTGCCACTAGATTATGTCAAAAACTTTGTCATTGATGAGGCTGATATGACTCTGGACATGGGATTTTTAAGTGAAATCGATTTTATTGCACAAAGATTGCCCCAAAATTGTGTTTTAACTGCTTTTTCGGCTACAATTCCGGTTAAGTTGGCTAACTTTTTACGTAAATACATGGCAAAGCCTGAAACTATTATCATAGATAATCCCACCGTTATCTCGCCAACGGTCAAAAACGATTTGCTTGATATTGGCTCAAAAAGTCGTAAAAAAGTACTCTATCAATTATTAACAATGGGTCAACCGTATTTGGCACTTATTTTTGCTAACACAAAGCAAACTGTTGATGAATTAGCAGAATTTCTCATTAATCAGGGCTTAAAAGTGGCTAAGATTCATGGTGGAATAACTGAACGCGAACGTAAAAGAACTATGCGTGAGGTAGAGGCTGGACAATACCAATATGTAGTGGCAACTGATTTAGCCGCACGTGGCATAAATATTGAAGGTGTCAGCTTAGTTATTAATTATGAAATTCCCCGTGAATTAGAATTTGTGATTCATCGTATCGGTAGAACTGGACGAAATGGGATGAGCGGTCATGCCATCACGTTAATTCGTGAAGAAGAAATGAATCAAATTCTTAAGCTGGAAAAAATGGGGATTCATTTTGATTTTGTCGAAATTAAAGATAATTCTCTCATATCACGGACACATTATCATAACCGCAAATTAAGAAAATCAACTTCTCAAGGACTTGATAATAAGGTGAGAGGAATGGTAAAAAAAGCACAAAAAAAGCGTAAACCAGGCTATAAGAAAAAGATTAAAAGAGCTATTCAGCAAGACAGAGCTCAAAAAAATAAAATTGAGCAGCGTAGTAAAATTCGTAAGGCAAAGCGACAAAGAAAAGATAGGCGCGATAGTCAAACTTAATTTTAAATAAAAATCATATTTAACTTATTATCTGAAAACCAGCCTACGATTTTAGTAGTTGTTGGTTTTTTATTTAGAGGATAAATTAAAGTATGTTGCCTTTTTAAGTGCTTTTTTAGCTTTTAAAAATAACATCATTTTTTTCCAAGATAGTATTGCTCGTCATGCCTATTATTGATATACTTATGATACTATAAGTAGGAGCGATCAATATGAGCTTAACAAAGACTGAGCAAGTTCTCCTGTTGGAGCTGTCAAAATATAGAGTTTATAAGTACACTGTAACTAAGTTTTGTAAGAAGTTAAATATAAATCGTGGGGTTTTTTATACAAAATACCGCAATATTTGTGATTTATTTACTTCAGTTTTAACTCTGCAAACTAGGCGGACATTGCGAAGTGTAGATGGCGAAACGATGGACCGGATGTTTTACCGCATGTTGCTGAAAATAAAAGAGAATAAAATATTCTATATTAATCTCAATAGGATTGCACAAGATCCACCAGAATTTTATCGTGTTTTGCGAAAAGAATATGCTATAGCAATAGAAAATTACATGCGACCTAGAGGTCCATTTTCAGTTCGCAAAGTGGAATTAGTAGCAAACGGAATTTATGCTATTGTTTTTAACTGGGTGGTAGATGAATGCCGACATGATATCAGGGATGTATACCAGAGTATCCATTTATTATTGGTTCATATTGAGCAATCAATAAAAAAAGCTGACTGAATTAATTTTTTTTGTAAAAAATACTTGCAAAAAAGAAAAATAATTGCTAGTATTAATAACTGTCGTCGGGCAATGAGCCGCAAGGCAAGAGGCCCCGGTGGCCGGCAAAAAATCGAGCAAAAGCAGTTGACAAAATTGGGCTGCTTTAGTAAGATAATAAACGCTGTCGGGCAAGACGGCAAAAAGGTTCCAGAAAAAAGTGCTTGACAAAAGGGCA